>JBGPNZ010000023.1:0-15502 GCA_041487795.1 Nitrospiraceae bacterium
AGCAGTTCGTGAAAAAACTCCGTGATGTAAAAGCGGACGACGTCAAACGCGTCGCGCAAAAGTATCTGGTCGAAGATGGACGGACCGTCGGTATCCTCATTCCCACGCCGACGAACCAGACAGCGGCGGAGGCGAAATGACACCGACGCAACGTCTCAGGCGCGAGGAGCGAGACGGGCGCGACTTGCGCGACTCGAGTCGCGCTTTTCCCGCCTTTCCCGCGCGTCTCGCGGCAATTTTGTGCTTCGTTGTCCTTGCCACGCCGCTGCATGCGGCGGAGATTAAACCCCATCGCTTCGTAACACCGAACGGTTTGACCGTCCTCGTGGTCGAGCAGCACGCGCTGCCCATCGTGCAGATTCAGGCGCTCGTGAAAACCGGCTCGGTGCAGGACCCGCCGGAGAAAGCCGGCCTGGCCAATTTGACGGCCGGCCTGCTGGACGAAGGCACGACGACCAGAAACGCGACGCAACTCGCGGAGCAGATCGAATTCGTCGGCGGCGCGCTGGAAGCCAAAGCGACGCATGACTTCACCACGGCGTCCACGCGGGTCCTGGCCAAGGACACCGAGCTGGGTTTCGAGCTGCTGGCCGACATCCTGCTGCACCCGTCGTTTCCGGAACCCGAACTGGAGCGCGTCCGGAAACTCATCCTCGGCGAGATCATCGCGCAACGGGACGACCCCGGAGCGGTAGCCGGCAAAGCGTTCAGCCAACTCGTATTTATCGGCCATCCCTACAGCTGGCCGATCAACGGAACGGAAGAGACCCTCCCCGCCATCAGCCGGGCGGACGTCCAGACGTTTCACGCACGCGAGTATCTTCCCAATCGGACGATTGTGGCCGTCGTGGGCGACGTGACCGTGGAGCAGACAAGCGCGCTGATCGACAAACATTTCGGATCGTGGCAGAGGGGGTCCGAACCTGCGCGAACCGCGGCGGCGCCGGCCGCCATCGACAAGCCGGTCGTCAAACTGATCGACAAGGAGCTGTCACAGACGACGCTCGTGCTCGGGCACGTCGGGATCAGCCGGACGAATCCTGATTTTTACGCCGTCACTGTCATGAACTACATTCTGGGCGCCGGCGGATTTTCTTCGCGGCTGATGGATTCGATCCGCGACAAGCAGGGCCTGGCCTACGGCGTCATGAGTCAGTTCGAGCCCCGTGCCGCGGCCGGCCCCTTCCTGGTCAGCCTTCAAACCCGCAACGCGACGGCCAACCAGGCGCTCACCGGCGTCTTGAAAGAACTGAACGGAATGAAAGCGGCGCCGGTCTCGGCGAAAGAATTATCCGAAGCCAAGTCCTATCTCATCGGCAGCTTTCCCATGCGGTTCGACACGACGCACAAGCTGGCCGAAGTCCTCTGCCAGGTCGAATTTTATGGATTGGGCCTCGATTACTTTACGCAGTACCCGACGTGGATCGCCAAAGTGAACGCGGACGACGTGCTGCGGGTCGCCAGGCAGTACCTGCATCCAGACCGCTACGCGCTCGTCGCCGTCGGCAAGATGGGAGAGGCAAAATTAAAACCGTAACGGTAACGAGGTCACGGGGGTGCGAGGTTTCTCAAGAGTTCGAAGTTCGAGGTTGAAATTCCGGCTCTCAACCCCAGAACCTCGAACCCCGAACCTCGAACCTGAGCGCAACCAGCTATGTTGCATCAGAAACTCAACAGACTGCGGCAGATTCTACAGGGTGTGGAATCGGTGTTAGTCGCCTTTTCCGGAGGCATCGACAGCACGCTGGTTCTGAAAGTCGCGTACGACGCGCTGGGTGCCAAGGCGCTGGCCGTCACGGCGGTCTCGCCGACGTTTCCCGATATTGAGCTCGAGTGGGCCACGAAGCTCGCCGCCGAGATCGGCGCGCGCCATCAGATTGTCCAGACCGATCAGTTGCAAGTTCCCACCTTCGTGCAGAACGACGCCAGCCGTTGCTTCCACTGCAAGACGGATCTCTACCAATTACTGGGGAGCCTGCAACAGGAGCTGAAGATACGCGCCGTGGTGGACGGAACGAACCTGGATGATTTGGGCGACGAACGGCCCGGCCTCAAGGCGGCCCGCGAGTGGGGCGTGCGCAGCCCGCTGGTTGAAGCCGGACTGTCCAAGATCGCAGTCCGCGAACTGGCCAGGGAACTGACGCTGTCCAACTGGGACAAGCCTGCTGCGGCCTGCCTCTCCTCCCGCATTCAACGGGGCACGCCCATCACGGTCGAGAAACTCTCGCGCGTGGAACGGGCCGAAGCGTTTCTGCTGGGACAGGGATTCCGGCAGGTGCGTGTGCGGGATTCGGAGGGAGCGGCACGTGTGGAAGTGGACTCCTCGGAAGTGTCCCGCTTGCTGGAGCCGGTCATGAGCGCCGCGGTTACAGAGCAACTCCGCGACTTCGGATTCGCCTCCGTCACTCTTGACCCAGCCGGCTATCGCAGAGGCAGCGGAAACAGAGTAACGGGGTAGAGGGGTAAAGGGATAGAGAGATAAGGGCATCAACAAAAAGGCGATCGCTACCCCTTTATCCCTTACCCCTTGATCCCTGGTGACTTTCGGCGATGGAGGCCAGCGCTTCGTCGGCCATGCGCTTGTGATCGGCGTCGGTGAGGCTGCGGCCGACCACTTTTTCCGCCACCAGCAACGCCATCTCGGTCGTCTGATTGCGGATGTCCTGAATCGCCCGCCGGCGCTCCTGCTCGATCTCGCGCGTCGCATCTTCTTTGGACCGCTGCGTTTCCGTCCTGAGACGCTGCTCGTTTTCTTCCATGATCCGCTGGGCCCGCTCTTTGGCTGCCGCCAGCACCGCTTCGGCTTCCTTGGAGGCGGTTTTGAGTTTCGCCTCGTATTCCTGCATCTTCTGCTCGGCCTCGGCGCGATGCCGGTCCGCCTGTTCCAGGCTTTCCTTGATCTTGCGCTCGCGTTCATCAAGGGTCTGGAGAATCGGCGGGAAAGCGAACTTCCACAGCACCCAGAACAGAATGCCGAAGGAGATGAACTCCCAGAAAATCAGCGACGAAAAGAAATGCGTGTCAAATTGCGGCATGTGTCACACCAGAAAGGTTAAGGCTGAGGCTGAGAAAATATCCGGGCAAATCTTCACTCAACCTTAACCTGAACCTTAGCCTGTCTCCTATTTGCGCAGTCCCATGATGATGAACGCGATGACCAATCCATACAATGCGATCGCTTCGACCAGCGCGAAGCCGATCCACATGTACTTGGCGACCCGCCCTTCCGCTTCCGGCTGGCGCGCCACCGCTTCGATCATCTTGCCGAAAATATAGCCGATCCCGACGCCGGCTCCGGCAAAGCCCGCCGCCGCCAATCCCATGCCTACCAACGCTGCTGCTGCTGAATCCATGTCGTAGACTCCTTCCTAAGTTAAGACGAGCGAACAGCGAGTAGCTGATAGCGGGTAGCAAGAATCTACTCCGCGCTGCTCGCTATTTGCTATTGGCTCCTGCTCAATGCGCGTGCTCTTCGGCGCCATGGAGATGGAACGCATCTCCCAGGTACACACAGGTCAACACGGTGAAAATATAAGCCTGGATAAAGGCAATGCCCACTTCCAAGGCATTCATAGCGATCGTGAACGCAAAGGGCAGCCAGCCGATCAACAACCCGCCGGTAATGGTCAGGCCGAAGAGCACGCCCAGGATCGTATGCCCCGCCGTCATGTTCGCAAAGAGCCGGACGGCCAGCGAGAGCGGTCGCGCCAACTGGCTCACCAATTCGATCGGAATCATCAGCGGCAGCAGCCAGCCCGGCGTGCCCGGCGGGACAAGGATACTTAGAAACTTGACGCCATGCAGCACAAATCCAAGCACCACGCTCATACTGTAGACGAACACGGCAAACGCCGCCGTGACCACGATCTGGCTGGTGACCGTATAGGTGCCTGGAATCAATCCCAGGATATTGCAGAACAGAATGAAGACGAAGAGCGTCGCGATGAACGGGAAAAACCGCATGCCGTCCTTGCCCATCGTATCAAGAATGATGTCGCGGATGAAGCCCACGAGCAGCTCGCCCAGGCTCTGCAGCTTGGTCGGGACCATCCGGCGCGACCGGCCGGCCTTCACCAGGAGAAAAGCCGTCAGCCCGACCACCACCCACATCATGATCACGGCCTTGTTGATGGAGATATCCAGGCCGAACAGATTGATCGGAATATAATTGTGCAGCTCGAAGGGATGGAGAGGACTTTCTTCCACAACAGGATCCTTTGGTCTGAAGTTTCAAGCTGACAAGTTGCAAGCTTCTGAAAACAGCTCTGACTTGCCTCTTGTCAGCCTGTCAGCTTGGCTTATCCCACTTTTGCGCTGCGCGATACGCGTTTCGAATGCCTGCCGCCGCACCGACGATCAGCCCAACCACCATGCCCCAGGGCCCGGAAGCAAACAAGTACGTGTCAGCCGCCCAGCCTAACCCGCCTCCGACAATCAGGGCCGCGAGCAACTCGGTCCCGATCCGGACCGCCTGCCCTAATCCCGCATAAAACGGATCGGTCGAGGGAGGCATTGTTGTTACCCGGTAGGCTCCGAACCCGGCGCGCATTCAAGCAAAATTGTGAAGGAAATGTCAAGCCGCAGGATGGCCCGGAAGTCCGTTCCGCAAGTGTCGCAAAGAAAAGGCAAGAATGCTGATCTTGTGGTAAAACTATCGCCATGCTGAAAATGGTCCGTCCGTCGCGGGCGCGCTTCCTCATGGCGGCGCAGCCGCAGCCGCTCATTCTCTCGGTGCCCCAGCCCGAGGCCGACGTCTTCGAGCTGTACCGTCGAATCGCCGCGCCGGGCCGCCCCTCGTTCCTGCTCGAAAGCGGCAAGGGCGGTAGCGGGGTGGCGCGCTGGTCGTTCTTCGGCAGCGATCCCTATCTGGAGTTGTCCGGCAAGGGCACGCGCTACGAACTCCGCTCCCGCGACGGGTCCGTCATCTACAAGGGCGATCCCTTCAAGGCCCTCGCCGAATTACTGAAGGCCTCGCGGATTCCCAGACCGGAGGACGCCCCGCCGTTCATCGGCGGCGCAGTCGGCTATCTCAGCTACGACTTGATCCGGCTATTCGAAAAGTTGCCCACCCTGGCCGCGGACGATCTCCGCCTGCCGGACCTGCTGTTCGCCTTCGTGGATCTCTTCGCCGCCGTGGATCACCAGACGCGGATGCTGCATCTGATCTACGCGCCCCCGCTCGACCGGGCCCTGGGCCAATCGCGCGAGAAGTTGTATAGCGAAGGCTGCGACCGTCTGTCCGAACTGCATGCGAAACTGCTGGCGCGGCGCAAGCGCGGTGCGGCCGATCTGCACATCGGCCATCTTACCGTCAAACCCGATCAGGCCCGTTCGGACTATGTCGAGCGCGCGCGCCAGTGCCAGGAGTTCATCAAGTCCGGCGACATCTATCAGGCCAACCTCTCGCACCGCCTGACGATCGACCGCGACCCAGGCTGGCCGCTGGAGCATTTTCGGGAGCACGCAGGTGAGGCGCTCTACAACCGTGTGCGCGAGGTGAATCCGTCGCCCTTTGCCGGCCTGCTAGCCTTCGAGAACATGACGCTGGTGAGTTCGTCGCCGGAGCGGCTGGTACGGCTGGACGGCCGCCGGGTCGACACGCGGCCGATCGCCGGCACGCGGCCGCGCGGCCACACGCCCGCCGAAGACCGCCACCTCGCGGAAGACCTGATCACCAACGCCAAGGAGCGCGCCGAGCATCTGATGCTGGTCGATTTGGAACGAAACGACCTGGGCCGCGTGTGCAAATACGGCACGGTGCGCGCGGACGAATTCATGATCGTCGAGCGCTATTCCCACGTCTCCCATATCGTCTCCAACATCATGGGCGAGTTGCGCGATGGATTGGATGGCTTCGACCTGATCAAGGCCGTCTTCCCCGGCGGCACCATCACCGGCGTACCGAAGATCCGCTGCATGGAGATTCTGGAGGGTTTGGAACCGGTCCGGCGCGGGCCCTACACCGGCGCGATGGGCTACCTCAGTTGGAGCGGCGACCTCGATCTCAACATCATCATCCGCACCATGCTGCTGGTCGGCGGGCGCGGATATCTCCAGGTCGGCGCCGGCATCGTCGCGGACTCCGATCCGGCCAAGGAATACGAAGAGACGCTCTATAAAGCCGAAGCCTTCTTCAAGGCGTTAGGTGAAAGCTGACCCGATAGCCTGTATAATTCCTCTCATCAAACTCGTCACCCGTCACGCATCATGGATCACGTCTGAATATGTGGATTTTTCTGAATGACCGCTTTGTGCCGCGCGAAGACGCGCTGGTCTCCGTCTTCGACCACGGCTTCCTCTATGGGGACGGCATCTATGAAACGCTGCGAGCCTACGGCGGCCGCATTTTCATGCTCACGCATCACCTGGCCCGCCTGCAGCGCTCGGCGAAGCTGATCGGCCTGGACATCCCCATCCCGGAAAAAGACTGGCCGAGCCTCCTGAGCGACGCCATCGCGCGCAACAGCCTGAGCGACGCCTATCTCCGCATCACTGTTTCACGCGGCACGGGCGAGATCGGCCTTGATCCAAGTCTCTGCCCGAAGCCGACCGTGGTCGTCATCGCCAAGCCGTTTCAGGCCTACCCGCCCCATCTCTTCAAGCAGGGCGTCAGCCTGATGACAACTTCAGTACACCGCAACCTGGCCACGGCCCTGTCGCCGCAGATCAAGTCGCTGAATTTTTTGAACAACATCCTGGCCAAGCAGGAAGCGACCAAGGCCGGCGCCTTCGACGGCGTCATGCTCAACGCCGAAGGGCGCCTGACGGAATGCACCACCAGCAACATCTTCTTCGTCCAGCACGGCGCGCTCTGCACGCCCTCGGTCGCCTGCGGGATTCTCGACGGCATCACGCGTGAAGTGGTCCTGACGCTGGCGCGGGAACAGGGCCTCAAGACCGAAGAGAGCGCCTATACGCCGGAAGCGCTGCGGCAGGCGGAGGAATGTTTCCTGACCAATACGACGATGGAAATCATGCCGGTGCGAGATGTCGACCAGCACCTCGTCGGCTCCGGCAAGCCGGGCCCCGTCACGCTGTCGTTGCACGAGCAGTTCCAGTCGAATCTAGACCGTTTTCTCTGCTGAAGTCTGACTCTTGGAGCGGGCAAGCCGGTTCCATGACACTGTCGTTGCACGAGCAGTTTCGCGCCAACCTCGGCAGGTTTCTGGATTAACCTGCCGAGTAAGTCAAAAGTTAAAAGACAAAAGTTCCGCTACTTTTTCCTTTTTACTTTTGACTTTTGACTTCGCGCCGCTACGACGCTGTGCCGCTTCCATTCCATCCCTTTGGTGCCTGTGTAATCGGCGCGATAGTGCGCCCCGACGCTGTCGGCCCGCCAGAGGGCCGCTTCGGCCACGCAGCGCGCCACTTGCACCATGTTTTTGACTTCCAGGTCGCGGCGCGAGGTAAACGGACGGCTCACGAGCCGTTCCCACCGCGAGAGCTGCCCCAGCGCGCCGGCCAGCGAGTCGCCCGTGCGGGCCAGGCCGACCTTGCCCCACATCACCCGCCGCAGCGAGCTGCGAAGCTTCTCGGCATCCTCCAGCGACGCCAGCGGACCGCCGTCTATTTCGCGCACGGACGGGAGTGAGCCGGACGTGCCTGCCCGCCGCCGCACATAGGCCACCGCCGCCAGCGCGGCACGGCGGCCGAATACCAATCCTTCGAGCAGCGAGTTGCTGGCCAGCCGGTTGGCGCCGTGCACGCCGCTGCAGGCCACCTCACCCGCGGCAAACAAACCCGGCAGGCTGGTGGCCCCCTGCACATCCGTCCGCACCCCGCCCATCATGTAATGGGCGCTGGGCGAGACCGGAATCCACTCTTCGGTCATGTCGATGTCGTAGCGGAGGCAGGTGGAATAAATCGTCGGGAACCGCTGCTTGATGAAGGAGGCGCTGAGGTGCGTCGCGTCCAGATAGACGTGCCGGGAGCGCGTCGCCGCCATCTCCGACCAGATCGCGCGAGAGACAATATCCCGCGGCGCCAGCGCGCCGTCCGGATGGTAGCGGTGCATAAACAACTCGCCTTTGATATTTCGAAGCCGGCCACCCTCGCCGCGGATCGCTTCGGATAAGAGAAACGGCGGGCTGTTCGGCAGATAGAGCGCCGTCGGATGGAATTGCACGAACTCCATATCTTCCAGAATCGCACCGGCCCGATACGCCATCGCCATGCCGTCGCCGGTCGCGTTGGGCGGATTGGTTGTTCGCGCGTAGATCTGCCCCGCGCCGCCTGTCGAGAGGAGGACGGCCCTGGCCGGCACGACGAAGCGGGCGCCGGTCGTTTCGTCCAACACCAGCGCGCCGCGGCAGCGGCCGTCGGCCATCACCAAATCCACGGTGAAGTGGCGCCCCAGCCACCGGATGTGTTTCTGCCGGCGGGCCTGCACCGTCAGTGCCCGCACCATTTCGTTGCCGGTCGCGTCGCCGCGCGCGCGCAGGATACGGCTGCGGCTATGCGCCGCTTCGTGGGCGAACGCGAATTTGCTGCCGATCTTATCGAAACGGGCGCCCCAGGCGATGAGTTCCCGGATGCGGCCGGGCCCCTCTTCCACAAGCACGCGCACGGCTTCGCGCCGGCAGAGACCGTGGCCCGCCTTCAGGGTGTCGTTCAAATGGATGGAGACGTCGTCTTCTTCGCTGAGCGCGACCGCCACGCCGCCCTGCGCGTAGATCGAGCTGCTTTCCAGCGGGTTGCCCTTGGTGAGCATCAGCACGCGGCCATGCCGGCTCAATTCAATGGCCGCGCGAAGGCCGGCCACGCCGCTGCCGATCACCAGGAACTCTGCATCGGGAGAACGGAGAGAAGACGTGACGCGTGTGGAAACGGCCATGAGCCCGAATGATTTCGTTAGCGAGAGGGGCCGGTGCGCGGCGGTTCCCCCGCCCGTCGCAACGCCATGCCGAAGGGCAGATCGCCGTCCAGGCCATCGAGGAGAACGGTTTTTTGGCCGGCCCACCGGAGCACTCCCTGGCCGCGCTCGCGGGTGCCCGTATCAGCGGGGGTCTTTCGCCATTGTCCCGCCCAGTTCACCACAACCTCGATCGTCTCCCCTTCGATCACGATCCGGTCGATGGTCCATTCGAGGGCGATCTCCTGGTAGGTCTGGAAATCCTGCTGGATGTCGTTCGCCGTTTTTTCCAGTGCTTCGTGCGGCAGCATGAGGCCCTGGATGTCCGAGAGGTCCCGCCGGCTATAAGCATTGCGCAGTTCTTCCACCACCTTGTCGATCTTCACAAAGCGGGCGCGGTCTTCCGGATACCGGTTCTCTTTCGACGAACACCCCGCCGTCTGGCCGGCAGCCCACAGCAAGCAGGCCACGAATATCAGAGCCGGCAATCGCGTCAGATAAAACATGGCGCAGTATATGTAGTGAAGACGGAACACGTCAAGCCGCTCCGCGTGACTCGCGGGACGGGCGCGACTTGCGCGAATCGAGTCGCGCGTTTCCCGCCTTTCCCGCGCGGCCCTGCGCGCACCGCCGTGCGCCGGGCCGCCGGCTTGCATTTGCAAGCAAAACCCACTACACTCTCGCGCCAACAGAGGAGTCACGATGTCCAGTGTGCTGAAAAAGCGTCGGAAGAAAATGCGCAAGCATAAGTTCAAAAAGTTGCGCAGGAAGCAGAAATTCCTGCGTCGCAGAACCCAGGGATAATCCCACGGACAGCCGGAGGCGCCCATGCCCGAGATGAAAAAAGTCCGCGTGCGTATCACAACGGTGAATCACACCTACGTCGGGGATTTCGTCATTCCGCCCATGCGGAACCGCGTCTCGGATGTGCTGAACGAGGAATCGCGCCTGTTCATCAATCTGACCGATGTGGTGATCAACGACAAAACGCAGGCGGACTTCGTGGCGCTGAACAAGAACCTGATCGAATCCATCCAGCAGATGTAAATCCGTGATCAGTGATGCGTGATGCGTGATGGGCACGATCCATCACTGATCGTTCGTGCCCCCTCCCTCGTCACCGATCACACATCACTCATTACTCGTCACGCGTCCTGATGTCTTACTACTCCCGCTTCTTTCCATTCCTGAAGCCCTATCTGCCGCGTATGGCGGCCGCCATCGCGCTCGTGGCCACCGCGGCGGCGCTGAACCTCGTGCTCCTGCGCCTGGCCGGCCGGCTGTGGGACGTCATCACCATCCAGCGCGACATCGACGGCATGACCGCCCTTGTCTGGATCTTCCTCGGCCTGATGACCGCCCAGGGCCTGCTGTCCATGGGCCATAGCTATCTCGTCGCGTGGGTTTCCCAGCGGGTCATGGCGGACTTCCGCACGCACCTGTTCAGCCATCTCCAGCGGCTCTCGCTGAGCTTCTTCGCCAAGCGGCGCACGGGGGAAATTCTCTCCCGTCTCATGAACGACGTCGGCGTCATCCAGACCACGGTCACGGAAACGCCCATCGATTCCGCCAAGCACCTGGTCACCTTCGTCGGCGGCGTCGGCTTTCTGCTGGTGATGAATTGGCGCCTCTGCCTGCTGATTCTGATATTGCTGCCCATCCTGGTGCTCGTCGCCAAGTTCTTCGGCCGGAAACTCCGGGCCCTCTCCACGACGATCCAGGACAAGACCGCGGGCACCACCACCATCGCCGAGGAAGTCATCTCCGGAATCAGAGTCGTCAAATCCTTCGTCCAAACCGGGCGGGAGGAACGGCGCTTCGCCGCGCAGGTCCACTCCAACGTGCAGTCCGCCCTGCGCCGCGCCGCGATCATGGCCGTGTTCGTGCCGGTCATCACCCTGCTGACCTTTGCCTCGGCCGCGGCCGTCCTGTGGTACGGCGGCCGCCAGGTCATCGAGGGGACCATTTCGCCCGGCGACCTGTTTGCCTTTGTCTTGTTTGCCGGCATTCTGATCGGCCCGTTCGGGTCGGCGGCGCGGGTGTTTTCGCAGATCAAGGAAGCGCAGGGCGCCATGCAACGCGTCTTCGAGATGCTCGACACGCAGCCCGACATTCGCGATCAGCCTGAAGCCGTCGAACTGCCGCCCATCAAGGGCCATGTGCAGGTCGCGCGCGTCAGCTTCGCGTACGATCCCCGGCAGCCGGTCCTCTCGGACGTGTCGTTCGAGGTCGCCCCCGGCCAGATGGTCGCGCTGGTTGGCCCGACCGGCTCCGGCAAAACCACGCTCATCAATCTGCTCCACCGGTTCTACGATCCCCTCGAGGGCTCGATTACGATCGACGGCCACGACCTGCGCACGGTCCGGCTCGACAGCCTCTACCGGCAGATCGCGCTCGTCCCGCAGGAGACTATCCTGTTCGGCGGCACCATCTTGGACAATATCCGCTACGGCCGCGACGGCGCCTCGGAGCAGGACGTCATCGCCGCCAGCAAGGACGCCAACGCGCACGACTTCATCAACGCCATGCCGGACGGCTATCACACGGTGGTGGGCGAAAAGGGCGTGAATCTCTCAGGCGGCCAGCGGCAGCGGCTGGCCATCGCGCGGGCCGTGCTCAAGAACCCGCGCATTCTGATTCTGGATGAAGCGACCTCGGCTCTGGACGCCGAGTCGGAACGGCTCGTGCAGGAAGCGCTGGACCGGCTCATGTCGGGCCGGACGAGCTTCGTCATCGCCCACCGGCTCACCACCATCCAACGCGCAAATCGAATTTTGGTCTTGCAGAAAGGCCGGCTTGTCGAGGACGGCACCCACGAGCAGCTCATGACGCGCGACGGGCTCTATCGCTACCTCTACACCCTGCGCCTGACAGAAGGCGAGGGGCTAGAGGCAAGAGGCTAGCGGCGTGGAAGATTATGATGTTCAATCCCTTGCCTCTCGCCCCTAGCCTCTAGCCTGCCAGGAGAGGCCGAAATGGCGTCAGGCACCGTTTCGGCGATCCTATTGCGCGAGATAGCGCGCGAGCGCGGACTGGGAATCGAGATCCAGTTGTTCGAATTCCAACCCCAGCAGGAGCTGGCTGCCCGCTTTCAGCTTCCGGCGCACTTTGCAGGACAGCAACAGTGCCGTTTTTTTGGCGTCATCCAGCTTGACTCGAAGCTGCAGGGTCTCGGCCATCTCGACGTTCATCGTGTCGAGCGTGACGCCGATCCCTTTAGTGGAAATATCCCGGACCAGGCACGGCACGCGCACCGGCCCTTTATCCGGCTTCCCCGACAGGGAACCGGGTAAATTGACCGCCTTGCGCTGGCCGCCGCGGAGTCCCAACGGTAGGACGGTATAGAGGCGGCCGCACGGGCAGGTGTAGGCGATCGTCTTGCTCGTGAATTCCGCGGGCGCGAAATTATGCGACACCATGCACGCCGGGCAGGCGCCGCGAAAGACGCCCTTGTTGAAAAAGGCCTGCAGAAGTTCCGGCTTGTCTGGCGCCATGACGAAATCTCATGCTCCGTGAACAGCAACGGTGCCAGACACCAAGACATAGCGCCTGACACCGTTTCTCATTCTCCCCGATACGCCTGTACAGCGTCGCGAGGCCTATGACTGACTGCGGACTACTTCAGTTGCCGGCTGACGAGTTTCGTCATCTCGAACATGTTGACTTGCTTCTTGCCGCCGAATACCGCCTTGAGCGCCTCGTCCGCATTAATCATGCGCCTGTTCTTCTTATCCTGCAGCTTGTGGCGCTTGATGTACTGCCAGATCTTCTTGGTCACCTGGGTGCGCGGCATCGCGCTGTGGCCGATCACCTCGCCGAGATTGGCGCTGGGGGTCACCGGTTTCATGAATGCGGCACTCGGCTTTCTCTTCGACTTAGCCATTGTGGGGTTCTCCTTTCAATTATTGTGGGGGTCAATCGCACCGCACATCCCGTGCAGTTGGCGCGAGAATGAGGCAACCAGAGGGAAAAGTCAATCCCCTCTCGGTAGAAACCGTCATTTTTCCCTCTGAGGATATCCACAGAGGGAAAAACGGGGTCCGGTACCCTGTCTCTCGGCATCCGACACCCTTCCCCTCCTTCGATTCCTGACACCTTTTCTCTGTTCTTGCCGGGTTTTTATGCGCATGGCAAGCACATATGCGCGAGGGTTTCAGATTCGGGGGAAGAGTGAGGGTGATTTCTGAAGCGCATCCCGGGATGCGCGCGACGAAAAGGATCGCAGCGGGCTCAGCTCTTGGATTTCCAGCCTCGTATCGTCTCCAGAAGTTTCAAGGCCAGTCCTTCAGGCTTCGGCGGTGCAGCCGGGTCGGTGGGCTGGCCTGAGACCGGAGCCGCTCCGGCGGGTGCGGCCACGAGGAAGTCTTCCGCCTGGCATTCGAGACGCACCGGCGGATGCGCCACAAGCAGATCAAAATTGGCCATCAGTTTCTTGAACAGGCCGCTGGTTTCGAATGTGCTGGACGCGATGTCGTTGTCCCATAACTCGACGCTGAACGCGCGATCCCCTTCCCGCCCGACCAGCCAGTACGCACCCTTGAAATCCCTTTGCTTGCGCAAAAACGGCAGCACGCGCTCCTGCCAGGCGGCCGTCGCACGCGCTTTTTTCCCAGGATTGAGTTGGTAAATCACCACGCCTGCCCATATCGACATCATGACCTCCCTTGCCGCTTCGCCTTCCGAAAGACTCCGCCAGTCTCTTCGTGATGAGCCTTGAGCGAAGCAAGGCTAGGCCGATTGGGAGGAAGGAGTCAAGACAGGCACAGACGGAAGGAGATGCCCCCTCACAGGAGGAGCAGAGGGCATCCACGCAGCGGGGCACAACCGCCGCGCTTCCTTCCGCTGTTGTGCCGGCGGCATTGTTCGCGCCGATGAGCCGTGGCTCCGTGAACAGAACAGACCCTCACCCGATTCGCCCTGATTCAAGCCCAAGATGCCGCCCCTCTCTGGCCACGCCGGAAGGCCGTGAGTGGCGAGGCAGCGGGGGCTGAAGCCGGTTGGCGCGGATCACGTCGTCTTCGATGGAGCCGCAGTTCAGACACCGCACCCCCTGGAATTCCATCGGGCCACTCGACTCCCACAAATCGGCGAAGTCATCCGTCACCAGCAATCCGCCGCACCGTATGCAGGCCATGCGCCTCCCTCCGGGTCGATCCGTTCGGTTCGCAGGCAGAAAGCCATCTCTGGATTTCTTGCCTGTCGTCCGCCTCAATCTATTAGTGGCAATCACGATGCCAAAGTTACACGGCGCGGCGAGCCGCTAGGGCATGGAAACTATGAGGGATTTCCAGCTCGAGAGAAACACAGCATGGGAAAACTGAGCGATTCCGCACAACGGCGCAGGGTGAAGCAGACAGTGGAAAATGCGTGGTCCTGAGGACGGATTCGTGGTGGGAGGCGTGCGTGAAGAGCTTCTTACGTGTTGCTTGGAACTTGCGACTTGTTGCTTTCCGCGGAAGGTGTCAGCGCGGCGGGATGGAGAACGGCCTCGTCCGATGCCCCCGAAGGACGATCAGGACTTGTTGGTTAGGGGAGCGTTCTTGAGGAGCTTATCGAGATAGTTTCGCAGGCGCGTCTTGCCGGTCTCGTTCATGTTCAGAAATTCGACACCGACATCGTGTCCCGCCGTCCAGGTCACTTTGGCCCGGCCAACTGTCACCGGCCTCTTGTCAGTCGGGATATGCAGACTCAGTTTAATCGTGGCATCCATGTCAACGCCTGCGATGCTTTCCAGGGCACAGCCGCCGAGGGAGAGGTTAAAGATGGTCCCCCGCCCTGTACCAGACTTCCCTTCGAACGACACAGGAGCTTTAACCATGACGCGCCGCTCTCGCGTGTGTTCCATCGAAACTGCGCCTCGCCCATTCTCTTGTTCAGCCATCCGTCACATCCTGGGAGATTGGCTACACTGCACACCCATAAATTTAAGCCTGCCTCGGCGGGAAGTCAAGAAACGCAGCTGGCACGGGCAAATGCTGGAGACGGCGAGTGGGAGCTGTGGTGGGGGGCGGCGTGGGAGAAAAGAAAAGGTTCCTGACACCTTTCTCAGTTCGATGCTCCGTTCCTGGCCGACCTATCCCCTGCTGAGCGTTGTGACGTCTATGGCTGGTTAGCCCCGTTTCAATCCCGGGCTAAAAACCTCCTCGAGAACCTCGAGAATTTTTTTCTCAACCAAATCGGTCGTGATTTCAGAGAGCGCATAATTTCCTCGCGATCCCGCAAATTCACTCTTGTGTTGAGACGGCGTACTCGCTTGAATCGAGACGGTCGTGTGCCCCGTGTGACAGAAGGACACCAACGCCGTGTTTTCGGGTATATAGGCAGAACTGGGCACTCCACCGATCATGACGCGCATAGTTATTTTTGCATCTCGTTTGCTTCGCTCGTCACCGACTTCTGCAACTTCAACATTATGGCCTTTGGCCTTCAGCTGGTTTCCAATATCGTCCATCGCAGGACGAATGACCTCTGTTCGGACTCGCTTAAACTCCAGGCAGAAGGTATCTTCTTCAGATTGTTGCCGGTCCTTGGCGTCTTTGGATTTCGCCAATTTCTGTTCAAATTTCTGCATGATGGATTGCAAATGTGATTCGTTCGCTTCTTTCATCTCTGTATCTCCTTCACGATATTCCTCGCGCGCCATGGGGTCAT
>JBGPNZ010000024.1:0-15439 GCA_041487795.1 Nitrospiraceae bacterium
CATGAACTGAATCAGGTCGTTCAACCGGCGGGCGCGCTGCCGGAGGGTTTCGGCTTCGAGCAGGAACTGTTTTTCGAGCGGCGTGCACTCCAGGCCCACGGACAGATGGTTGACCAGAATCTCGTCGGGAATGTCGAGCCGGAAGAATTCCCGCCATGTCACCCCATCGCCGGCCATCCGCAGGTAATCCCCGACGGCACGCAACAACTCGGCACGGACCGCCGGGTCGAGCGAGGTGTCGGACTCTTCCTCTTTTAAGGCAACGCGGGCCTCGCGGTACGGCTTGTCGTAAAATTGCTCTCGGATTTCGTATCGGCGCAGCCCCTGAAGCAGAATATTGGATCGGCCGTCAGACAGGCGCTGCATGCTGACGATCCGGCCCACGCAGCCCACGTCGAACATCGGGGGGTTGGCGTCGTAATTCTGTTCCCAGCCTTCCTTCAGCAGCGCCATGCCGATGCACTGCCCGCGCACCGTCGTGTCGGCAATCATCTCACGATAGCGTGGCTCGAAGATGTGCAGCGGGAGATACGTTTTTGGGAAGAAGACGACGTTGGGAAGGGGGAAAACCGGAATGCGATCGGGTATCGGAAACGCCGGCTCTTGTTCGGAGTACGACCGGTCGGGTTCCGTTTGCATGCTTCACGATAGCCGAAGCTCTCGCGCCTTGTCAACCAAACGGGAACCTCGAATGCCGGCTCCGCACCATGAGAAAATCCGCTCCAGGACGGGCGAATTGCACGCTCGCGCGTGCCGTGTGATAAGCTGCGCGCGCATGATCTCGCTGGCTTTTTTACGAATACGTACCGGCCACTGGCTCGGCCGGTTCCTCTTTGTCGCAATCGGCGTGCTGACATTTTCCGGCGCACTCCACGCCATTTCGTCAGACACCCCGTCGAATCACACCCGGCCGGCCGGATTCCGTTCGGCCGAGCCGGACTATCGGTACCGCTTCCCGCACGACCACGGGACCCATGACGACTTTCGTACCGAGTGGTGGTACTACACCGGCCACCTCACGGCTGCAAATGGCCGACGGTTCGGCTATCAAGTGACGTTCTTCCGGCGTGGCATCGAACCGGAGCGAGTCGGCGCCAACTCGTCGCACTGGGCGATCCGCCAGCTCTATCTGGCCCATGTCGCACTGTCCGATCTCGATCAGAAGCGATTCCGCTACGCCGAAAAAGTCAGCCGAGCCGGATTGGGCAAGGCAGGCGCCGACGCCGGGCGTCTGCACGTCTGGATCGACCGATGGAGCATCGAGGCGTCCGCATCGCCGCATGAACACCATCGCGTGCTCGCCGGCACTGACGAGTTTTCGCTCGACCTGACGGTCACGCCTGAGAAACCGCCGATCGTGCACGGCCAGCGCGGCGTGAGCCGCAAGGGCAACGCTCCCATACAGGGCTCGCATTATTATTCGTTTCCCCGCCTGGCCACATCAGGCGCGCTGACCATCAATGGGGAACGGTTCGCCGTCAACGGCCTGAGTTGGATGGACCATGAGTTCGGCTCCGGCGATTTGGGCGACGATCTTGCCGGGTGGGATTGGTTCAGCGTCCAACTGGAGAACAAGACCGAACTCATGCTCTACCGCTTGCGTCGCTCCGACGGCACGGTCGCGCCGGTCTCCAGCGGCACCGCCATTTTCCCGGACGGCCGAACGCAGCACCTCTCCGCAGCAGACATGCAGGTGGACGTATTGGATTACTGGCCAAGCCAAGCGAGCGGCGGACGGTATCCCAGTCGCTGGCGCCTGACCGTGCCGACGTTGGATCTTTCGCTGGATCTGCGCCCACTGCTATCCGACCAGGAACTCACGACGTCGCACAGCACGCAGGTCACCTATTGGGAAGGTGCAGTCGAGGTTTCCGGACACCTGCGCGGCGCGCCTGTCACCGGTCAGGGTTATGTGGAACTGACCGGTTACACCAAACCGATCAGAAAACGGTTGTGAGCAGGCATGGGCAAACGCATATGCGTGACTTTTGTGGGCTAATCGCGGGGCTGGCCTTGATTGTGGTGCCGGCCTGCGGCGATTCCAGCGACACGATCGCCTCGCTCGCACTCCATCCCACCAATCCGAATATCATGTATGTCGTCACCAACGACGCGGTCTATAAGACCCGTGACGGCGGTCCGACCTGGGAAAAGTTTCCCATCTTCAGCTCCAGGCGAGTCACGACCCTGGCCGTGGATCCCCAGCTCCCTGCGACCATCTACGCCGGCACCATGGGAGACGCCGTGTACAAAAGCCCGGACGGCGGCCAGCATTGGCTTCCACACAACGTGGGACTGAAAGAGCATGTCTCCTACGTCAACCAATTCGTCTTTCACCCGGCCCGGAGCGAAACCATTTATCTCGCGACGACGGTGGGCGTGTTTCGCACGGCCGACGGCGGGCGCAGTTGGGATGAGCAGATGGCGGGCATGAAGGAAGTGCATATCGTCGTGGCGCTGGCGATGGATCCGAAAAACCCGCGTGTACTCTACGCCGGCACGACCGGCGGCGCCTATCGCAGCCGCGACAGCGCCGCGTCCTGGCAAAAGGTCAACACCGGCCTGATCCCTGAGGAGGTGCTGGACGCCTCGCTCGCGTTGGGCGTCAACACGCTCGTGGTGGACCCCGTGGACTCGAACATCGTGTACGCCGGCACGACCAACGGCCTGTTCAAGACGACGAATCACGCCGACTCGTGGATGCGGATCGGGCAGTCGCTGCCCGATCAATTCATCAGCAGCCTGGCCGTCCATCCGACGCAGCACGCCATCCTGTATATTGGCGGGCGAGCCGGCGTGCTGAAAAGTGCGGACGGCGGGCAGACCTGGCAGGCCATGAACGCAGGGCTGGCGACATTGAATATCCGGACACTCGTCATGAGCCCCCGCGACCCGCAACTCCTGTACGCGGGCACGAACGGCAGCGGCTTGTATCGTTCAACCGACGGCGCCGCCACGTGGACTCGTGTACCGCTGACGGCAAACACATCACCGCCGTCCCGGCCCTGAGCGAGCACATGCCCACCATCCTGCTCGTCAGGCACGGCGAAACCGACTGGAACCGCAGCGGCCAGATCATGGGCATCCGGCCGGTTCCGCTGAATCAGAACGGCCTGACTCAAGCCGCACGGTTGGCGCTGCAATTGACCGCCCTGCCGGCGCCGGCACTCTATTCCAGTCCGGTCGTCCGGGCACGGCAGACGGCGGACATTCTTGCGTCAACCCTGCGTATGCCTGTGATCAAGGAGCCCGGCTTGAGCGAAATCGGTGTCGGAGAATGGGAGGGACGCTATTGGAATGAGTTCGACGGCGATCCGGCGCGGGTGAATTTCTACCGGTTGCCTCAGGAGGCCCGGCCACCCGGGGGAGAAACGCTGGGCGAGGTGCAGCAGCGCGCCATCGCCGCGGTAGAGCGCGCGCTGGGTCGGATGAAGGCTGGATCGGCGATATTCGTCAGCCACGCGGATGTCATCAGAACCATTGTGGCGCATTATCTGGAGACTGACCTCCAGACCATGCGCCACATGCAGATCGGCCACGCCTCCGTGACCGCACTTAAGATAAACGGTTCTTCAGGAATGCTGCTCTGCTTGAATTCGTTGCCAGATCTCGGCTGGCTGAAGTAGCCCCTGCCGATTAGTACCCGTCCTTCTCTGCTTTCTTCCCTTCTTTCCCTTCCGCCGCCTCATGGCCGTGCATGTACCGGGCCCGTGACGCATTCAAATTGTCCGTGAAGGCCTTCCACTCTTCGGCCGTCAACATCTCCTTGATCTTGAACCGCGTCGCCAGAATTTTTACGCCGGTCCGCATACGATTGTTGTTCAGATCGTCCAGAATCCTGGTGAACTCCTCCGGGGCCGCAGTGTAGTTGGCATTGAGCTCGTAGAGTTTCCGATGAAACTCGCGGTTCTGCTTGTAGGACTGCGTGGCTTCTTCCATGATTTCCTTCAGTGCGTCCTGCACGCGCTTGGCCTTGTCGGGATCCGGCACGGCCTTCTCCACTGCAGCCATCACTTCCTTGCCCCGATCGGCCCCATGCCCCTGTCCCATCCCGCCGCCCTGACCACCGCCGTGCTGATAGGCACCGTGATGCCCGCAGCCGGCGACAAGCAGCATCCCTGCAACGAGCGCACATGACTTCACAACGTTCATAGCCAGCCTCCTTAACAATGAATCGGTCGATGCAACTGCCGTCACTGTAACATAGGAAACGTGTGAGGGAACAGCGAGAGAAAAGTCAAAAAAAACAACACGCGAAGTGCAGTGCTCCCGAGGACGCTCAAAAAGATCTGTCAACGAGGCCGCAGGGAGCCCGGCGACTGAGACGTACGTTTTTCGGTACGTCGCAGGGAGACGGGTGAACGAGAACAAAGTTGCAGGGCTTTTTCAGCGTCCTAACTTTAGAATGCGGGAGAGGCCGCCATCGCCGGGGCATGGCTATACGAAGCAGACACTGGCTTGACTTGAGCGGAACTGGTCACCGCCTCGTCAGATTGGACGAGCGTCCAGCACTCAGGCTGCCGGAGAATGGTTTCAACCAGCTTGGTGTGAAGCGCATGGCCGGAGCGATCGGCCACGAGGTGCCCGATCACCGGCAGGCCGAGCAGCGCCACATCGCCGATCAGATCGAGGACCTTGTGCCGGACGAATTCATCCTGGAACCGCAGGCCGGACTCGTTCATCACGCCTTGCTCCGTCAGCACGACGGTGTTGTCGAGCGTGCCGCCCTTCGCCAGGCCCTTCGCCCAGAGCATTTCGACTTCCTGGAGGAACCCGAACGTGCGCGCCTTGGCAATTTCCTGCTCGAACGCCGACACCGACCAGTCGAACGTGTAGGTCTGCGTCTGAATGAGCGGGTGGTTGTACTGAATCGTGTAGGTGATCCGCGAGCTGGACGCCGGTTCGATCCGCACGTACCGGCCACGATCCGACACTTCGATCGGCTTCGTGATTTTCAGGAACGGCTGCCGTCGGCTTTGCGGAACAATCCCGGCCGCCTTGATCAACTGCACGAAGGGCGCCGCGCTGCCGTCCATGACCGGCACTTCCGGAGCATCCACTTCCACGTAGGCGTTGTCCACTTCCAAGCCGGCCAGCGCCGAGAGGACATGCTCGATGGTTTTGATCGAGGTCCCGTTCACGCTGATGGCCGTGCAGAGTTCAGTCGGAATGAGATTGCAGACCGAGGCCTTCACCGACACCGACTTGCCGACCCCATGCCGGACGAACACCAGCCCGGTATCCGGAGCCGCGGGGCGGAGAGTCAGAGTGACCGGGTGACCGGTGTGGAGACCGATCCCCTTGCAACTAATCGTTCGGCTTAACGTGTGCTGCGGGCGCATAGGACCTCAATAAAAGACACTTCATCTACAGCAACGCTCGTGCCAACTTTCATAGTTCGTGATCTGTTCTAAGCCATTGATATTATTGACTGTAAAATGGGTTCTGTGAGCCTCTTTGTTGTATAAATCCGACAACTGTAGCTTTTTCACAGATGGTGCTTTTGAGACGCTTTCCCCTCTCCCTCAATTCAACTGCCCAACTGTAAGGCCGACGTACTCGGTCCGACCCTTGATTGCAGCCAGAAAAATAAGCGTGATACAGTGCCCTCCGTGGTAGGTCGGGTGGCACAATCTCCCGGGCTGGAAATGGAGCAATAATGGAGCCAAACGAGCGGCTGATTGCCAAAAAAGAAGAATGGGCGAGGGCCAAGCGTGGGCTCCTGGAGGACGGCGTGGCCCAGGATCAGCGCACCAGGCATGACCGCCTTCCCCCCGGCCAGCACCATGTGAACGGCTGGCCTATCTTGGATCTTGGCGTCCATCCCGATCTGCCTCTGGATCAGTGGACCCTCACCGTCAGCGGCCTCGTGGAACATTCCTTCACCTGGACCTGGGAGCAGTTCCTAGCCCAGCCGCAGGTCGAGCTCGTCACCGATTTCCACTGCGTCACAACCTGGAGCACCTTCGATAACGCCTGGAAGGGCGTCTTGTTTCGCCACATCATGCAGGTCGCCAAGCCCAAGCCGGGAGCGAAGTTCGTCTACTTCACCGGCTACGACAATTATTCGACCAACCTGTCGCTCGAGGCCTGCGACGACGACGATGTCCTGCTCATCCACCGCTGGAACGGCAAGCCGTTGCCCAAGGAGCACGGCGGGCCGGTGCGCATGCATGCTCCCAAGCGCTACGCGTGGAAGGGATCGAAGTGGGTGAAGGAAATTATTTTCTTGGCAGAGGATCGTCCGGGCTACTGGGAAGTCAGAGGTTATTCGAATACGGCGTTTCCCTGGGACGAAGATCGCTACGCGTGAAGATGGGGGTAAGGGGTAAAGGGGTAGCGGGGTAGTTGGTTGAGAGCTTGCCCGTCGTACCTCGTTTTCACTCTATCCCTTTACCCCTCTAACCCGTTTACCCCTGCTAAGGTTTCGGCTCTAAATCGATAATCCCCTTGCGGATGGCCAAGATGGCCGCCTGCGTGCGGTCGTAGACATGCAACTTGTGAAAGATATTCCGCACGTGGTTCTTGACGGTCTTCTCGCTGAGATCCAGATTATTGGCAATCTCTTTGTTCGTCTTGCCATCCGCGACCAGCCGCAGCACGGTGATCTCACGCTCCGTGAGATCGTGATCCGCCCCGGGCCGCTTCTTGCCCTTCCCCTGGGACAGCAGCGAAAACTCAGCCAAAATCTTGCTCGCGACGGAGGGATGAATCAGCGACTCGCCACGATAGATGGCCCGGATGGCGACGACGATCTGCGCCGAATCGGTGTCCTTGAGCAGATAGCCGGTGGCGCCAGCGCGCACCAGGTCGAAGATGTACTGCTGCTCCTCGTACATCGTCAGCGCGACGATGCCGATGTGGGGAAACTCCCGCTTGATGATCCGCGTCGCCTCCACGCCGCCCATGCGCGGCATGCTGACGTCCATCAAGATCACATCGGGAAGCAAGGCCCTGGCTTTCTCGACGGCTTCCTGCCCGTCTTTGGCCTCACCGACCACTTCGATCTCTTCTTTGGTCTTGAGGATGGCCGAGAGCCCCTCCCGCACCACGCGGTGATCATCAGCAATCAAGACTTTGATTTTTTCCATTCCTCTCGGTCTCCTTCCTTATCCACGACCTCGATGTTCTCTTTGGTCTTCAGGATGGCCGACAGTATCTCTCGAACATGCGATGGTCATCAGCAATCAAGACTTTAATTTTTTCCATTCCGCCCGACCTCCTTCTCCACCAGCGGCACGGTGACCAACACCCGCGTCCCCTTGCCCTTTTTGGATTCAATCACGGCCGCCCCGCCGACCAGCCGCGCGCGCTCCAGAATGCCCCGCAGCCCGAAATGGTCCCATTTCTCCGGATCGCGCGAGACCGACTCGACGTCGAAGCCGACGCCATTGTCCGCGATCGTCGCCGTCAGTGTCTCCTTGCCGATCGCGATCTGCACCGCCACGCGATCCGCCCTGGCGTGCTTCTGCACGTTGCTGAGCGCTTCCTGCATGATGCGGAACAGGAAGACTTTGGTTTTGGGGAACAGCGCCGTCTCGTCGCCGGCGACCGAAAACTCCGTTTTGATATGCGACTGGCTCTCGTAGGACTTCAAATAGTTCGTCAGCGCCGGAATCAATTCCATCTTGTCGTAATGAACGGGGCGCAGGTTCACGATCACCTGCCGCGCTTCCTGAATGGCCGTTTTCAACTCGGCTCTCGTCTCGCGCAACGCCTCTGCGCCCGCCGCCGCGTCCTTCTTGAGCAACTCCTGGCACAGGTCCATCTTGAAGTTCAACCCGGCCAGGCTCTGCACGAGGCCGTCGTGGATTTCGCAGGCGATTTGCGTGCGTTCCTCCGACACCGCGGTCTCGGATTCTTTCACGTAGAGCCGGTACAGCGTCTGATACTGGTTCAGGGTCCGCTCGATTTCCGCGGTGGCCCGGATGCGCGCTTCGATCAGCTCCCACATGAACTTGGCGCTGGCGCCCCCGATGATCGTGACGCCCATCCGGTGAAAGTCTAGCAGCACCCGCCCGACCTCGGAATTGCCGCTTACGTCGATGACGAGGTCCACCCGCTCCATTTCGAGCAGTTCGCGGTAATCGCGCGTGATAGGGATGTGCAGGCGTTTGGCGAGCTTGATGCCCGGCGCTTTCGGATTGATTTCCGCAATGCCGACGATGCGGACGAGCGGGTCCTTCACGAAAATTTCCGTGAGCGCGGTCCCGCCCCTGCCGGCGCCGATGATCGCGACGTGCGTCGTCGAGCCGGCGGTCCGTTTTTTCACTGCTGCCGTCCGCGTGCGTTTCGTTTTTACAACGGTCATGTGACTGGGTTTCCCCGCCATCATCCCGCGCGGCAGAACGCCGCGCGCATCTTCACCATACCACGAGCGCACCGGAGGAGGAATCGAAGGAAAGCGGCGGGCCGGGGGCTACTTCTTCTCGCGCTCGCGGGCCAAGGTCTTCAGTTCATCCATGAACTGATCGATGTCCTTGAACTCCCGGTAGACGGACGCGAACCGGACGTAGGCGACCTGGTCGAGGTTGTGCAGCTCTTTCATGATCTCCTCGCCGACCGCCCGGCTCGGAATTTCGGTTTCGCCCATCTCCTGGATGCGCTTTTCGATCCGATCCGTCACCGCTTCGATCGTGGCCACGCTGATGGGGCGTTTTTCGCAGGCTTTTTTGAGGCCGCTGTGAATCTTCGCGCGGTCGAAGGGCTCGCGCCGCCCGTCTTTCTTGACCACCATGGGCAGGCTTTCCTCGATGCGCTCGTAAGTGGTGTAGCGGCGCTTGCAGGAGAGGCATTCGCGGCGGCGGCGAATCATTTCGCCTTCCTTCGCCATGCGAGAGTCTACGACTTTATCTTCGAGGTCATCGCAAAATGGACATTTCATCGGACACCGTCCATTGCTAAGATGACCGAATCTTGCTGAAAGTGAGAAGCAAAGCCCGTCGGAGGGACAACGTTGAGACGACGGCGAACCATTTCGGCTTGTTTCACCATCCGCGAATCAACGACTTTATCTTCGAGATCGTCGCAGAACGGACATTTCACGGGCGACCGCCCAGGTCAGGGTTCACCGCGATGCCTTGTAGGCATAAATGAACGGAAACTTTTTGCACAGCGCCTTGGCCTGGGCGCGGACGTCGCTCTGCACCTTGGAATCTTGTGGCGACTGGAGCACGCGATCGATCAGCGCCACAATTTTGGCCATGTCTTTTTCCTTCATGCCGCGCGTCGAGACAATGGGCGAGCCGATGCGGATGCCGCTGGCCACCGCCGGCGGCTTCTCGTCATACGGCACCGCGTTCTTATTTACGATGATGCCGGAGGCGTCCAGCGCGGTTTCCGCGTCCTTGCCGGTCACGCCCCGGCTGTTCAGATTGACCAGCATCAGATGGGTATCCGTCCCGCCGGAGACGACTTTATAGCCCCGTTCGATCAGCCCCGCCGCGAGCGCCTTGGCGTTCGCCAACACTTGCTGCTGGTATCGTTTGAATGACAGCGAGAGCGCTTCTTTGAACGCCACCGCCTTGGCCGCAATCACATGCATCAGCGGCCCGCCCTGCATGCCGGGGAACACGATCTTGTCCACCGCCTTGGCGTGCTCCGCCTTGCACATGATCACGCCGCCGCGCGGGCCGCGCAGTGTCTTGTGCGTTGTGGTGGTGACAAAATCCGCGTAGGGCACGGGGCTCGGATGGAGTCCGGCCGCGACCAGTCCGGCGATGTGCGCCATGTCCACCAGCACATACGCGCCGACAGACTTGGCGATCTGCTGAAACCGGGGGAAGTCCAGCGTGCGCGCG
The DNA here is from genome assembly GCA_041487795.1 of Nitrospiraceae bacterium. Lineage (GTDB taxonomy): Bacteria > Nitrospirota > Nitrospiria > Nitrospirales > Nitrospiraceae > 2-02-FULL-62-14. Next base: position 9,801 of record JBGPNZ010000024.1, read on the forward strand.
TAGGCGCTGGCGCCGACGACGAGCATGCGCGGTCGGCACTCTTCCGCAATGCGCTGCACCTCGTCGTAATCGATCCGTTCCGTTTCACGGTTCACGCCGTAAAAAAACGACTGAAACAGCGTGCCGGAGAAATTCACCTTGCTGCCGTGCGTCAGGTGCCCGCCTTGAGCGAGGTTCATGCCCAGGATCACGTCGCCGGGCTTGAGCACCGCCAGGTAGACGGCCATGTTGGCTTGCGAACCGGAATGCGGCTGGACGTTGACGTGCTCGGCGCCGAAGAGCTGCTTGCATCGCTCGATCGCGAGGCTTTCCGCCGTATCCACGTACTGGCAGCCGCCATAGTAGCGTTTGCCGGGATAGCCCTCGGCATATTTGTTGGTCATCAAACTGCCCTGCGCGGCGAGCACGGCGGGACTGGCGAAATTTTCGGAGGCGATCAGGAGGATCTTTTCTCGCTGGCGGACTTCTTCAGCCTTGATGGCGGCGTAGATGGCCGGGTCGGACGCTTTCAACGCCTTCATGGAGGCTTCGGCATCGCTCATCGCGTCACTCGTCCTTGCCCTTCTTCTCTTTTTTGGCTTTCTTCTCGGGTTTCTCGTGCGTCTCGTGCGTCTCAGGCGTCTCGTGAGCCGACGCCTCCTCTTCGTGCTTCTTCACCACCTCGATGGAGACGGTCGCCGTCACGTCGCGATGGAGCTTGATCGGCACCGCCACGGTGCCCAGCGCCTTGATCGGCTGCGCCAGATGGATCTTCCTGCGGTCGATCGTGAAGCCCTGCTCGGCCAGGCCCTCTTCGATGTCCTTGCTCGTCACCGAGCCGAACAGCTTGCCGTCCTTGCCGGCCTTCATGGTGATCGTCAGCGACACGGCGGAAATTTTCTTGGCATGCGCCTCGAGCTCGACTTTCTCTTTCTTGGCCTTCTCGGCTATCACTCGCGTGGCATGCTCGAACTCCTTGACGTTCCGGGAGTTGGCTTCCAGCGCCTTCTTGCGGGGCAGCAGAAAATTGCGAGCGAACCCGGCGGACACGTCCAGCACGTCGCCCAGGTGCCCCACACCTTCAATATGTTCCTTCAAAATGACCTTCATGATGCTTAACTCCTTCTGTTGGAAGGCAAAAGCATACGGGCCGGATGTTCAAAAGTCAATCGAGGATTCGGCGAGGATTCGGCTGAAATTCTCGAACCGCCACAAGATACGGTGGTCTTCAAACACTGCTTCGGACGCAGGATTCGAGCATCCTCGCCCCACTCACTGGACTGCCTCACCGCCCTACGCTAAGATGCGCGCGATGAAATTGTCCGATCTGCTTAGTCACTACGCCCGTGTGCTCGCCGATGAAAGCCGTGACGCATCGGCGCGCACGACCGACACGCCGATCGTAACTCCTCGCGGACGGCAGGTGTCGGCCGTCGGGACGCTGTTCCTCTATGCATTCGACCTGCCCGCGGGCGCCCCGTTGCCGGAAGACCTGCCGGTCAGCATCGTGCCGGGCGACACGGCCGGCGATCTTGACCCGACAGAAGGCGTCGTCATCGGCCGCGAGGGCGATGCGACGCTGATTCAAACCTACGAGTCGCTCGGCCACAACGTTGGGCCGTCCACCATCGTGCCGGATGCGGCGGGATTTTTTCAGACCGCCTCGCAGCGGCTCGCCGACATGGCCGGCCACGCCGACCGTTTCACACTGGGACCGGCAGAGCGCCTCATTCCCTGGCTACACCCGGATGAATCCACCCGCAATCACACCGCGCCGGAATCCGCCGCCTTTACGACTTTCTGGAGCGACGACCTCGCCGCGCGTCGGAACAAACTTGTCACCCTCGCCGTCACTCTTGCCCGCAACAATAAACGGCTGCTCGTGATCAGCCCCGATCACCGGCGGTCGGACGAGATCACCGGCCTCATTGCCCGCGCGCTCAAGCACGCTCCCCTACCATATAAGAGCTTGGTCACCCGCTACGAGATGCCGGTAGAGAAGACCGCTTCAGGGATCACGCTCGGCGAGCTGGGCTTCGAAGCGCAGATGCACCAGTTCTATGCTAAGTCGCGCGCCGACAAGGCCACGTTGCGCCGCAAGTACGAGCGGTTCCGGGAATTGACGCCGTTGCTGGCCTACAAGGCGGAGAAGCAACGCGATCTCAACGAAGTCCGGCTGCTCGAATGGCGGCTGGTCACCCAGACGACGGACTTGCAGAACAAGATCAAGGAGAATATCGAGACGCTGGCAACCTACGAATCACTGCCGCTCATGAAGCGGTTGGCGATGCAAGCCCTGGGCAAGAACACGACGTCGCTCGTGGAATACAACAACATCTTCGAACAGCAGATCACGGATCTGAAAGGCGAACTGGATATCTCCCAGCGCCGCATCGCCGAGCTGACGCCGGAAGCGACGATTCCAAAAGACTTGAAACCGGAATACAAAGAACTCAGGGACGAGGTGAAGCGATTGGGCGGCACGAAGAAAATCCGCGAACTCCTCGCCGCCGAGGAAGGCACCAACCGCCAGGCGTTCTTGCAGAACAAGCGGCTGGCCGCGACCGCCGCCGCGCGTGTGGCGTCCGATCCCCTCTTTGCCAAAGTCCGCTTCGACGTGTTGATCGCCGATGAAGCTCCGTGGATTCCCGCAGCTTACCTGCTCGCCGCCGCCGGCCTCGTGCGGGAACGGATCGTCCTGAGCGGCGACCAGCGTGATATCGCCAAGGCCAAACAGTGGGCGGCACGTGCGGCCGTCGCATCCTAGCGAACGGGCTCGACAATAGGAAGGAGTTGCAATGCGGCGTCTGGCGCGACTGGTTTCTGGTGGGCTGCTGTGTTGGACGTTCATACTTCCGGCAGAAAGTCCGGCGGAGTTATGGGTCTGTCCCCAGCCCGGAGGCGGAGACATTTACACAGATCGGGAGTTACCGGGCTGCCGCAACGCGAACGATCCGACCTGGAAAGCGGCCCCATCTGATATGGCGCCTGATGCACGCTCAGAAGACGCACCGGCGCCGCCAACCCCGGCAACAACGCCCCACTCAACTGCGCAGCCTGCCGCCGCTTCGGCAAAGAAGACCATCAAGTCAGCCACTCCGATGCCGCCACCGCCCGGTTCCATCAATCGCTGGGCCAGCTTGTCGGAGCAGGCCTCGAAAGCCCATGCAAAGAAAAATTTGCCCGAGGCCGAACGTCTACACGCGGAAGCGCTCAAGGTGGCGGAAACGATCGGCCCCGACAGCCGCCAGCGCGCGACGACGCTGTATAGCCTGGGAACGGTGCTGCTGGATATGGATCGCCCTGCCGATGCCGAGCGGCAGTTCCAAAAATCACTGACGATTTACGAGGAACTCGACGGCCGGCAAGGAACGGATGTCGCCAAGGTCATGTCCGCCTATGCCGGCCTGCTCCGCAAAACCAACAAGCCGGAGGAAGCCGCCGATCTTGAAAGCCGCGCGAAGGCGATGAGATCGGCTACTCGGTAGTCCAGCTCAGCGATCTCGCCTTGACGGCACCGCACTCCATTGGTGATAATGCGCCTCCCTGATCGTTGAAGCTATCCCAACGCCGAAGTGGCGAAACTGGCAGACGCACTAGATTCAGGGTCTAGCGCCCGAAAGGGTGTGCGGGTTCAAATCCCGCCTTCGGCACCACATCTGCACTACTGGTTCAATCGTCCCTCTCCCTTTACAACGTCTTCAAATACTCCACGATGGCTTTGCGTTCGTGGTCGGAGAGTTCGCAGCCCAGGACGCCGTTTTCTCCGGGCTGCCCTTCCCGTTTCTCGCAGCCGCCGGCTTTTCTAAATTCATGGCCCTTGTTCCCGTTGTTGCGCAGTGTCGTGTCGAATTTGAACGGGTCGGGGCACTGGTCGGTCAGCTTGAATCCCACATTGGCCGCGTCATACGTCAGATCATGGCCGACGCAGAAGACTTTGGCCTGTTTATCCCGCTCTTCTTTCGGGCTTAACACGAGGTAGAGATTGGGGATGGACCCGTTGTGCAGATACGGCGCTGTGGCCCAGACGCCTTCGTGCGTGGGCGCTTTGTACTCCTTGGCGTTCAGCCACTTGTTTGTCCGGCACCGTTGCAGGTGTTTCCGATCCGCCTCCGTGACCTTCTGCGCCGCGAGCCGGTCGGCAATGACTTTCGAGGTGATCGCGGCCATCGCGATGGCTGGCTGGAACGGATTCGGCAGGCCCGAATTGGGAGCGGGCTTTTTGAGCCGCGTGGTGTAGTTGGTCATGGTGACCTCATCGGTCCCGATTTCCCCAACAGGGATCATCGCGACGGCCCATTCCGCTTTCCCGTCACAGTCCTTGAGCAGTTTCGGTTCGGGGATATGGCAGTGCGCGCAGAGGCCGCCTTTCACGGGACGATCCGGACGGCCCTTGTGATAGAGCGCCTTCCCTTCCTCAGCCAACTTTGACTCGACCGAGCCGAACACATCCTCCCAGTGCGGAGGTTGCAGACTATGGAGCTGCTCCTCCAGCCAGCCGAGAGCGGTCAGGTCAACGGTTTTGGAGTCCGCGCCCAACGCCAGCGCCTGGGCGAGGTTGCGGCCCAGCGGATTTTCGACAAAGGCGTTCCATTGGACCCAGTTGTATTTCCATGCGTTCCAGGTCTTCGGGATGCTCACCTGCCCATCGGCTGCGTCCAGATTGCACGGATGCATGGGCGCAAACACGGTGTTGCTGGCGCGGCCGATCGCATCCAGCCGGCCAAAGCCCCAATTGGGCGTCGGCGTGAAGTTCGGATCCGCGTATTTGCGTTTCATGGCCGGGTCGCCGCACTTCGTCCTGGCCTGCACGATCGCCGGCTTCATGGTGATCCTGTCGATCAATTCCAACATCTTCTTCTTGAGCCCTTGCCTGTGTTGCGGGCCGGGGGCGGGAATGCCCAGCGCGGTCTTTGCAAAGGCCTCCAGTTTTTTGTCGTCGCCGATCGTCTCACCCAGCGCCTCCAGCATCGCCTTGACGAACGCCGCGTTGTCTTGCATCGAAGGCGCGCCATCAATCTGAACAGTTTTCCCTTTGGCCACGATCTGGCCTGTGTGGCAGGCGGCGCAGGTCCATCCTACCCACGGGATCATCCTGGTTGGATCGTCCACGCCGGGGATCTGCGTCACGGCAAATCCCACCGGCAGCCCATACTCGTTGAACTTGTGCTTGGGATCAGGGATGAAGCGGAACCTGACGATGTTGGCGTCGGCCAGGAACGGATCCGTGCCGCCTTTTTGGGTGAGCGCCAGCAGCCACGGCAGAGGGATGAGTCGAGTGCCTTGAGATTTGTGATAGAACTCCTGGCGTTGTTCCTGAGTCCAGCCTTGCTTGAGAAAGGTGCCGCCGGAATCGGGCTTGCAGGAAACTCCTGCCGCCAGCAGCGACAGAAGTATTGCGGTGATGACTCGTCCTGGTTTCATGAAGTACCTCTCTTGGTTAGCCCGCATAATTCATGAACGCTTCTGCTGCAATCGTGGATTCGCTGCTGCGACAAGCCTGTCGGCAGGCGTGCTCGCCACTCAGTCCTTCGACGTACTGTTTCAAGTACGCCTCAGTCCTTCGCGGCTGTGCTTGCCTGTCTCGCAACGCGACTCCACGATTTCGAGACGAACCGTCATGAATAATGCGGGCACTAGGTTTCAGCCCATTTGGCTCG
>JBGPNZ010000025.1:0-15402 GCA_041487795.1 Nitrospiraceae bacterium
GATGGGCACCAGCATTCCGATACCGACCTCTGTCAATGGGTTCAGCATCACACCGGCAGTTCGTTGCTTGCGGATGCGCCTGTGCCGCAGGCGTTGTGCGCGCAGGTCCAATGGTCTCAGCCGGTTCCACAGGTTCTCCTTTCTCTCGATCTTCCAGTATCTGCAGCTCCTCGCGCTCCACCTCTTTCCTGATCGCGTTCAGCCTGTTTCATCGGTAGATGTCCCCTGTTCGCAGGCGGCTGATCCGTCTACCGGCGTACCCCGACATCATTTTACTTACTCAGGCGATCTGGAGACATCATGAATTCGCATTTTGTGAAATTAACAGGCATTGCCGTTGCGTGTTGGCTTGCAGGAGGGATGGAGGTTGTTTCCGCCCAGGGATACGCAGGCGCTCGGACCATCACCGGGTCCGTGCAGAATCAGGACCTGAGGCGCATTCCGCAAGCCATTGTGCAAGTCAGGGATCAGGAAGGAAAGATCATTGCGGGTGGCATCACGAATGATGCCGGAGAATTTTCCGTCGCGCTTCCGTCTGCGGGTACCTATTCCGTCAGCGCAGTCCATGAAACGTATCGAAGCGAGTATGTGATCGTGAAAATCGGGGCCGAGGCGCCCGCGCCGGTCAAGCTCACCCTGGCCGGATCGCAGGAAATCGCGCTGGAGATCGTCTCGCCGCTGCCGCCGATCCAGTTCAAGGCGTCCAGCGAAACCTATTCGGTCAGTCGCAAGGACATCGAAGCCTTGCCGCGCGGCAACAATGTCGAACTCCATGATATCTTGCAGACGATTCCGAGCGCGACCTACGGAGCGCTGAAGCAGTTACACATCCGCCAGGACCATGCCAACATGCAATTCCGTATTGACGGAGTGCCCATCCCGGACACGGTCTCGTCAACGTTCTCTGATGTCATTACGCCTCGCGCATGGGAACGCGCCGATATCATCCTGGGGGGCATGGAGGCACAATATGGGAACAAGACGGCGGCGATTGTGGATATCACGAGCAAGAGCGGGACGAAGCCGGGCTTTGGCTCTCTGCAGATGTTCGGCGGGTCCAATGAGACGGTCAATCCATCCTTTGAATACGGCGGGACGGTCGGCGAGAAGTTTCGATACTATGTCCTGAATAGTTTTACCGCCACGAACCGGGGCATCGAGCCGCCGACGCTCGGGCATTCCATTTTCCACGGCCAGAGCGAACGGAATCAGACCTATATGCGCGGCGATTATCAGCAAGACAACCGCAACAACTTTACCTGGCTGTTGTTGAGCTCGGTGGCGAAGTATCAGATTCCAACCACCCCGGCCCTGCAAGCAAATGCCGTGATTGTGGGACTTATCCAGGCGCAGAAACCCGGCTTCAATCCGGTGGCGTCTCAGGCCATTGATGAATTCCAGAAAGAAAACAACCAGTACGCCCATATGGTCTGGCGGCATGACGTGAGCGCCAGCAGTTTCTTCAGCTTGGCGGGCTATTTTCGTCATACACGAGCCACGTTCAAGACTGATCTGTTGAATGTGTTGGCGTACACGCCGGATGAAGCTGAGCCGTTCTCCGCAAGCAGCCAGGATCGGGCGGCGTATTCAGGCGGGATCCGGCTGGACTATACGTACATGCCCAACAGCCGGCACTTGATCAAGACCGGGTTCCAAATCGACCGGACCCAGGCGGTCAATAAGACCCGCCTGTCCACGTTTGCGGACGACGGAGCGGGCAATCCGGTCGGTTCCGTGATCGAGCTGCCATCAGACAATCGCCTGATCGGCTGGCGCCAGGAATTCTGGGTTCAGGACCAGTGGAGCCCGAACGACCGATGGACGTTCAATGTCGGTGTCCGTGGGGATGCCGTGCAATACCTGAGGAACGAAGGGCAGGTGAGCCCTCGGGTCGGCCTGACCTATAAGGCCAGCCAGGCCAATGTGTTCCATGCGTACTATGGACGGCTTTTTACGCCGCCGAATCTTGAAGCGATCTCCTTTGCGAAACTGAATACAGCAGGGACGAAAGCGGCGCCGGAAAATACGACGAACAACCAGGTACGGGCTGAGCGGGCGCACTACTTCGAGGTGGGAAGCTATCATGCGCTGGGGCAACACGTGTCACTGGAGCTGACGGGCTTCTATAAGGTGAGTCATTATTTATCAGATGCCGGGCAATTCGGAACCACGCCGCTGCTGAATTTCTTTGCGTTTGAACGGGGATGGTCACGTGGCATCGATGGAGCGCTGAAGGTGCAGTTCACAGAGAATCTCTCCGGCCGCGGCAATGTGGCGTGGGGGCAGTGCAAAGGCTATGGCCTGCAGTCCGGCCATTTTCTTCTCGAACAGAAGGAAATCGATGACGTCAATTCACGGGGCGGGGTGTTCTGCGATCATTCGCAGCGCATGACCAGTTCCGCGGTCATGAGCTATAAATGGCTCGAGCACACGACCATCACCGGCCAGATGCTCTACGGCTCCGGGTTGCGAGCGGCTGAGGATGGCGCCAAGACGAACTCCTCGCATAGTCCGTCCTACACGGTTTATAATCTGTCCGTTTCTCACATTATTCCCTTACCCAACAGGCAAAAGTTTTTGCTCGGGTTCGATGTCATGAACCTGCTGGATCAGAAATACTTTATCAACCAGGGCGAAGGGAGCATCGGGTTGGGCGTAACCCATGTTGGGATGCCCCGTTCGTTTTTCTTGAGGGGGCAGTGGTTCTTCTAAGTAGGATGCTGAAAATGGCCACCAACTTTGTTCTCGGTCACTCGGAACCCTCGACGTACGAAAAGAGTACGCCTCGGGTCCCTTGCTCCCTGCGGCCTCGTTGGCTGGCCATTTTGAGCATTCTGTGGGTGACGGCGTGGACGGGATGGCTCTGGCCGGTCAATGCCGGCGCCGCGGAAGGCGACCGGGCGACGCACGACTCGGATCATGATGAGGATGTCGTGCTCCTGCCGCCGGTGCATGTGCATGGGATTCCCCTCAATAAAGATCAGCAAGCGGGTCCGGTCCCGACGTACACGCCGTGGCCGGCTGTTCCGCCGGTCCTTGAGGGGAAGGTGCTCGACGACTGGATGAAGGCACGATTCCTGGTAGCCAGGGATGCCAAAATCGACGTGGTCGTTCTGGAACCATGTAAACATCGTGAACTGACGAGTGCCGGCCTAGCAGCCCTGCGTCAATGGAAGTTCGACCCTCAGATGCGCGGGGATGAGCCGGTGGACGGTGAGCTCACCGTCCGGATTCACTTTCGGACGCAATAGCAAGGCAGGCAAGAGGCAAGGGGCGAGAGACTAGAGGTATTTGGCCAAGGTGTTCTCATGATCGAAGGAGTAGCATTTCTTACCCATAGCCTCTTGCCTCTCGCCTCTAGCCAAGAACGCTGGTGTGCTCGAAGGGGTCAAATGCCGTATGGCAGTGAGTGTGTGTGATGAACTGGGATGTGGTCTTATTCCAGGCAATCAACGGGCTGGTCGGCCGGTCCGAGTGGGTGGACTGGCTGATGTTCCAGCTTGGACGCCCAAAGTTTTTGTTGATGCCTGGTCTGTTGGCGATCGGGTACTGGGCCTGGGTGCAAAAGGTCGAAGCGGCCATCGGTGGCCCGGTTCTCTATGCCACGCTGGGAATCGGAGATTTTCTGGGCGCGCAGATCAAATGGCTGGTTGAGCGGCCTCGGCCCTGCCGGGCGCTGTCCGGCGTGCATGAACTCGTCGGCTGCGGCGGCACGTTCAGTTTTCCTTCCAATCACGCGCTCAATACGGCGGCGGCAGCCGCGTTTCTTCAAGTGCTCTATCCGGCGACCGGGTGGATCAGTTGGCCGCTTGTCGTCGTGATCGGGTTTTCCCGTGTGTATGTCGGAGGGCACTACGTGACGGATGTGCTCGGCGGATGGGCGATCGGGGGAATGCTCGGAGCCGGCATCGCACTACTATTGTTACAGTGGCCGAAGTTCCGGGCATCTCGTTCCACGCACGTCGAACAGCCTGCCATCGGGTAAGAGCGAGAGAGCTTTCCATATACTGTTTCGATCAGAAAGCGGGTCGGCAGGCCCTAACGCTTCTTGGGCATGAGAAGTTCTGGAACACGGATGGGGCTCGCCGGAGGCGTCGAACGCGAAGAGGTCTTTAAAATGTTGGCAGGGATACCACCTTGCCCCATGGAATGTTCGTACCGTACGGCGGGGGCACCGGTCTGGTAGGGAATTCCCAGCGTGCTGCGCACATCTCGCTCCAGCCAGTCTCGGAGGCGCACGAGATCTTCCGCGCGTAAATGGTCGGTATAGACATAGGACGTATAGGCGCCAGGAACGCCTTTGTAATACTCCGCCACCTCCCGGTAGTCCACAGCGAGACTGTGCAGCCGGTCGCCGGTCTTCTCATAGGTATAGGTCCAGACGCCTGGGGCGGTTTCGACTGCTTCATCGAAGTAGGGCGTGCCCGGATAGGTGGTGATGACGGTGGCGTCAAAATCCTCCGGTTTGACGGCCAGGAGCCAGTCGCGCGTGGCGTGGATCGTCTCTTCCGATTCGCCGGGGTGGCCGACCGACATCAGCGCCTTGACCTTCAGCCCGTGCCGCTTGGCGATGTCCATGCAGCGGGTATTGTCCGCTTGCGAGGATTTTTTCTGGATGTTCGTCAGGATGCGTTCGTGGCCGGATTCAAATCCGACGAGGATCCACCGGAAGCCGGCCCGGTACATGGCTTCCGCCTGCTCATCGGTAAACAGCTCGGCTTTGATAAACCCCCGGAGGCGGAATTCCGCGCCCAGATCTTTCGTGGTCGTGTGAATGAGATTCATCAGCTCGACGATGTTGGGGCTGACGTTCAATTCGTCATCGTACAGCATGAATCCGGAGACGCCGTAGGTTTTGTAGAGGTGCACCAGCTCCTGGACGATGCTTTCGGATGAGCGGGTGCGGACGCGGCGCAAAAACGGGCTCATGCGGCCTCCGCAAAATCCACAGCCGAAGGGACAGCCCAACTGAGCGATCATGGACAGGGCCGGCACGCCGTCGATGCTGTAGCGATAACTTTTGGCTTCCACCAAATGGCGGGCCGGAAGGGGGAGTTCTTCGAGCGTGGGGTTGTTGAGGAACAGGTTCGACTTCGGATCGTCGCCGTCAACCAGCTTGGGGGCCGCGTCCTGGAGGGCGTCAAAAACAGCCAGCTCTCCATCGCCGGTGACCAGCACGTCGAACATCTCTTCGAGGTCCTGAAATGCCATGACGGCGCGCCCGTGCGTCCCGCGTTTCTGTTCATATTTGACGGCGGCATGGATGAGCGTGACGTGAGGCCCTCCGAGAATGATGCGTGCGGCGGGCTTATGCGCTCGAAGCACCCGGTGAATCTTTGTGGCGGCCGGCATCTGAGGCGTGGTGGCGGTCAGGCCGTAGCACGTCGTCGTGCTGGTCTGCGCATGATCGCGAACGACCTCTTCGTAATTTTCCACTCCGGACAGATCGAGCACTTCGACGGCAAGGCCGGCTTGCTCCAGCACGGCCGCCACTTTGAGAATGCCCAACGACATGAACACCCGTTCGTCCAGTAGGAAGATGGAAGGAGGAATAATCAGGCAGATCCGATCAATCATGTTTTTCTAAGGCGTCCTGTACGATCCCGTGTCGGAACAGTTCATGGGCATCATCTTAGAAAAAGTCTACGGCTTTTGTCCAATGATTAGCAGGTTTTTCCCAAGAGGGGCGCCGCAGCGCCGCTCAACAAATTTGGTCGCGGGAACAAACCACCGGTCATAGAGCTGTGCGAGCCGCGCATTGATGGCGCGGGATCGGCCGAGGACGTTGAATAGGTACCAGGGAAGTATGCCCGCCATGTCCATATAGATGGTTTTGACCACCTCAAAGTGGTGCGATTCGAACAATCGGTGGAGCTGGCGCTTGTCATATCGTCGGAAGTGACCGACGGCATGATCCAGCGGGCTGAACAGCCAAGGGAGCGCCGGCACATATACGATCAAGGTCCCATGAGGAGCCAGGGACTCGTAGATCGAGTCGAGCAAGCGTCCGTCATCCTCGATGTGTTCCAGGACGTTCACCAGAATGGCCGTGTCGTATCGCTGCGGCGGAGAGCGAAACTCGCCCTGCATCGTCTGCAAGCGTCCGGCTTGCATGAGCGGGTGGAACTGTTCGTGTAAGAACTCACCGAGCGCATCAAACAGAGCGGCGTCCGGTTCAAAAACGTCCAGCGAGGCATCAGGGTGGCGCAGGACATGCTCGCGAGCGATCACGGCTGAAAATGCGCCAAGTCCGCCTCCGATTTCAGCCAGCTGCGTGCCCAGGAAGGGCCTGAGTTCCTCAAATATCCACGCATGGTAATTCGTGAGGGATTTGAGCGTCTGCAGTTCGTGCGTGAGGGGGGACGTGGGAGACATTGGTTGTGTGGTGGCGGCAGTCAAAGCGGACGCACGCGCCATTTCACGATTGTCCACAGCATGATGACGCCATGCCGCCAGGTGATTTTCTTTCCTGACTCGTAGGTTCGTGGGGCGTAGTGGATCGGCACTTCCGCCACGCGCGCGCCCTTCCGAAGCAGCTTGCAGATGAGTTCATTGTCAAACTCGAAGCCCTTGGCGATGACGGGCGTTGAAACGATGACCGACCGGCGAAACGCCTTGTAGCAGCCCTCGTAATCGGTGAAGCATTGTCCATAGAGCAGGTTGGTGGCGGTTGTGATGACCTGATTGCCGATATAGTGGAGGAGGTATGGCGAGCGACGCTTCCCAAAAAATATCAGTTTGTAGAGAATGAACCGTGAGCCCATCACCGCATCGGCACGTCCCTCGACGAGTGGCTGGATCACCGCCGCATAGTCGCGGGGATCATATTCCAGGTCGGCATCCTGAATAAGAATCATGTCGCCGGTCGCGGCTTGAAACCCCGTGGTCACTGCGGAACCCTTCCCGGAATTCCGCTCGTGTGAGAGATGGCGGATGCCCGAGAGCCGTTGCAAGACCTGCCCCGTGCCATCCTGGGAACCATCATTAACGACAATGATTTCCTTTTCAATAGTTCCCAGGTCCACAGCCTGGACACGCCGGATGATGTGCTCGATCGTCGCTTCTTCGTTGTACGCCGGGATGATGATGGACAGTTTCATTTGGCTGACGGGACCTCGAAGATGTACACGCCGTTTTTTTCGAAGAGTAGGTGCAGGGCGCGGGGCAATGCCTTCAGGCGCTGGTCATGCGCTGCCGCCTGTTCTCCGGTAAATGCGAGGACGCCGTATTTATCGTGGAGGCGCCGGAATTCCCTCACATTGAGCACGATATGAGTAATACCCTGGGAAGCCAGCCGTCGGGCTAGATCTTCAGGGGACGACGTTTCTTGGACCCACGTGCCGAGCGGATGGCGGTCAAAAGGGGACGGAGCCACTGCGTTTCGCGCGAAATAGAAGGGGCGCGCCTCTCCGATCATGAGCAGTTTCGCATCGGCGCGCGTATGCTCGCGCACGAATTTGGCCGCTTCATAATGATCCAGTTGCCGGCCGGCATACTCCTCCTGATGTTCCCGTCCAAGGGCGACCGCAGTGGAGGCAAAGACCATATTGTGGACATCCAGAAACCGCGACGTCCCCCAGGCTCCGAGCAGCATGAGGACTGTGAGAACCGTCGCGAGGCTGGCCGGCCGTACGATCAGTGCCATGCCGACAAGAACGATTGTGCTCAGGAGCAACGCCGGGGCCAGAAATCTCGTGGTGGTGGAGGTGGCCGCCCAGGCTGTTCCTGAAAGCAGCACGAAGATGGCCGCTGCGTCACTCAGCTTTCGTCCTCTCAAATCAGTGCCGAATATTCGCGAGAACAGTGGAAGCAGAAGGACCATGATGATGGCAATGATCGCCAGCGGCCCGGCATCCGAAGCGGAGCCGAAACGTTCGGGGTGCTGGAGAAGATCCCACGGCAGGCGCAGCATGCCGAAAAACCCCAAGTCGAAGGCGCTGGGAGAGAGGTCTCCCTTGACGAGCGTCTGGTTCGCGTCACTCCAGAGGCCGCCGCTTCCCAGCCATCCATAGGCCAGCGGGTAGACGGGATTGCCCGTAAACCAGGCGGCTCGTCCCCACCAGGGGACGACGCTGGCCAGTGCGAGCAGCGTCGCGAGGGCCAGATTCCGCCAGGACCAGCCCAGCACAAATCCCGCGGCAAGCCCCGCGAAAACCCACGCGAGGCCGTTGAGCTTCACGGTTGCGGCGAGTCCGAGCAGGAGTCCGGCCGGCAGCCAGGGACGGGAATATTGCTCGGAGGTGACCAGGACACAGGCGGCGGTTACAAGGGCGGTCGTCAGGCAGGTCTCGGCGAAGGTCAGTGTGCCGAGAAACCAGAATGTCGGCGACGAGGCCAGAGCCCCGGCGACCAACGCGGCCGTCCATTGAGACGATCCTGGCCAACGAAGCGCTTCCAGTAGCCCCCACGCCGCCAACGAGCCCCATGCCCAGAAGGACCAATGCATCGCGCGTGCGCCAAGGTCTCCATCAATGGCCATGCCCCAGGCCAGCAACAGATCCGATGCGTGGGGCATGAGCGTGAAAAACACCCACGGATAGGCCTGCAGCGAACCGGTCGCCAGGGCCCGCTCGGGAATGGCGAGATGGTATGCCAGTTCGTCATAGAAAGTTGAAGGAATTGTCACCCAGAGCCAGGCGATCAGCCACACAACGCCTAAAATAATCCCCGATGCGACCGGTACCAGAGGGTGTAACGGTCGGCTGAACCGGATGGTGCGAGCCAGCATCACGAATCCGGCGGCAACGAGGAGCAGGGTCATCACGCCCGCAAGCCACAGCACGCCTGCCAACGCGCTCAAGGTGGCGCAGAGTGACAGGATGGCCGCGCCGGTGCCGATTCGGATTGCCAATTGCGGCATCATGGATTGATCCGTCGCCGATGATCCGGCAGCGAGGCGATGAAGAAACGTACCGGCTGTGAAGGCTGCGAACAGAAACGACAAGGGAATCAGGAGGAGCCACGTGCGGGTGTAATCGACGAGGAGTGTCCCGAAGACCATGACTCCCAGGGCAGCGGTAAGCGTCGTTGCCGGGGACGGCGGTAATTCCTGAGATGCGTCGGTCATGGTGTTTTGGGCTTGAGCCGTTCGGAGAGGACGGGATAGTGTGCCTCGCCCATGCCGAAATGGCCTCCGGCACGGTCGGCGGCCACCACGCGGAGCGTGATGCCGTTCGGCGCAGCAGTTTCAATCGGCACAAAAAACGGCGCTTCGAAGCTGCTCTTGGAGCCGACATGGAACATCTGGATTCGTTCAAGCACGCGATCGCCGAGGAGTACTTCGCCGTAGATCGTGAGTTTCCGGGAATCCCAATCGCCGTGCGGCCGGACCAGCGAGCCGGACAGGGTGCGGATGGAAGCCCGCAGTTTCACGTCGTCTTTGGCGATGAGCGATGTTCCCGGTTTCGGGTGCTCAATTTGCACGATGAAGCCATAGAGATGCAGCACGATCCCGTCGTTCGTCAGATCCTGACCTGGAATCAGCAGGACCGTTTTGCTGGCGCGTTGGACGGCTTGCGGATACGCGAGCGGCCCTTGTGCCGAGATTGCGACGAGCGTGGGCCGATCAAGCTGGAGCGTGGCGCGAAATGTGGCAGAAGGCCGTGACGAATAGCGCGGCTCTTCCATCAACCGAGGCGTGCGCATGATCTGGTTCTGATCGCCGGCCTCGCCCTGCTGCAGACCGGAGGCCAGCACGGTTCCCGTCGCCACGTCGGTAATCGTGATGCGCGCGCCACCGACATCATCGCCAAGCACCATGGCGCCATCGGCAACAACACGGACGAGCACATCAGTGACCACAGGGCCTGCGGTCGGCTCATAGGGGTTTGCCGCCCAAGCGGTGTTTGCAGCGAGGAGAAACGCAATGCCAAGCAGTCGTCCGGCTATGTTCCGCAGGATGGTCAAAAAGACCGTCCGGCAAGGCCGCAGCGATGCGAAGGGCTGAAGCGTACTTTTTTCTGTACGTTGAGGCCCTAAGCGAGCGAGAACGCAGCTGGCGGCATTTTTCAACATCCTGCTATTTAACTTTTGTGCCGGGATCCACGTCACTGATCAACGTGACGAGCTCTTTTACTTCCGCATCGCCAGCCGCTAACACCATGCCTTGCGATTCGACACCCATGAGCTTGGCGGGCTTGAGATTTGCCACAAAGACGACCCGTCGGCCGATCAGTTCTTCCGGCGTGTACTTTTTGCCGATGCCAGCAACAACCTGCCGCTGCTCGCCGCCCAGATCCACTTGCAGCTTAATCAGCTTCTCTGACTTCGGAACCCGCTCGGCACTTAGCACCTTCGCAACCTTGAGCTGAATTTTCTGAAAGTCCTCGATGGTGATTTGCGGTGCAGTTCCACCGGGCGCAGCGGCAGGGCTGGCCTGCACTGTGGGCGGGGTTGGCTGTTGAGTGTCAGTCACGTGTGCGCCTCCTTGTGTCTTGGTTGACTCGATTCGTGGAGCCAGAGGTTTGCCCTTGGCGATGGGCGTTCCGGGCAGCAGTCCGCCCCAGGTGATCTCGGACGAAAGCAATGGCTTGGAAAAATTCAACATGAGTCCGAGCTGCTGCTTCATTTCTTCGGCGGTCTGCGGCATGAACGGGTAGAGAACGACACTGACGAATCGTAACGCCTCCGCTGTCGTATAAAGAACCGTATTGAGTTTGGGCCTTTCCTCCGGCTTTTTAGCAAGCGCCCACGGGGCGCTCTGGTCGATGTACTGGTCGCACCACGTGAGCAATTCCCAGATGATCTGTAGATTTTCTTTGAACAGCAGCGACTTCATCCCACCTTCGATTCTACCCGGTAGTTTCTCCGCTGCTTCTCTGATTTTGTTTTCCAGATTCGGGATGACAGGGGGGCCACATTCCGGAATCACGCTGTCGCAGGATCGCTCGATGAGAGTCAGTGTCCGGCTGAGGAGGTTGCCGAGTCCATTGGCCAAGTCGCTGTTCACGCGCCCGATCAGCGCCTCGCGAGAAAAATCGCCGTCGTGGCCGAACGGCACCTCGCGCAGCAGGAAATACCGGAAGGCGTCCGCGCCGAATTCGTCCACCATGGCATAGGGATCCACGACGTTGCCCCGGCTCTTGGACATTTTTTCGCCATTCACGGTCCACCAGCCGTGCGCGAAGATCGTCTGTGGGAGCGACATCTCCAGTGCCATGAGTATCGTGGACCAGTACACCGCGTGAGTTGTGAGGATGTCCTTGCCGACCAGGTGAATGCTCGCCGGCCAGTAATGATTCAACGATGGCTTGGGTAATAGGTGGTCCGGCCCCGAGATATAGTTGACCAGCGCGTCGAACCAGACGTACGTCACGTAGTCACGGTCGAACGGGAGTTCAATGCCCCAGGACAGGCGGGACTTGGGGCGCGAGATGGACAGGTCGCCCAGAGGGTGTGTCTTTAAAAATCCCAGGACCTCATTGCGCCGCGATTCGGGCCTGACGAAGTCGGGATGCGCCTCGATGTGTTTAATGAGGCGGTCCTGATACTGCCCCATCTTGAAAAAATAGTTGCTCTCGCTGAGCCGTTCGACCGGCCGCTTGCAGTCAGGGCAGAGCCCGTCCGTGACGTCCTTCTCGGTCCAAAATCGTTCATCGAACGTGCAGTACCAGCCGGTGTAATCGGCCCGATAGATGAGCTGTTGATCGAAGAGCTGCTGGAGCTTTTGCTGGACGACAGTTTTATGTTTCGTGTCCGTCGTCCGAATGAACGCATCGTTGGAGATATTGAGCTTCTTCCAGAGGTTTTGGAACTGGGGCGCGAGTCGATCGCAGTGTGCTTGTGGGTCCACACCGGTCTTGGCGGCGGCTTGCTGTACCTTCTGGCCGTGCTCATCGAGGCCGGTCAGGAAGAAGACGTCGCGGCCAGTCAGGCGGTAATAGCGGGCCAGGACATCAGCAGCCACGGTGGTGTAAGCGTGCCCGATGTGGGGGACATCGTTCACGTAATAGATCGGCGTCGTGATGTAGAACGTCTTACTCATGCTGGGCGGAAAGATAGCAGGTCGCGCACGGATAATGCCAGGGTTGCGGGGTTCGGGGTGCGAGGTGGGGATAGCAGTACGGAGCTTTTACCTCGAACCTCGAACCTCGAACCTCTCGCCTGTTCCCAAGAGTGCCTCGCGCAGGCGCAAGAGCACGGTTTCCAGCGCCATGTGGAGATTTAGATTGCGGCCGGCGGACCGTTGGAGCGTGTCAATTTCATCCAGCAGGCCGGCGAGTTGATCGGCCTGCGCGCCGCGCGCTGCGTTCTTCAAGAGAGGCAGGCGGTCCGCATGAATGAGGTGGTCCTGATCGGCGCCGATGCTCACGAGCAGCAGATCCCGAATCCATTGGGCCAGCCAGTCCAGAACCTCCGGTCCCCGGTCGGATTTATGGAAGGCTTCCGCTGCCGTCAGGATGGCGGTCACGGACCGTAGCGTTTGTGGTGAGGCGACAGCACACAACTCGTCGAGCGTGGCGCACGTGGCGGCCAGATCCATCGTCAAGGCAGCACCAAGTCTCGACTGGCTGGCTGCAGCCAAGAGGCGCGCCTCGGCCGGGGGGATCTCGCGCTTGAGAATCAACGCCGCCTCCACCTGGGTTCGGGCCGGAGGCGCGAAGCGGAGGGCCTGGCATCGCGAGCGGACGGTGGCTGGCAGGGCCGAGGGCCGGCCGGACACCAGCAACAGCACGCTGTGGTCCGGCGGCTCTTCCAGTGTTTTCAGAAGCGCGTTGGCTGCGCCCAGGGTCATCCGGTCGGCATCGTCGATCAGGAAGATTTTTTTTCGGCCGACCAGCGGATGGTAGACGATCTGTTGTTCCAGTTCGCGAACCTGTTCGATTTTGATTTGCGGGTTGGCGAGTTCCGGGTCCGGCTGAATAAGCAGAAAATCAGGATGCGTGCGAGCCTCGATCTGCATGCAGGATCGGCACGCGCCGCAGGCATCCGATCCGTCTCCGGACTCGCAATTGATGGCCTGCGCGAAGCGCAACGCGATCAGCTGTTTGCCGATACCCTCGTCGCCGTGGAAGAGATAGGCATGGGCGATGCGATCGTGGTGCAGCGCCGACTGTAAGATTGTCTTCGGACGCTCGTGACCAATTACATCGTGGAATGGCATGGGTAATCCGGGTTATGAGCGCCGGCGTGGTCGCATCCGCTGGGTGTGCATGACGGTCGTCAGGCGTTTGGTGCGGGCTTTCGTGAGAAACGCCTGGATGACCGAGGTGACCCCCACGGTGACGGTTTCCGGGTGCGGCAGGCCGTCGATTTTCTTGATCCGCCTTGGCGCGCTGGCAGCCAGGGCGAGAAAACCACGACGGACTTTGTCATGGAACTCGTGGGCCTCATGGTCCAGCCGGTTTTGCTCCAGCGCGAATTTTCGGCGTCGCGCGAGGCCTGTGGCGACGGGAATCTCGAACAGGAGCGTCAAGTCCGGCTCCAGCCCGCCGGTGGCCAGCCGGTTCATTTCTTGTAGTGCGGCCAGATTCAGCCCGCGGCCGTATCCTTGATACGCGAATGTCGAATCGGAAAATCGGTCGCAGAGGACGATCGATCCGGCTTGCAGGGCCGGCTCAATGACGTGGGTCACATGCTGGCTGCGGGCGGCCAGAATCAGATGGGCTTCGCACGCTGCGGTCATCGACTCCGTCGCGGGATGCTTGCCGGGCGTGCTCAACAGGACTTCACGGATGCGTTCGGCAACGGAGGTCCCGCCTGGCTCGCGCGTTTCGACGACCCGGTAGCCGTCCTGGCGGAGCAGGGTGGCGAGCCTCCTCAATTGAGTGGTTTTTCCGCTCCCTTCGACCCCTTCAAAGGTGATCAGGATTCCGCTTCGAGACTTTCGCTTTGATCCCATGCATCATCCCTTAAAAGGACTGTGACAAATTTTGCGCATCCTAGTCCAAGTGCTTGAAAATAGCAATAAAAGGCTTGCGGCACCCTGGTAAAGCTTGTAAGATGACCGAACGTGGAGAGCCCCCCCGGTGACGACACTGAAAACGTCGCTAAAACGCTATTTTCTCACGGGGTTACTGGTCATCACCCCCATCTGGGGAACGGTCCTGATCCTCCGGACGCTTTTCCTGACCGTAGACGATATTCTGGGTGACGCGCTGGCCAAGGGTCTGCCTCAAGGCGCGTACATCCGCGGGCTCGGGATCGTCACCCTCCTCCTCCTCATTTTTACCGTCGGCCTTCTGGCCACCAACATCATCGGCAGGCAGGTCGTCAAGCACTGGGAGGAGTGGCTGCATCGGGTGCCGGTGGTCCGCGGCATTTATGCGACGTTGAAATCCATGATGGACATTCTATCGTTCGGCGAGCGAGAAAAATACAACCGGGTCGTGTTGATTCAGTTTCCAAAAAACGGACATTACTGTTTTGCGTTTGTGACCGGCGTCATGCAGGGGCAGATCCAGACGATCGCGGCCGAGCCGCTCGTGAACGTCTATGTGCCCACGTCGCCCAATCCGACGTCCGGCTATTTCCTGCTCGTGCCGGAACGCGAAATTATCCCGCTGGATATGTCGGTTGAAGAAGCGATGAAGCTGATTGTCTCCGGCGGTTTGTATCAGCCGCCGCAGGCGGCGGTCGTCGGCCGTCCTGCGGTCACAGGCGCCCGCACGGAGGTTCCGATTTCGTCATGAAGACCGGTTCCCACAAGAGCCTGGGGGCCGTCGTGATGGCTGCCGGCCTCGGCAAGCGGATGAAGTCCAAGCTGGCCAAGGTGCTGCATCCGGTCGCGGGGCGGCCGATGGTGCTCTACGGCGTGGATCTGGCCTGTCAACTGGCCGGCGAGCATGTCGCGGTGGTGGTGGGGTATCAGGGGAAAGAGGTACGGACGGCGATCGAAGCGAGCGGGCCTCGCGCCCCGGTGATGGTCGTCGAACAGGCGCAGCAACTGGGAACCGGTCACGCCGTGCAGCAGGCGCGAGAGGTGTTTCGGCGGCTGGGCAAAACGCTGTCCACGTATCTGATCCTGAACGGCGACACGCCTCTCTTGCAGCCGGCGACGCTCCAGGCTTTGCTGCGGCTCCACCAGGACGAGCAGGCGGCGGTGACGCTGCTGACGGCGATGCCGGACGATCCGGCCGGCTATGGCCGCGTGGTGCGCGACAGGGACGGGCGCGTGCAGAAGATTGTCGAGGATCGGGATGCAACCGGCACGGAGAAGCAGATTCATGAAATCAACGTCGGCACCTACGTCACGGACGGCCCGTTTCTGTTCGACGCCCTGGATAAGTTGCAGCCCCGCAATGCGCAGGGGGAATATTACCTGACCGATGTCGTGGCGCTGGCCGTGGAGCGCGGACTGCGCGTATCCGCGCTGGCGGTCCGCGAGGCGGCTGAGGGGATGGGGATCAATACGCGCGAGCAACTGGCGATGGCGGAGCAGGCGATTCGTCGGCGAATCTGCGC
>JBGPNZ010000026.1:0-15312 GCA_041487795.1 Nitrospiraceae bacterium
CTGGGCTGCGGACTCGTCGCAAGAGGCCGCTGCGAAAGCCGTGCTGGAAACGATCAAGGCGGTGCGGACAGTCTACAGCAAGCAGATCATCGAGCAGGTGAAGAAGGCCGGTGTGAAGCCGAGCGAGAAGTGGCAGAGCGACGATCACGCGGTGATGCTGAACGCCCAGTTCGTGAAAGCGATCGGGGCGGAGATCAAAGGCTTCGAATTGGGCCTGGTCGGCCTGCAGCCGATCTACAAATCCAACACGCCCAAGACGCCGGCGGAAACAGACGCGTTAAAAAAGCTGGCGGCGAATCCAAGCCAGCCGATTCTGACGTTTGCGGACGGCAATCAGGTCAAGGGCCTGGCGGCGGACTTTGCGGTCACGAAAGGCTGCGCCGATTGCCACAACGCGCACCCGGATAGCCCGAAGAAAGACTGGAAGCAGGGGGACTTGATGGGCGCGGTGATCGTGCGATTCAACAAGTAGCGGCAGAGCGTGAACAGACGAAGGGCCGGAACGAGCATGGGCTCGCTCCGGCCCTTTCGTTTCCTTCTTCGGAAGACTTGCTTATGGCCCGAATCGCATCCCGAACAGGACCGAGACGCTGGTGGTGTCCCGCTGCAATGAGGGAGACATATTGATGTCGTGCAGGTTGACCATGATCGTGTTTGAGAACGCGAGCCTCGGCGTCGCCTGATATTCGAACGACACGCCGAGCGGAATATAGTGGCTGGTATCGTTGCGGTTGACGCTGCTGCTGCTCAGATCGGCGTGAATGAAGCCGATGCCGGCAAAGGGCACGATGTTGAAACGATCGTTCACGTGGTAGTGATACCGGGTGACTCCCGCAAAGGCATATTGCTTGAGGTCACCGGTCGGCACCCACTGAAACATCGGTCCGATCGAGAATTCCTTGGCTAGGTAATAGTCGGCCTGGAAGTTGAGCGCAAAGACGGTGTTGTTCGTCGTCCCGGTGATGAATCCCAGGTCGGTGCCGAATCCCCAACCTTTTTCTTCCGCCTGTGCAAACTCCCAACTGCCCATCGCGAGCGCCAGCATCAGCACGGCCACGCCAGCGTGAATCTTCCCTCTCCCCATTGTTGATCCTCCTGCGTGTAGACAATCCCTGAACGACTGTATATCACACGATCGACAGACCGACAAGGTGACCGGAAGCCATCGGTTGCGTGTTTGCCGGTTGTCCGGCCCTAACGGTTGCGTTATGCTGCGCCCGCCTGGCAGAAGGTTGAGGTTCAGGCTGAGGTTAAGAAAGCGCGACAGGCTCGGGGCTCAACCTTAGCCTTAACCTGAGCCTGCCCGGAGAAGGAAGATGCCGCGACTTTCGCCGGCCGACGCCGCGCAGAACTTCTATGCGATTATCTCCCGCGCCCTCTCCGGGGCCGCGTTGGAAGATTATGGCCTATCCGTGTCTCGTGCGCAGGGCGATCAGATTCTGCGCGAGCTGCTGTCGCTTTGCCTCTTCTGGGCCTGGTCGGCGCTCGACGCAGGATTGGCCGACAAGAACCGCGACCGCGTCTGGGCCATGCTCTCGCAGCGCGTGAGCGACGCCTGGGCGTCTGAACTGGGACTCCCGCTGCAGGACCTCGAGAGCTACACCGCCGAGCTGTCGCAGCGACGGCGCCTGTATGAAAGTCTGGCGCGTGAAGGTGGCAATCCCGTCGCCATTGCGACCGAGGCCGCCGGCTTCATGGAAGCAGAGTCCATCATCGAGTCGGAGGATCGCCTGAAGCTGTTGGCACTGATGGTTGATTTGGTGCCGGTGGACGAATTGGGCGCAGCGGTCGAAGAATTGGAGATAACCGATTAGAGATACCGATGGCCGGTTACATTGCCGGCTTTATCAAACTCATACAACAGCGGCGCGCCGGTGGGGATGTTCAACTCCAGTACCGCTTCCCTGGATAACTTATCCAACTGCATCACCAGCGCGCGCAGGCTGTTGCCGTGGGCGGCGATGAGAATATTCTTTCCGGCCAGAATCTGCGGCCGGATATGTTGTTCGTAGTAGGGGAGGACGCGGTCGGCGGTATCTTTGAGGCTTTCTCCGCCCGGCGGCGGAACGTCGTAGCTGCGCCGCCAGATCTTGACTTGTTGCTCGCCATACTTCTGCGCCGTCTCGGCCTTATTCAATCCTTGCAGCTCGCCGTACATGCGCTCGTTGAGCGCCTTGTCCTTTTCAATCGGGAGGCCGGTTTGGCCAATCACGTCCAGCACGATCGCCAGCGTGTCGATCGCGCGCTTCAGCACTGAGGTGTAGGCCCGATCGAACGTGGTGCCGGCCAGTTTCTGACCCGCCGCCCTGGCCTCCTGTTCACCCTTGGGCGAGAGCGGCACGTCTACCCATCCGGTGAACCGGTTTTCCAGGTTCCACTGGGATTCGCCGTGCCGCAGCAATACAAGCTTGGACATAGGTGATGCCATCTCCGTCTGAAAGTCATCAAGTCAGAAAGTCCGAAAGTCTCCGGAGTCTTAGACTTGATGACTTTAGGACTTTCAGACTTTTCGACTGTGTTCGCGCACAGAATACGCACTCTCCCATGCCGGTTGCAATCCGTCACCGCTACAAGAGACTCTGTTGCGACGACGGCCGCGGACGGGCCGGAGGCAATTTTCCCCCCTCCAGCGATCCCTCCTGGAGTGCCTGGAACAGGGCCGCGAAGAAGAGCGCGTAGAGCACCACGCCGACTCCGATGACATAGGGCTGCACGCCGCCGGTCTCCCGGATCGCCTGCTCCTGCGCCGCGCGGTTCAGCCAGGGTTTCTTTTTGATTTCGCCCACCTCTTCCCGCACATGCCAATAGTAGACGTAGTTGGCGCTCACCGCCGCCATGATGCTCCACACAAAACCGACCATGAGATCGTTGGTCAGAAACGTCGAGACGGCCGGCCCCACCGCATAGACGAAGGCATAGAGATACATCTTGCGGTAGAGAAACCAGAGAAAGGGAATGAACAGGAACGCCGGCCAGTGCCACGTCAGGTTGTAGCGCGGCGCACCGGTGAAGGCAAATTTCTTGAACTGCTCCAGATAGCGGTCGGCGTTGGGACCGATGAAGGCGCGCCAGAGTTCGTCGTCGGTCATCAGCGGGGAGGACTCGGCGGAAGGACACGGCGCCCCGCACTGACCGCAGAACTGAGCGTCGTCGGGATTGTGCTGCTCGCATTTTGGGCAGGGCTTCATGGGCTGGTCTTATAACATTCCACCGTTGCCGGCTCAAGGCCTAAAGAGCGAATTTCCTCAATGCTGACCAGTAGATAGGGCACTCCGTTCTGTTGCGTTCATCGCGCGCATGTGTTACGTTTTTAAAATTACTGCGAGGGTCAACGGGCCATGCCGACAGAAGAATTACGACAGGACGCCGATCGATACTTGATGAACACCTATGCCCGCTCGCCGATCTCCGTCGTGCGGGGGCGGGGGAGCAAGGTCTACGATCTGGAAGGGCGGGAGTACCTGGATTTCGTCGCGGGCGTCGCCGTGAACGTCCTGGGGCACGGCCACCCCGATTTGATCGCGGCGATCCAGAAACAGGCGCAGCATCTGTTGCATGCGTCCAATCTCTATTACACCGAGCCGCAGACCAGGCTGGCGAAGGCGCTGGTGGAGCATTCGTTCGCCAAAAAAGTCTTTTTCTGCAACAGCGGCGCCGAGGCGAACGAAGCGGCCATCAAGCTGGCCCGGCGCTATGCGCATCAGAAATACGGAGCCGAGCGTTACGAGATCATCACCATGCTTCAGTCGTTCCACGGCCGGACCATGGCCACGCTCTCGGCCACCGGCCAGGAAAAGGTCCAGAAAGGCTTCGAGCCGCTCCTGCCCGGCTTCACGTACGTGCCGTTCAACAACCTGTCCGCCGTCGAGCAGGCCGTAAGCAGCAAGACCGCCGCCATCCTGCTGGAGCCGATTCAGGGTGAAGGCGGCGTGCGGGTCGCGGACAAATCCTATTTGAAGGGCCTGCGCGAGTTCTGCCGCGCGCGCGATATTCTCCTGATCTTCGACGAAGTGCAGACCGGCGTGGGGCGGACCGGCACCCTGTTCGCCTACGAGCAACTCGGCGGCGCGCCGGATATCATGACGCTCGGCAAGGGACTCGGAGGCGGGCTGCCTATCGGCGCCTGTCTCGCCACCGAGGAAGCGGCGGCGGCGTTCGAGCCCGGAACCCATGCGTCCACGTTCGGCGGCAACCCGGTGAGCTGCGCCGCGGGACTGGCGGTGCTGCGCACGTTGTTGGAAGGCCGGGTGCTGGAGCACGGCCGCCGCATGGGCGATTATCTGGCCCACGGCCTGCACGACATGAAAGACCGCCTGCCGATCGTGAAAGAAGTGCGCGGATTGGGCCTGCTGCAAGGCATGGAGCTGACGGTGGACGGCAAGTCCGTCGTGACCGACTGCCTCGCGCGCGGCCTGCTGATCAACTGCACGGTGGATCGGGTGCTGCGTTTCGTGCCGCCGCTGATCATCACGCAGGCCGAGATTGATCGCCTGCTGGATGTCTTGTCCCAAGTTCTCAGTAAGCGGGTATAAGGAGGCGGTATGCCTCGCCGGCCTCGACAGGAGTCTCGTCGCTCCACCTCGCAGGGTTTGGGTAAGGACCTGCTGGCGATCAGTGCGATTTCCCCCCAGGCAATCGCGCGCCTGCTGGAGTTCGCGCGCAAGCTGAAAGCGCTGTGGCGCAAGGGGGCGCGGTACCAGCCGCTCGGCGGCATGACGCTGGGGCTGCTGTTCGAGAAGCCCTCGACGCGGACGCGCGTCTCGTTCGAAACCGGCATGCACCAGCTCGGCGGACACTCGCTGTTCCTCTCGCTGGGCGACATCCAGCTCTCGCGCGGTGAAACCGTGTCGGACACGGCCGCCGTGCTCTCGCGCTATCTTGACGGGTTGGTCGTTCGCACCTTCGACCAGGCCATCGTCGAGGACTGGGGCCGCGCAGCCACGATTCCAGTGATCAACGGCCTGACGGACCTGTGCCATCCGTGCCAGGCTCTCTCGGATCTGCTGACGATTCAGGAGCGGAAGGGCCGGCTCAAAGGGGTGAAACTCGCGTACGTCGGCGACGGGAACAATGTCGCCAACTCGCTGATCGAGGCGGCCGCCAAGACGGGCATGGCGATCAGCCTGGGCTGTCCAGGCGACCATCGGCCGGATCAAGGGGTGCTGGACCAAGCTCGCGAAGACGCGGCTCAGACCGGCGCGACGATCGAGCTTACGGACCAGCCCCAGGTGGCGGTCAAGGATGCCGACGTCGTGTACACGGATGTGTGGGTCAGTATGGGGCATGAGCGTGAGCAGGACCATCTGCTGAAAGTCCTCGCGCCCTATCAACTGAACGAGCGGCTGCTGAAGGGCGCCAAGCCGGATGCGATTGTCATGCACTGCCTGCCGGCGCACCGCGGCCAGGAGATTACCGCCGGCGTGCTGGATGGTCCGCAGTCCGTGATCCTGGATCAGGCAGAGAACCGGCTGCACATGCAGAAAGCAATTCTCGTGGAATTGCTTTCTGTAAGTAAAAAGTCAAAAGTTAAAAGTTAAAAGTGATCCTCCGAACTTTTGCCTTTTACCTTTTTACTTTTGCCTTAAACGGAGATGGGTATGAAACGTCACACGATTAAGAAGGTGGTGCTCGCCTACTCGGGCGGCCTCGACACCTCGGTGATTTTGAAATGGCTGTTGGAGACCTACGGCTGCCAGGTCATCGCCTTCTGCGCCGACCTCGGCCAGGGTGAAGATTTACAGGCCGTCAAAAAGAAGGCGCTCGCCGTCGGGGCTTCGAAAGCCTACGTGGAAGACTTGCGCGAGACCTTCGTGAAGGATTACGTGTTCCCGATGCTGCGCGGCTGCGCCGTGTATGAGGGCACCTATCTGCTCGGCACGTCGATCGCCAGACCATTGATTGCCAAACGGCAGATGGAGATCGCGGCCAAGGAAGGCGCGGATGCGGTCTCGCATGGCTCGACCGGCAAGGGCAACGATCAGGTGCGGTTCGAACTGACGTATCAGGCGCTCGATCCAACAGTAAAGATCATCGCGCCCTGGCGGGAATGGACCATGCGCTCGCGGCATGAATTGATCGAGTATGCCGAAAAGCACGGTATCCCGGTCACGGCGACGAAGGCCAAGCCCTATAGCACGGACCCGAACCTGTTCCACATCAGCTACGAGGGCGGGATTCTGGAAGATCCCTGGTCGGCGCCGCCGGACGAGATCTTCCAGCTGACCGTGTCACCCGAGAAGGCGCCGGACAAGCCGCGCGAAGTGGAAATCGAGTACGAGCAGGGCGACCCGGTTGCCGTGGACGGCAAGAAAATGAGCCCCGCCACGCTGCTGGCGCATCTGAATAAACTGGGCGGCGAGCACGGGATCGGACGGGTGGATTTGGTCGAGAACCGCTACGTCGGCATGAAATCGCGCGGCGTCTACGAGACGCCGGGGGGGACGATTCTGCACGTCGCCCACCGGGGCCTGGAGTCGCTGACGCTGGATCGCGAGGTGCTGCACCTGCGGGACTCGCTTATCCCGCGCTACGCGGAGCTGATCTACTACGGTTACTGGTACGCGCCCGAACGGGAAATGCTCCAGGTGGCGATCGATGAGGCGCAGAAGGATGTGACCGGTACCGTCCGCGTGAAACTGTATAAAGGCAGTTGCACAGTGACGGGGAGAAAGTCGGAGCGGTCGCTCTATCGACTGGACATCGCGACGTTCGAAGAAGACGAAGTCTACCGGCAGAAAGACGCCGAGGGGTTTATTCGGCTGAATGCGCTCCGGCTTGCGATTCGGGCGCAGCGCCGCAAGAGCAAGAAATGATGAACGAGGAACGCTGAACGATGAATTAAAGAGACGAATTCTTCCATTCAGCGTTCATCATTCAGCATTCATCATTATTGACGGGAAAATATGGCGGCCAAAAAACAGAAAAAGACGACGTCCAAGACGGAGAAGGCCTGGTCCGGACGGTTCCGGACGAAGACGCATCGGCTGATGGATGCGTTCAGTTCATCGCTGGCCGTCGACCGCCGGATGTACAAGCAGGACATCCAGGGCAGCATCGCCCACTCCAAAGGCCTGGAGCAGGCCGGTGTCCTGACGCCACAGGAAACGAAAGCGATCATCCGGGGCCTCGAACAGATCCGCGCCGAGATCGAGAAGGACCGGTTTCCCTTCGCGCCGACGGACGAAGACATTCACATGGCGATCGAGCGGCGGCTGACGGAACTGATCGGGCCGGTCGGCGGCAAGCTGCACACGGGACGGAGCCGCAACGATCAGGTCGCCCTGGATTTGCGCCTGTATCTGCGCGACACGCTCGGCGCGCTCGTCAAGACGGCGCGCCAGTTTCAGCAGGCGCTGCTGGAGCAGGCGCGCCGGCATCTGGATGTCGCGATGCCCGGCTACACGCATCTCCAGCGGGCACAGCCGGTTCTCTTCGCGCATCACCTGTTGGCCTATGTCGAAATGGCTGAGCGGGACAAGGGACGGGTGCGCGATCTTTTGGCGCGCATGGACGAGATGCCGTTGGGCTCGGGCGCGCTGGCCGGCACGAACTATCCGGTGGACCGTACCTACGTGGCGCAGTTGCTCGGCTTTGCCGGCGTGACGCAGAACAGTCTGGACGCGGTGTCCGATCGGGACTTCGTGATCGAAGCGCTGGCGGCCCTGGCGATTCTCATCATGCACCTGTCGCGTCTGAGCGAAGAATTGATCCTGTGGTCGTCGCAGGAATTCCGGTTCGTCGAATTACCGGACGCCTTTTGCACGGGCAGCAGCATGATGCCGCAGAAGAAAAATCCGGACGTGCCCGAACTGGTTCGCGGCAAGACCGGCCGCGTCTACGGCCATTTGGTGGCGCTGCTGACGACGCTCAAGGGCCTGCCGCTCAGCTACAACCGGGACCTGCAGGAGGACAAGGAAGCGCTGTTCGACGCGCTCGATCAGGTCTCGGCGTCGCTGGAGATCGTCACGAAGGTGATGCAGGGGCTGACGGTGAACCGCGAGATGTTGGGGAAAGCCGCCGGTGCCGGCTATATTCTGGCGACGGAGCTTGCGGACTATCTAACGGGTAAAAGCGTGCCGTTTCGCGAAGCCCACGCGATCACAGGCCGTCTCGTGCGGTGGTGTCTGGACCACAAGAAAGACCTGCGGGACTTGACCCTAGCGGACCTGCGCGGCATCTCGACCAAGTTCGAGAAGGACGCCCTGGACGTGCTGACGGTGGAGGGCGCTATCGAACGGCGTTCGCAGATCGGCGGCACGGCGAGAAAGCGCGTCGAGGCCAGGCTCAAAGCGCTGGAGAAAGTGCTGGCATGACGCGCCGCGCGTGGGCAGGCCTGCTGCTCCTCGGATTGCTCACCGGCTGCGGTCGCCCTGGTTTGCCGGTCCCTCCCGATGACTATGGAATCGGCATGCGGATACAGATGGAGCGGAAAAAAGAGGAGCAGGCCCGCAAAGAACAGCAGGCGCGCGAAGCGACCGGCTCCAAACAGAAAGCCGAAGATGGGATTGTGACGCCGCCGGACGAAATCATGCTGCCGGAGATGAGACCGGTCGGCGGACGATAGGGAAGGATCCATGAACGATTTCGCCTACCGCCAGGGGGAATTCTACTGCGAGGACGTGCCGCTGAGCAGGATTGCCAAGGAATGTGGCACGCCGTTCTATGTCTACAGTCACGCCACGCTGGTCCGCCACTTCCGCGCGCTCGACACCGCGTTCCAGAATGTTCCGCACATTATTGCCTTTGCGATGAAGGCCAATTCGAACCTGGCCATCCTGCGCCTCATGGCGCGCGAGGGAAGCGGGGCCGATATTGTGTCCGGCGGCGAACTCTACCGCGCGCTCAAGTCCGGCGTGCCGCCGTCCAGGATCGTCTTCGCGGGCGTGGGCAAGAACCGCGAGGAGATTCGCTACGCGCTGAAGTCCGGGATTCTGATGTTCAACGTCGAGTCGTCGGAAGAATTGCGCGCGATCGACGACGTGGCGGCCGAGATGCGGACAAAGGCCCGCGTGGCCCTGCGCGTGAACCCGGACGTCGACCCGAAGACGCACCCCTATATTTCCACGGGGATGAAAAAGAGCAAATTCGGCATCAGCGCCGACCGGGCGCTGGAGGAATTCAAGCTGGCCTCGTCGCTCAAGCACATCGACGTGGCCGGCGTGCACAAGCACATCGGTTCGCAGCTGACCGAGATCACGCCGTTTGTGGACGCCCTGAAAAAGGTGCTGGAGCTGGTCGAGCAATTGAAGGGCCAGGGCATTAACCTCCGCTACATCAACATCGGCGGCGGGTTGGGCATCACCTATTCGGACGAGAAGCCGCCGGAGCCGAAAGATTTGGCGGCGGCGCTCTCTCCGTTGCTGCGCAACATCACGTGCACGCTGATCATGGAGCCGGGCCGCGTCATCGTCGGCAACGCCGGGGCGCTCGTGACCAAGGTGCTCTACCAGAAAGCCAACGACGTGAAGCGGTTCGTCATCGTGGACGCGGCGATGAACGACCTGCTCCGGCCGAGTCTCTACGGCGCCTTTCACGACATCAAACCGGTTCGGGAGACGCCGGCGGCAAAATCGGTCACGGTGGACGTCGTCGGGCCCATCTGCGAGTCCGGGGACTTCCTGGCCAAGGACCGCGCCATGCCGGAGGTGAAAACCGGAGATTTGCTGGCAGTCATGAGCGCCGGCGCCTATGGGTTCGTGATGTCCTCCAATTACAACTCGCGGCCGCGCGTGCCGGAGATTCTGGTCAGGGGCAAGGAGATCCACGTGATCCGCGAACGCGAAAGCCTGGCAGATCTGGTCAAGGGGGAGACCATCCCGTCGTTTTTGAAGTCGAAAGCGGGCTCACTGGCGGCAAAGAAGAGGAAGAAGTAATGGCGCGCAGCACGACCAAACAGAAACCGATTCCCTTCATGAAATTGTCGGGGAGCGGGAATGATTTCATCCTGGTGGATAACCGGCGGGGCCTCGTGGACGGGAAATGGGCGAGCGCGCTCGCGGCGAAGATCTGCGCGCACCGGATGTCCGTCGGCGGAGACGGACTGATTCTGATCGAGCGGTCGCGCAAGGCCGATTTCCGCTGGCGGCTGTTCAACGCGGACGGCAGCGAGGCGGAGTTCAGCGGCAACGGCGCACGCTGCGCGGCCCGTTTCGCCTTTCTCAAGAAAATCGCGCCCAGGAGCATGAAGTTCGAAACGCTCGCCGGGATGATCGAAGCGGACATGGTGGCGGCGCCCGGCGGGAAGTCCGAAGCGGTCAAGGTGCACTTCCCCGATCCGAAGGGGCTGCGGCTGAACCTGAATGTGGCGGTGAACGGAGCGACGCGGCAGGCGCATTTTCTCGATACCGGCGTGCCCCACTGCGTCTATCTGGTGGACGACCCGGACAAGATGGACATCGTCGGCATCGGGCGGCCCACGCGCTATCACGACCTGTTCAAGCCGGCCGGCACGAACGTGAACTTCATCAAGGTGCTCGGCCCGCACCGGATCCGGATCAGGACCTACGAGCGGGGTGTCGAGGACGAAACGCTGGCTTGCGGCACCGGGTCCATCGCATCGGCCTTGCTCGCCAGCCTTGTCGCCAAGGTCGAATCGCCGGTGACGCTGGTGCCCCAAAGCGGCCTGGAGCTGACGGTGCATTTCGACGCGCAGGGCGAGTCGTTCACGAACGTGTACTTGCAGGGCGATGCCCGCGCCGTGTATGAAGGACGCATCCTTCCCGACGCGTGGAAGTGATAGGCTATGGGCTATAGGTATTAGGCGATGGGGTCGGAATGGTTTCGAACCCCCGGCCCATTGCCGATAGCCTATTGCCTCTTGCCTAAAAGGAGTTTGTTATGTTTCATGGTTCACTCGTTGCGATCGTCACGCCGTTTAAAAAAGGGAAAGTCGACGAGAAGGCGCTGGGCGATCTGATCGACTGGCAGATCGCGCAGGGTACCCACGGGCTCGTTCCGTGCGGCACGACCGGCGAATCCGCCACGCTGACTCACGAAGAACACGAGCGGGTCGTCGCGTTCACCATCGAGGCAGCCAAGCGGCGCGTGCCGGTCATCGCGGGCACCGGCTCCAACAGTACGGATGAAGCCATCACGCTGACGAAGCACGCGAAGAAAGCCGGCGCGGACGGGGCGCTCCTGATCACGCCCTACTACAACAAGCCGACGCAGGAAGGCCTCTATCTCCACTACAAGGCGGTGGCCGAGGCGGTGGACCTTCCCATCGTGCTCTACAACATCCCGGGACGGACCAGCGTGAACATGCTGCCGCCGACCGTGGCCCGGCTGTCGTCCTTCAAGAACATCGTGGCGATCAAGGAGGGCAGCGGCTCGCTGCAACAGGTGTCGGACGTTATTCAGGCCTGCGGCGAGCGAATGACGGTGCTTTCCGGAGACGATGCGCTCACCCTGCCCATGATGGCGATCGGCGCCAAGGGCGTCATTACCGTCACCGCCAACATCGTGCCGAAAGACATGGCGAAGATGACGGATGCCTTCGCAGCCGGCAAACTGGCGGAGGCGCGGAAGCTGCACTATAAAATGTCGCCGCTGTTCGCCGCCTTGTTCTACGAAACGAATCCGATCCCGGTCAAAGAAGCGCTGGGCATGATGGGCAAGTGCACCGCGGAGTTGCGCCTGCCGCTCTGTCCTATGGCCGCCGACACCCGGGAGAAACTGTCGCGCGCGTTGAAGGATTACGGATTGATCTAACGTGAAGCAAGTAACAAGCTGCAAGTGCTAAGCTGACAAGTCAGAACTTGCAGCCTGTCAGCTTTTACACTTGTCAGCTCATCGTTGAGGTAGATTAGCATGATTAAAGTCATTATCGCGGGCACGGCCGGGCGCATGGGCGCCAGATTGGTGGCGCTCATGGAAGAATCCGCGGCGCTGACGCTCGTGGCCGCCGTCGAGAAAAAAGGGCATGTTGCGGTGGGAGAGGACGCCGGCGAACTGGCCGGCTGCAGCTCGAACTTGGTCATCATCAGCGACGACCTCTCGGCTTGCATCGAGCGGGGTGACGTCATCATCGATTTTTCATCCCCCCAGGCCACGCTGGAGCACATGCGCATCGCGGCGACGCACCACAGGGCGATGGTGATCGGCACCACGGGGTTTTCCACTTCCGAGATGGACGAACTCCGGTCGCTGGCCAAGCAGCTTCCCTGCGTCTTTTCGCCCAACATGAGCGTGGGCGTCAATCTATTGTTCAAGGTGATCGCCGAGATGGCAAAAACGCTGCACGAAGACTACGACATCGAAGTGATCGAAGCCCATCACCGCTTGAAGAAGGACGCTCCCAGCGGGACGGCGTTGAAAATGGCGGAAGTGCTGGCCAAAGCCATCGGAAAAGATCTGACCCAGGCTGCGGTCTATACCCGCAAGGGCATGATCGGCGAACGCAAGCGGGGCGAGATCGGTATCCAGACGATCCGCGCCGGCGATATTGTCGGCGATCACACGGTCATCTTCGGCGGGATGGGGGAGCGGCTCGAGTTGACCCACCGTGCGCAGAGCCGTGACACCTTCGTGCGAGGCGCGCTTCGTGCCGCCCGCTGGGTCGTCAAGCAGCCGCCCGGCCTTTACGACATGCTGGACGTGTTGGACCTGCGATAGACAACCGTCCGAACGTCATCACGTCATAAAGTCTTCAAGTCGATGAAGACTTTCAGACTCTGAACTTTCCAATCTCGACCGATCTTTACTGCGACCTCGCCACGGGAAAAGCGCGCCCACGTTCCTTCCGCTCTTACCCCTTCGGCAGCAGAACTCCGAACATGACCACGAGGATGACGACGGCACCCGCAATCGTCACGTTTTTGCTATGGAACGTATCGTGCACTCCGTAGATCAGTATCGCGGAGATGAATGAAAAGTAAATCTGCGCGATCCCTTTGTAGCCGCCTCCCGCGCCCTCTGCCCAGGCAAGAGCCGGCGTAAGGGCGAGTGCCAGTCCTATCATGGTCCCGACGAATCGTCTCATAGCGTATCCCTCCTTGTGAGATCTGGGGTGTGGTGCCATGGCAAAGACACTGGCCTCAAAAACACACACGCCCTGGAACGCATATACGCATCTCAGGGCGTCTCGTATCGGATTAGGCGGCTGTCGGACAGTTGGTGAGTGGCCTACCCGGTTCCATTGGCGAGCCTCTCAGGTTGTTACTGGAGAGGTAGCCTGCGCTCCTCCGGCTCCGTTGTCAATCCTGCATGGGCCTTCACGGGCCTGCATGGACCTTCATGGGCCTTCCCGGGGCAGAACGCCGTTACGTTATTCCTGATGGGCGGTGGGCCCGGTGGGCCCGAATGCGGGCGCGGTGACGGTGACGCCGCACGTATGGCAGACGATCGCGTTCTTCCCTCGCTCATAGCTGATGAGACAGGTGCAGCGGGGACAGCAGAGCAGAGCTGTCAGGGGTACGCTCGAGAGTTTTGTCACAGTTGGTTTCATAACATCATTCCGGCATTTCGGCCGGCTGGCCGATGGAACGACCACGGCGATCCCATCGCGCATCGCGCGTTTCAGCCGATCAAATGGGTGGATACGGACTCGCGTGAGAGTCGGCTCCCGCCGACTCCGCTCGTCACGGCTCAACAGTGCAGGTGACCGGCACTCAGCGGATAGCGTAGGCGCGGGCCGTCAACGGACGCGGCTCAGGCTCCGCTGGCTTCCGCCATCCGCAGTTCAGACACGCATAGACGGTGATGGCCAAGCCGGCATCCAAGTCCACAGCCCGTTCCAGCCTCAGGGTTCCCTTGCATTTATCGCAGGCTTTCATGCTCGTACTCTAACACGCGCATGCCGGCCTGACCACCGGTCAGAAGTCCTTTTTGGCAGGGCAAAGGGCCTCTTGCGCCCCAAGGCCTATGGGCCGTTTGGGCCCCTTCGGCTGGCACAGAGAGAGGCGTTTCTTGACAGACCTCGGGAGCGACTCGTACGATGAGGCGCTGTTTAGAGAGGTTACGAATGGGGATGCTTCGATTGGTATTGGTTGGAGGGCTGCTGGTCGTCTCCTACTTCCTGCTGAGGAGCGCGATCCGTGAATTTCGTGGGCTCAAGGGACCGGTTCAGCCGCCGATCGCGAAGAACGAAATGGTGCAGGATCCGGTCTGCAAGACCTATGTGCCGCGGGGTTCCGCCGTATCGGCCGACGTCGGCGGCCAGACCTATCTCTTCTGCAGCCGCGATTGCGCGGACACGTTCCAGAGCCAGATCGGGCGGTCCGCCTAACAGCCCGAATAGCTGGACGAGCTGAGCTTGCTTTCCTTATCGAATTTTAGCGTGATCTGACACTCGGTGGGAGTAAAGTTGCCCAAGAGCGGGCTGTTCTTGCCGCCGGAAATCCTGAAATAGGTCCAGGTTTCTCCGCCGAAAAATCGAGGCGCCTTGCCGGTCGGCTCGCCCCAATTTTTCTCGAACCAGGCTTTCTCTTTGCCTTCCAGTTCGGCAGGTTTCAGGGACGCATCCAAATAGGGATTGCCGCCGCAGCCAGCCAGCAATCCGACTCCTAGGCCGACCCCTAGGCCGACCGCCAGGAACACTCCAAGTATTCGATATTTCATGTCATCTCCTTTACATGCTCCAGAAGCATGTGACCCTTACTTGGATTCTAACCGCCCCCTGAAAGGCTGTCAAAGTTGCGTTCGGGGCCGGATGCTCCTACAATAATAATCACGAATAATCACGCCGACAAGCCGATACCGTGACAGCGTCTCTCGGGCACGAAAGGAGCCGGTCATGAAATTCTTTCTCGACACCGCCAATGTGAAGGAAATTTACGAAGCCGCCAACCTCGGCATGCTGGACGGCGTCACGACCAACCCCTCGCTGGTGGTCAAAGAAGGCCGCAGCTTCAAGGAAATGCTCCAGGAAATCTGCAAGATCGTGGACGGCCCGATCAGCGCCGAAGTGGTCAGCGTCGAAGCCGACGCGATGGTGAAGGAAGGGCGTGAGCTCGCCAAAATCCATAAGAACATTGTGGTCAAGTGCCCGCTGATCCCGGAAGGTATCAAGGCCACCAAGAAACTCTCTTCGGAAGGTATCCGCGTCAACGTGACGCTCTGTTTCTCGCCCACGCAGGCCATCCTGGCCGCCAAAGCCGGCGCTTGGTGTGTGTCGCCGTTCATCGGCCGGCTGGACGACATCAGCTCGGACGGCATGGGGCTGATCCGCCAGATCCTCACCATTTATAAGAATTACGACTACAAGACTCTCGTGCTGGTTGCCAGTATCCGCCACCCTCAGCACGTGGTTGAAGCGGCGCTCGCCGGCGGGCATATTTGCACCATGCCGTTCTCCATCTTCCAGCAACTCTTCAA
>JBGPNZ010000027.1:0-15073 GCA_041487795.1 Nitrospiraceae bacterium
CATTGCCATGGATCAGGGGCTGCGCTTTGCGGTGCGCGAGGGCGGCAAGACCGTCGGCTCCGGTGTCGTCTCCCAAATCTTGGCGTAGTAGGGACTAAAGCGTTAGAGCTTACGGCATGAGGCGACAGAGGCGGTGACTCTTTGTGGGGTCGCCCCTTGCGCCTCACGGTTCACGCCTAACGAGGAGTGAGGATATGCGGGACATTATTTCGATGGCGTGTACGATCTGCAAGCAGCGGAATTACTCGACCACGAAGAATAAAAAGAACGATCCTGACCGGATCGAACGGAACAAGTACTGCCGATATTGCCGGAAGCACCAGCCTCATAAAGAGGTCAAGTAGTCAGGGCAACGGAACCGGCAAATCGTTCTGCGCCGGTTGGAGATGGACTAGGGGCATGGTGTTAATGGTAGCACATCGGTCTCCAAAACCGAGAGTCTGGGTTCAAATCCTAGTGCCCCTGCCACCCAGCGCTTGCGAGGTCAGGCACCCTTTAAAGTTTGTGGGTGCTTGAGTAAAGCCGTAATTTGAGCCGTTTGGCCAGGGCAATGAGAGAATTCTTATGCTGAAACGAACGTGGTCTTCGATCGTCGAGTTTGTGAACGACGTCAGGAGCGAACTCAAGAAAGTTTCGTTTCCCACGAGCCATGAAACGATCGGCTCGACGACGGTCGTGATTGTGTTCTGCATCATCATGTCGTTGTACCTGTCGGCCGTGGATGCGTTTCTCGGATGGTTGGTCGGAAAGGCGATCTGAAGATGGCGGACACGATAGCCAAGCAGTGGTATGTGCTCCACACCTACGCGGGTTTCGAGGGCCGGGTGAAAGCCAGTCTGGTCGAGCGTGCGAATCAGATGGGGTTGCAGGAAAAGTTGGGCCAGGTGCTGGTGCCCACCGAGGAAGTCATCGAGATCAAGGACGGCAAGCGCCGTGCATCCAAGCGAAAATTTTTCCCCGGCTATGTTCTGGTGGAGCTGGAGTCTCCGCTGACCGATGAAACCGTGCAAATGATCAAGGAAACGCCGAAGGTCACCGGATTTGTCGGGAGCGGGACACGGCCTGTTCCACTGACGGGCGAAGAAGCCGAGTCGCTGCTCAAACAGGTGGACACCGGCGGCGCGGCGCCGCGCGAGCAGGTGCGCTTCATCAAGGGCGACAACGTGCGCATCATTGACGGTCCGTTTATGGGGTTCAACGCGCTCGTGGACGAAGTCGACGAAGTCCATAACCGTGTCAAAGTGCTGGTCAGCATTTTCGGGCGGTCTACGCCGGTGGAGCTCGGCTTCATGCAGGTGGAACGAATCTGAGGCACGCGAAGATCTTGGGCTGGTAAGGAGACGACATGGCAAAGGAAGTGCAGACGCAGATTAAGTTGCAGATTCCGGCCGGCAAGGCGAATCCGGCTCCGCCGGTCGGGCCGTCGCTCGGCCAGCATGGGGTCAACATCATGGAGTTCTGCAAGCAGTTCAATGCCAAGACGCAGAAGGAAGGCGACAGCATCATTCCGGTGGTCATTACGGTCTACAAGGATCGCAGCTTTACCTTTGTCCTGAAGACGCCGCCGGCGTCCGATCTGCTCAAAAAGGCTGTCGGTGTCATTAAGGGGTCCGGTGTGCCGCACAAGGATAAAGTCGGAACCATCACCAAGGCGCAGTTGAAGGAGATCGCGCAGAAAAAGATGGCCGACCTCAATGCGGCCGATCTTGACGGGGCGATGAACATTGTCGCCGGAACTGCACGCAGCATGGGTATCACGGTTCAGTAGTCGTCATTTATTGGGCCAACGAACGGAACGGGAGAGTACGGCATGGGAAAGAAAATGCAGGCGGCCCGCACAAAGGTCGAGGCGAAACAGTACAGCTTGAAGGACGCTGCGGCGTTGGTGAAGCAGGCCGCGTATGCCAAGTTCGATGAATCGGTGGATCTGGCGATCCGGCTCGGCATCGATCCGAAGCGTTCCGACCAGATGGTGCGGGGCACAACGGTATTGCCGCACGGCAGCGGCAGGCAGGTTCGCGTGGTGGTGTTTGCCAAGGGCGAGAAGGAGCAGGAGGCCAAGGCGGCCGGCGCCGATTACGTGGGCGCGGACGATTTGATCGAGAAGATCAAGAGCGGATGGATGGAGTTCGATCAGGCGATCTCGACTCCGGACCTGATGGGCGCCGTCGGCAAACTGGGTAAAGTCCTCGGTCCCCGGGGCCTCATGCCGAACCCCAAAACCGGGACGGTGACGTTCGAAGTGGGCAAGGCGGTCTCCGAAATCCGCAAGGGCCGCGTGGAGTACAAAACCGAGAAGGCCGGGATCGTGCAGGTGTCGGTGGGGAAAGTCTCGTTCGAGGCGAACAAATTGTATGACAACGCGAACGCGATCCTGGAGTCAGTCATGAAAGCCAGGCCGGCGTCGGTGAAAGGGCGGTATCTGCGCAGCGCGACACTTTCGAGCACGATGGGGCCTGGGATCAAGCTGGACCCCGTGGCGATTGCGAAACAGTGGGATGCTTAAGAGGAAGTGAGGCGCGAGTCATGAAAAAGGAAGAGAAGGCCGCATCGGTTGCCGAGCTGCACGAGAAGTTCTCGCGGGCCAAGCTCGCGGTCATGACGGAATGCTCGGGCTTGCCGGTGAACGACATCACGGAGTTGCGGAAACAGCTCCGGGGCGCGAAAGCGGAATTCAGAGTCGTGAAGAACACGTTGGCGGCACGGGCGGTGGATGGAACGACGCTCGTCGAGGCCAAGCCCTACTTTAAGGGGCCGCTGGCCTTAATGATCGGGTACGACGATCCGGTCCTGCCGGCTAAAATTCTTCGGGATTTCATCAAGGGAGAGAAGCGAGAAGAAAAAATCAAGATTGCGATCGGCATATTGGATGGAAAGCTCATGCAGCCAGCCCAGATTGTGGCGGTAGCGAGTCTGCCGTCGAAGCCGGTACTGCTGGCGATGCTGCTGTCCACGATGCAGGGGCCGGTGCGCGGCTTGGTCTATACGTTAAATGGAGTGTTGGGGAAATTTGTCAGGGTGTTAGCGGCCATTCAGGGAACGAAGAAAGGAGACAGTGCTATGTCAGCGACACAGAGTAAGTTGTCGAAGGATGAATTCATTGCAGCGATCGAGGGCATGAGCGTGATCGAGCTCTCGGAGTTGGTCAAGGGACTGGAAACCCGCTTTGGCGTCACGGCGGCGGCGCCGGTGGCTGTGGCGGCAGCGCCTGCGGCAGGCGGCGGTGCAGCGGCGGCGGCTGAGGAGAAGACGTCGTTCGACGTCATTCTCGTCAGCGCGCCGGCCGACAAGAAGATTCAGGTTATCAAGGCCGTGCGGGAGCTGACGAACCTGGGTCTCAAGGAAGCGAAGGACCTGGTCGAGGGCGCGCCCAAGCCGGTCAAGACCGGCGTGGCCAAAGAAGAATCCGACACGATGAAGAAGAAGCTCGAAGAGAGCGGCGCGAAAGTCGAAATCAAGTAAACGATCAGACCCGGGGCACGTGCGTACAGACGGACATCCGTTTGAAGGACGGGTGTCTGGCGTGTGGCGATCACTGTGGGAGGGGCCAACGATGTTGAGTTCGACTGTCAACGGAATGTTCGATCGGCTGGATTTTTCAAAGATCCGCGCCAACATCGACATTCCCGATCTGATCGAAATCCAAAAGCGGTCGTATGAGAAGTTTTTGCAGATGGAGTGCGAGCCGAACCGGCGAGAGGACAAGGGTCTCCAGGCGTCGTTGAGCAGCGTTTTTCCGATTGCGGATTACAACAATACGGCGGAACTGGAGTTTGTCTACTACGTGCTCGGCACGCCGAAGTACGACGTGCGGGAATGTCTCGAGCAGGGCATGACCTATGCCGTGCCGCTGAAACTCAGAATCCGCCTTGTCGTCAAGGACAAGGAGGATAAGGGTCCCAAGAAAAAAGTGCTCGACGTCCGCGAACAGGAAGTCTACGTCGGCGAATTGCCGTTGATGACCGAGCGCGGCACGTTCATCATCAACGGAACGGAGCGTGTGGTGGTCAGCCAGCTCCATCGGTCGCCGGGCGCGTTTTTCACGCACGACAAGGGACGGACGCATGCGAGCGGCAAGGTGCTCTATTCCGCCCGCATCATTCCCTATCGCGGCTCCTGGCTCGATTTTGAGTTCGATGCCCGCGACATTCTCTATGTCCGGATCGACCGGCGGCGCAAGATGCCGGCGACGATTCTCCTCAAGGCGTTCGGCTTCTCCGCGGACGATCTCCTCAAAATGTATTACCCGGTTGAAGAGATTCATGTCTCGAAAGGGAAGTTCTTCCGCAAGTTGGATCCCGAGGTGCATCATGGTCTGCGCTGCCCCATTGAAGTGACGGAAAAGGGGAGCAGGGAAACGATCGTTCGAGCAGGAGCGAAACTCACCAAGGCACTGATTGCGCGCGTCAAGGCGGCCGGCATCAAAGAGGTTCCCGTTGAAGTGGCGGAACTTATCGGGCGGGCCGCTCTGACGGAGTTGGCTGATTCCAAGGGCAAAGAGAAGATCGTCGAGAAGAACGCCAGGCTGACGCCGGCTGCGCTCGAGAAAATTTCTGAGAGCCACATCGAAAGTTTCAAGGTCATCTATCTGGATAGCGCCACAGCGACACCGGTGATTCTCGATACGCTGGAAATGGAGCGGATCAGCTCGAAGGAAGAGGCGATGGTCGAGATCTATAAACGCCTCCGGCCCGGTGAAACGCCATCTATCGAAACCGCTCGCGTGCTGTTCGACAATCTCTTTTTCAGCTCCAAGCGGTATGACCTCTCGCCCGTCGGCCGGTTGAAGCTCAACAAGAAGCTCGGGCTGGATTTTCCGTTGGAGCAGCGGACGCTGACGTCGCACGACATTGTCGAGGTGATTCGCTACCTCGTCAACCTCAAGCTGGGCAAAGGTGAGATCGATGACATCGATCACCTGGGCAACCGCCGGGTCCGGTCGGTGGGCGAGTTGCTGGAGAATCAGTTCCGGTTGGGCCTGGTCCGGATGGAGCGCAGCATCAAGGAGCGGATGAACCTTCTCGATATGGAGACGGTGCTGCCGCACGATCTGATCAACGCGAAGCCGGTGGTGGCCGCGATCAAGGAGTTTTTCAGCAGCAGCCAGCTCTCGCAATTCATGGATCAAACAAACCCGCTCGCTGAGATTACGCACAAACGCCGGCTGTCCGCGTTGGGTCCCGGCGGGTTGACGCGAGAGCGCGCCGGCTTCGAAGTGCGCGACGTGCATCCGTCCCATTACAGCCGGATCTGCCCGATCGAAACGCCGGAGGGGCCGAACATCGGATTGATCACGTCGCTCGCGACCTACGCACGGATCAACGAGTTCGGGTTTATCGAGGCGCCGTACCGAAAAGTGAAAAAAACTAAAGTCACCGACGAGATCGAATACCTTTCGGCGATCGAAGGTGAGCGGTATTACATCGCGCAGGCAAACTCGAAGCTGGATGGGTCGAGTCGCCTGACGTCTGAAACCGTATCGGCGCGCTATGGCGGTGAGTTCGTCACCGCGACACCGGACAAGATCGAATACATGGACGTGTCGCCGAAGCAGGTTGTGAGCGTGGCCACGGCCCTGGTGCCGTTCCTAGAGCACGATGACGCCAACCGGGCGCTCATGGGCTCCAACATGCAGCGGCAGGCTGTGCCGTTGGTTCGCACGGAAGCTCCGCTGGTTGGGACCGGCATGGAAGCAGTCGTGGCCCGGGACTCCGGGTATGTGGTGCAGGCGAAGCGGAGCGGTGTGGTGGAAAGCGTGGAT
Organism: Nitrospiraceae bacterium; assembly: GCA_041487795.1. GTDB lineage: Bacteria > Nitrospirota > Nitrospiria > Nitrospirales > Nitrospiraceae > 2-02-FULL-62-14. The sequence continues at coordinate 5,762 of JBGPNZ010000027.1, forward strand.
GCCACCAAGATCGTCGTGCGCGCCGAACCACGCAAGGGAGAGAGCGGACGCCGGCGGGATTCGCTGTTGGATGTGTACGATCTGGTGAAGTTCCAGCGCTCCAATCAAAATACGTGTATTACTCAGACGCCGGTCGTGCGGGTCGGTCAGCCGGTCAAGCGGGAACAGGTGTTGGCGGATGGGCCGGCCATGGATCACGGCGAGTTGGCGTTGGGGCAGAACGTGCTGGTCGCGTTTATGCCATGGGGCGGGTACAACTTCGAAGACGCGATCCTGATCAACGAAAATCTAGTCCGCGAGGACGTCTTTACCTCGATTCACATCGAAGAGTTTGAAGTCGAGGCGCGGGACACCAAGCTGGGCAAGGAAGACATCACGCGCGACATCCCGAACATCGGCGAAGAGGCGCTCCGCAATTTGGACGAGAGCGGCATCATTCGTGTCGGCGCAGAAGTGAAGCCTGGCGACATTCTCGTCGGCAAGGTGACACCCAAGGGCGAGACCCAGCTGACGCCGGAGGAGAAGCTGCTCCGGGCGATCTTTGGAGAAAAGGCCGGGGACGTCAAGGATACCTCCTTGCAGGTCCCCCCTGGCGTGGAAGGGATTGTCGTGGACGTCAAGATTTTCTCCCGCAAAGGGAGTGATCGGGACGAACGATCCAAGAGCATCGAAAACGAAGATGTCCTCAAGATGCAGCGCGATCATCAGGACGAGCTGCGCATTATCGAGGAAGAGAAGAACAAAAAAATCCGCAAGTTGCTCCTGGGCAAGGTGGTCGGCCGGGATCTCATGGATCCGGACGGCGGCGATGTCATTCTCAAAAAGAAAGGCAAGCTGCCGGCCGAGATTTTGAAGAAGCTGTCCGACGAACATGTCCGCCACATTATTCTCAGCGACCCGGAGGAACAAAAGGCGCTGGAAGATATCGAGCGGCACGCCAAGGAACAGAGCGAGATTCTCCAAACGCTCTACGACGAGAAAGTGGGACGGTTGAAGCGGGGCGATGAATTGCCGCCCGGCGTGCTCAAGCTGGTCAAGGTCTTCATCGCGATGAAGCGGAAAATATCGGTCGGAGACAAGATGGCGGGCCGGCACGGAAACAAAGGCGTAGTCTCTCGGATTTTGCCGGAAGAGGATATGCCGTACTTACCGGACGGAACGCCGATGGGAATCGTGTTGAATCCGCTCGGTGTCCCCTCGCGTATGAACGTCGGGCAGATTCTGGAGATTCACTTGGGATGGGCAGCCAAGACCATGGGGCTGCATGTCGCCAGTCCCGTGTTCGATGGCGCGTCGGAAAAGGAAATTAAGGAACTGTTGAAGAAGGCCAAGCTGCCGTCGAGCGGGCAGTCGGTCGTCTATGACGGGCGGACAGGCGAGGCGTTCCGTAGTCCGGTGACGGTCGGCTACATGTACATGCTGAAATTGCATCACCTGGTTGACGATAAAATCCATGCCCGGTCGATCGGGCCCTACTCGCTGGTCACTCAGCAGCCGCTGGGCGGCAAGGCGCAGTTTGGCGGCCAGCGGCTTGGCGAGATGGAAGTATGGGCACTGCAGGCCTATGGAGCGGCGTCGACGTTACAGGAATTTCTCACCGTGAAGTCGGACGACGTGCCGGGGCGGTCGCGGATGTATGAGGCGATCGTGAAAGGCGAAAATTTCCTTGAGCCGGGCTTGCCGGAATCCTTCAACGTGCTGGTGAAGGAACTGCAAAGCCTTGGACTCGACGTTGAGCTGATCAAGGGGAAAGACTAACCAGTTGTCGGTGCTGCGCACCAGCGGCAACCGCTAAGGGAGGGCATCACCTTGGAAGGAATCTATACGCTGTTCGAGAAGCCGCGCGACTCCGTGTCGTTCGACGCCATGCGCATCCGCATCGCGTCGCCGGACAAGATTCGGTCGTGGTCGTATGGTGAAGTCAAGAAGCCGGAGACCATCAATTATCGTTCGTTCAAGCCCGAAAAGGACGGGCTGTTCTGCGCCAAGATTTTCGGCCCGATCAAGGATTGGGAGTGTAATTGCGGCAAATATAAGCGGATGAAACACCGCGGTATCGTCTGCGACAAGTGCGGCGTCGAGGTGATTCAGTCAAAAGTGCGCCGCGAGCGGATGGGGCACATTGAGCTGGCTGCGCCTGTCGCGCATATCTGGTTCCTGAAAGGTGTGCCCTCACGGATCGGGACGCTGCTGGACATCAGTCTCAAGCATCTCGAAAAGGTGCTGTATTTCGAGAGCTATGTCGTCGTGGATTCGGGGGGCATCAAGGGGCTTAAGGAACAGGACTTGCTGGCAGAGGATAAGCTCCGTGAGTTGCAAGCCGAACACGGGTCCAGCGCCTTCAAAGCAGGAATCGGCGCGGAAGCCATTCGGGAGTTGCTCCGCAAGGTGGACATTGATGCGGAGTGGAGCGATCAGCAAGCGAAAGCCAAGCAGACCACGTCGGCGACGATCAAGAAAAAAATCTCGAAGCGTCTGAAAGTGCTGGAAGCGTTCCGCCGGTCCGGGAACAAACCCGAGTGGATGGTGATGGACGTAATTCCGGTGTTGCCACCCGAACTGCGTCCGCTCGTGCCGCTCGACGGGGGGCGGTTCGCGACCTCGGATTTGAACGATCTGTATCGGCGAGTGATCAATCGCAACAACCGTCTCAAGCGCCTGATGGAGCTGCGGGCTCCCGGCGTGATCATCCGCAATGAAATGCGGATGTTGCAGGAGGCGGTGGATGCGTTGTTCGACAACGGGCGCCGGGGACGGGCGATCCGTGGCCCGAACAAGCGGCCGCTGAAGTCCTTGAGCGACATGCTGAAAGGCAAGCAGGGACGTTTTCGACAGAACCTGCTCGGGAAGCGGGTGGATTATTCGGGACGGTCCGTCATCGTCGTCGGCCCGGAATTGCGTCTCAACCAGTGCGGGTTGCCGAAGAAGATGGCGCTTGAGTTGTTCAAGCCGTTCATCTTTCACAAGCTGGAAGAGCGTGGCGCTGCCACGACGATCAAGAGTGCCAAGCGATTGGTCGAAAAAGAGCGGCCTGAGGTGTGGGATGTGCTCGATGAAGTCATTCGCGAGCATCCGGTCCTGCTGAACCGTGCTCCGACGCTCCACCGGCTGGGCATTCAGGCATTCGATCCCGTGCTGGTCGAAGGGAAGGCTATTAAGTTGCACCCGCTGGTCTGCGCCGCCTTCAACGCGGACTTCGACGGCGACCAGATGGCGGTGCACGTGCCGCTGTCGGCTGAGGCGCAGGTCGAAGCCCGGGTTCTGATGATGTCGATCAACAATATTCTGTCGCCGGCCAACGGCCGGCCGATCGCCGTGCCGTCGCAGGACATGGTGCTTGGCTGCTATTGGCTGACCAAGGAGCGGGCCGGTGCTAAGGGTGAGGGCAAGGTGTTTGCCTCGCCGCAGGAAGTGCGCATCGCCTGTGACTTTGGCGAAGTGGAAGAACATGCCAAAATCAAAGTGCGGATCAATGGCGCGCTTGTGAGCACAACCGTTGGGCGGGTGCTGATGGGTGAGATTCTGCCGCCGTCGGTTCCGTTTTCGTATGCCAACCAGTTGATGACCAAGAAGGAAATGACCAAGCTGATCGATTCGGTTTATCGCGAAGCGGGGCACAAAGACACGGTGGTGCTGTTGGACCGGATCAAAGACATCGGGTTTGCCTATGCGACCAAAGCTGGCGTATCGATCTGTATCGACAACATGCACATTCCGGCAAAGAAGGCAGAGTTGATCTCGAAGGCACAGAGCGAGGTCAACGAGATCGAGAAACAGTACAACGAGGGGTTGATCACGAACGGCGAGCGATACAACAAGGTCATCGACATTTGGGCGCATGTAACCGAGCAGGTGGCCAATGAAATGATGAAGGAATTGGGCGCAAGTGGCGATGCGCGTGCATCGGAAGCCTTCAATCCGATTTTCATGATGGCTGATTCCGGCGCGCGCGGCAGCTCGCAACAGATCCGCCAGCTCGGTGGGATGCGCGGGTTGATGGCGAAGCCGTCCGGCGAGATTATCGAGACGCCGATCACCGCGAACTTCCGCGAGGGGTTGACCGTGCTGCAGTATTTCATTTCAACGCACGGCGCCCGCAAGGGATTGGCCGACACGGCGCTCAAGACAGCCAACTCCGGCTACCTGACCCGTCGCCTAGTGGATATCGCGCAGGACGTCATCATCAACGAGGACGATTGCGAAACGACCGATGGCATCGAGGTGACGGCGCTGATCGAAGGCGGTGAAATCATCCAGCCCATCGAGGAGCGTATTCTGGGTCGGTTGTCGGCGGAGGATGTGCACGATCCAGTGACGGGCGAGATCATCATCAAGGCGAATGAGGAAATCGACGAGGAGCGGACGAAGGGGATCGTCGAGGCCGGTGTCGACCGGGTCAAGATCCGATCGGTGCTGACCTGCCAGACGCGTCGCGGAGTCTGCATGAAGTGCTACGGGCGCGATTTGGCGAGAGGGCGGTTGGTTGAACGGGGAGAGCCGGTGGGTGTCATCGCCGCGCAGTCCATCGGTGAGCCGGGTACGCAGCTGACCATGCGGACCTTTCATATCGGTGGAACGGCCAGCAAGGTGGTGGCGCAGACGGTTCTGGAGGGCAAGCATGCCGGCAGCCTCCGCTTTATGAGTTTCGATGCCAAGAAGAATGTCGATGTCCACAATAGCGGGATTGCGGTCAAGAACAAGGACGGTGAATGGGTGGTGATGAATCGCAACGCCAAGATTGCGATTTCTGATGAAACCGGCCGCGAGCGGGAAAAATATCCTGTTATGTATGGGGCCAGAATCAAAGTGAAGGACGGGGAGCGCGTGGCGATCGGACAGAAGCTGGTGGAGTGGGATCCCTATTCGCTCTCGATTCTGACTGAAGTCGGCGGGCGGGTTGCCTTTGGAGACATCATCGAAGGCGTCACCATGAAGGATGAATTCGATGAAGTCACCGGTTTGTCCCGAAAAGTCGTGATCGAGCACGCGGGCGCGACGCTCCGCCCGCGCATTTCCATCAAGGATGAAGGCGGGAAAACTTCCAAGGTGTCAGCCGTCGGTTCAGTGGCTCGCTACTTGTTGCCGGTGGGCTCGCATATCTTTGTGGAAAAGGGGGCGGCTGTTCACCCTGGCGATGTGTTGGCGAAAATCCCGAGAGAGACGACCAAGACGAAGGACATCACCGGCGGGTTGCCGCGCGTGGCCGAGTTGTTCGAGGCGAGAAAGCCGAAAGAACAGGCTGTCATCAGCGAAATCGACGGAGAGGTGTCGTACGGCGGGTTTGTCAAGGGCATGAGGAAAGTGGTGGTCGATAATAAAGTGGGAGATGTGAAGGAGTACTTCATCCCCAAGGGCAAACATGTCAACGTGCACGAGGGCGATTGGGTACGTGCCGGTGAGCCGCTCATGGATGGCTCGGCCAATCCGCACGATATCCTCGACGTGCTCGGGCCGAAGGAATTGCAGAAGTATTTGGTGGACGAAGTCCAGGATGTCTATCGCTTGCAGGGTGTATCCATCAACGATAAGCACATCGAGATTATCGTTCGGCAGATGCTGCGCAAAGTGCGAATCGAGGACCCTGGCGATACGGAATTTTTGCCCGGCAGCCAGGTAAACAAATTTGTGTTCGCAGATGCAAATGAACGTGTGCTGGCCAAAGACGGAAAACCTGCGCTGGGCAAGCCGGTGCTGCTGGGCATCACGAAGGCTGCATTGACGACGGAGAGTTTCATTTCGGCCGCGTCGTTCCAGGAAACCACGCGCGTGCTGACCGAGGCGGCGCTCAATGGCCGCGAAGATATGCTGATGGGTCTGAAAGAGAATGTCATCGTCGGACGGCTCATTCCGGCCGGGACCGGTTTCGCCGAATACCGGGATACCTTTGTGATCAGTCCGAAGGAAGATGTGCCGGCGGCGTTGGAAAACGAGACGGTGGCAATTGGACATGAAAGCGCCACGAGTGGGGAGGCTGCTGGCGATAATAGCTAGGGCTTAAAAGTCGTCTTGACAGAGAGGAACTTCCTCTTTATAATCCAACGGCTTTGCACTTTTCGGGCAGCCTTGAAACTGACAAGAGAGGGATCGAGTTGAGATATGCCGACTATTAATCAGCTTGTGCGTCATGGGCGAGTGCTGGCGAAGGGAAAGACCAAGAGTCCGGCGCTCAAGCGATGTCCGCAAAAGCGAGGCGTCTGTGTACGAGTGTACACCTCAACGCCGAAGAAGCCGAATTCGGCTATCAGAAAGGTTGCGCGCGTGCGCCTTACGAACGGGATGGAGGTGACCACCTATATCCCGGGGGTCGGGCATAATCTGCAAGAGCACTCGATTGTGTTGGTCCGCGGTGGACGCGTCAAGGATCTTCCGGGAGTACGGTATCACATTGTGCGGGGAACGTTGGATGCCGCCGGGGTCGCCAATCGCAAGCAAGGCCGGTCGAAGTACGGAGCCAAACGGCCGAAGTAGCCGAAACGAAGACAACTGTAGAGCTGATCGATGCCGAGACACCAAATATTTGGACAACGAGAAGTACTGGCCGACGCGCGCTATCACGACAAGCTGGTGAGTAAGTTTATTAATGTCTTGATGGCGAGCGGGAAGAAGAGCACCGCCGAGCGGGTGTGCTACGGGGCGTTTGATCTTGTTCAGGAAAAAACCGGCGGAGATCCGCTGAAAGTCTTTCGGGCTGCCGTGGACAACGTCAAGCCTGTCGTGGAAGTCAAGTCGCGGCGTGTGGGCGGGGCCTCCTACCAAGTGCCGGTTGAGATTCGGCCGGTGCGTCGTATGGCGCTCGCGCTGCGCTGGATTGCGGAGTACTCAAAGGCGCGGGGCGGGAAAAGCATGCGCGAACGGCTGGCTGGAGAGTTGCTCGATGCCGCCAATAACACCGGCGCGTCGGTGAAAAAGCGGGAAGACGTGCATCGCATGGCGGAGGCCAATAAAGCCTTCGCGCATTATCGCTGGTAGCGTCGTTTCTCTCGTGCTGCAGTTGGGCCACGCTGCGAATGCATCGGTGGGTCCTGTGCGTTGCAGCGAAGTCGGTGGCTCGACGTTGCAGCATCGTTGTTTTTAGAGGACGTGATGGCAAGGCAAACGCCGTTAGAGCGGACGCGGAATATCGGCATCATGGCGCATATCGATGCCGGTAAGACGACGACCACGGAGCGCATTCTGTACTACACCGGAGTGTCGCACCGGATGGGCGAGGTCCACGATGGCGCGGCTACGATGGACTGGATGGAGCAGGAGCGGGAACGCGGCATTACGATCACAGCGGCTGCGACGACCTGTTTTTGGAAAGACCACCGCATCAATATTATTGATACGCCGGGGCACGTGGATTTTACGATCGAAGTTGAACGCTCCCTGCGGGTGTTGGATGGAGCCGTGGCGGTGTTTGATTCCGTGCAGGGGGTCGAGCCCCAGTCGGAAACGGTCTGGCGGCAGGCGGATAAGTATAGTGTGCCGCGGATCGCGTTCATGAATAAAATGGATCGGATCGGCGCGGATTTCTACACGAGCGTGAAGTCCATGGTTGACCGGCTTGGTGCGAACCCTGTCCCTATTCAGTTGCCGATCGGCCGTGAGGCGGAGTTTCGCGGGTCTGTGGATCTTGTGACGATGAAGGCGTATTTGTACGATGACGAAACGCTCGGTGCGAAGTATGCTGTCGGAGACATTCCTGCCTCGATGGCCGACATGGCAAAGGAATATCGCGAGAAAATGCTCGATGCGGTTGCCGAATTCGATGAACAGGCGATGGAAAAATATCTGAACGGCCAATCGCTCTCGATCGAGGAGGTCAAGCGGGCGATTCGAGCCGGTGCGATTACGATGAAGGTGATACCGGTGCTCTGCGGGTCGGCCTTTAAGAACAAGGGCGTTCAGCAGTTGCTCGATGGCGTGGTGGAGTATCTGCCCTCGCCACTCGATGTTCCTCCGGTGGTCGGTATCGATCCTTCCTCTGAGAAAGAGGTGAAGCGGCAGGTGAGTGATAGTGAACCGTTCGCCGCGCTGGCTTTTAAAATCATGACGGATCCGTTTGCCGGGCAGTTGACGTTTTTCCGCGTGTACTCCGGCACGCTGAAGACCGGCACGGCCGTGCTCAATGTGACGAAAGGTACCAGAGAGCGAATTGGCCGGCTGCTGAAAATGCATGCCAATAAGCGGGAAGACATTGAAGTCGTCTATGCGGGCGATATTGCGGCGGCAGTCGGCCTCCGTGGAGCGACGACCGGTGACACGTTGAGCGATGAAAAGCACCCGGTGTTGCTGGAGGTCATGAAGTTTCCCGAGCCGGTCATTGCCATGGCAATTGAGCCGAAAACCAAGCCAGATCAGGAAAAGATGGCGGTGGCGCTGCAGAAGCTGGCGCAGGAAGATCCGTCGTTCCGCGTGCGGACGGACGAGGAAACGGCGCAGACCATCATCGCGGGCATGGGCGAGTTACATTTGGAGATCATCGTGGATCGCCTTCTCCGCGAATTTAAAGTGGAAGCCAATGTCGGCAAGCCTGAGGTGGCCTACCGGGAGACGATTCGGAGGCCGGCTGAGGCGGAAGGCAAGTACATCAAGCAGACCGGCGGGCGCGGCCAGTACGGGCATGCGGTGATTACGGTTGAACCGCTTGAGGCCGGCAAGGGCTTTGAGTTCGTGAACAAGGTTGTCGGTGGCGCAATCCCTCGCGAGTATATCCCGGCGATTGAGAAGGGCATCAAGGAGCGGATGGAAACGGGCGTGTTGGCGGGTTATCCGGTCCGTGATATTCGCGTGACGCTGACTGATGGTTCTTATCACGATGTGGACTCCAATGAAATGGCCTTCAAAATCGCCGGTTCCATGGCGTTCCAGGATGCCTGCAAGCGGGCTGATCCGGTGCTGCTCGAGCCGATCATGAAAGTGGAAGTGCTCGTGCCGCAGGAATTCATGGGCGACGTGATCGGTAATCTCAACGGACGGCGCGGCAAGATCCATGGCATGAAAGTGCGTGCCGGCTCGCAGGCGATCGATGCGGCCGTTCCGCTCAGCGCCATGTTCGGCTACTCGACGGATTTACGGTCGCGCACGCAGGGTCGCGCGACGTACAGCATGGAATTTGCCCGCTATGAGCAGGTGCCCAGGCAGATTGCGGAAGAAATTATCGCCAAGAATCGGGGCGAATAGGAATCGAAAAGGAGCGTGAGTTATGGCGAAGGGCAAGTATGAGCGGCGGAAGCCGCACGTGAACATCGGGACGATCGGGCACGTGGACCACGGCAAGACGACGCTGACCTCGGCGTTGACGAAGATCTGCGCGGACAAGGGGCTGGC
>JBGPNZ010000028.1:0-15066 GCA_041487795.1 Nitrospiraceae bacterium
ATCAACCGTGACGTCGAATTTCAGCCCGCGATGTTCCTTGCCCGCCTCGATCTTCTCCAGCGTCGCCTTCACGCTTTGTCGGGCAGCGTCTGCATCGGCTGATTTCACAAGAATCTGCCGGCGGTGACGTCCTCGAACCCGTTCCACCGAGGCGGGGATGGGACCGAGAACAGTCACGGTTTCAGAATTCTTCTTGCCATGCTCTTTCACGGCCGCCGCCCAGTGCTCCGCCGCCGTACGAACGGCGGCTTCCGTCTTTCCAGACACACACAGGCTGATCAGATGCGCAAACGGCGGATAGCCCAACGCGCGCCGGAAGGCCAGCTCCTGCTCGTAGAATCGCGCCGGATCGCCTTCGGCGACCGAGGCGATCGCATGGTGGTCCGGCAGGATCGTTTGCAGCACGACCAGGCCGTCGGTCCGTGCCAGTCCGACGGCATCGCGCAGTGCGTGATAGGTCCGTTCGGCAGAGCGAAAGTCCGGCCGGTGTAAACCGGCATCCGCATAGGGAATGCCGACAAAGCCGACCGGTTGGGCGGGCATGTCCTGAAACAACAGCTGGGTGCCGATCAGCAGGTCCAATTGTCCCTCGGCAATGCCGTTCCGCAATCGTGTCGCCTGTTCCGGCGTGCGCGCCGTATCCCGATCGAGCCGGCCGATGCGCGCGTCGGGGAACAGCCGGCGGAGTTCCTCTTCCAGCCGTTCCGTGCCGGAGCCGACCGGCTCGATCCGCGAGGATCGGCACGCCGGGCAGGTCTCTGGAATCGGCTCGGTCGCGCCACAGTAGCGGCAGGCCAGCCGGTTGGCCCGCTTGTATAAGGTAAGGGACACGCTGCAATGAGCGCAGGCCGGCGAGGCGCCGCAATCCCGGCAGTGGAGGGCAGCGGCAAATCCCTTCCGGTTTGCAAACAAGATAGCGCCCGTCTTGGCTTTCAGAGTCGCCCGAATACCGGCGAGCATCGGTTCCGAGAGCAGGGTGCGCGGGGGAGTCTGCCGCAGGTCCACCAGATGAACGGCGGCGCGCGGCGCCGGCACGGGTGTCGGCTGAGCGCCGACATGCTGGCGTGTTTCGACGGCGGGGTGAGCCGTTCCCAGCAACAGGACCGCGCCATGCTGCCGGGCCCGCATCGCAGCCACCTCCCGTGCATGGTAATGCGGTTCCTGTTCCTCCTTCAGCGAGGGATCGTCTTCGTCGTCCACGCAGATCAGGCCGGGGGCGCGCAGCGGGGCGAAGATCGCCGACCGCGTGCCGACGACGACATCGGCCGCGCCGGTTTGAATGCGGCGCCACTCGCGCGCGCGCACGGCAGGGGGCAAGTCGCTGTGGATCTGCGCGACACGATCAGGCCAGCGGGTGAGGCTCAGCGCTGCCAGCGCCGCCGCACGGCGGATTTCCGGTGAAATGATAAGAACGGTCCCTTTGCGTTCCAGCGCGATCTCGGCCGCGTGGAGTACGGTTGCCCACCGGCGCGACAGGGTGTCTTCCACCAGGAACGTCTCGTGGCGATGCGCAACCAGCGCTTCTTGGAAACGGGACCACCATGGCGGTGCGGCGGGCGGCAATAATTGCAATGAGTCGGTCGAATGGCCTGCTGCGGTCGGCGTCTGCCGGGCTTGGGATGCCCGGCGGCCGCGTGACGTCTCGCGTGCGCCGGGCGATGCCGGCAGGATCAGGCGCAGGCACTGTCCCCACGGCGCGAGATAATAGTCAGACACCTGCCGGGTGAGTTCCAGGATATCCGGTGGAATCGCGGCGTCCGCCGGCTCGTCCGCAACGGCGAGGATGTCGCGCAGTCGAATCGGCGTCGCACGTGTTGTTGCGGGAAGCGGCGGGCCCTCGGACGAAATCGTGACGACGATGCCCAGTACGGTGCTCGGTCCCAGCGGCACGCGGACAAGGCTGCCGATGCGAATCTGCGACCGTAGAGATGCCGGGATGTTGTAGGTGAACGTGCGACGCAGATGGCGGGGAACTATCACATCGGCGAAGGACGGCTGCGCGGTGTTTGGGCGGGCGGGCGGGAACGTGTCAGTGCGAGCCGTGGATTCCGGAGCGGACATGGGACATTCTAGCAGCGCGGAAGGATGGGAACAATTATCTCTGAGAGAGAGAGAGTTACGGAGCGGGCGGGGCGGTGACTGTTGGTGCCGGCTCTGGCGCAGGTGGCGATACGTCTCTGGTTTCCGGCATGGCATTTTTCGGTGTTGGAGAAGATGGCCGTTCGCTGGGGAGCAACCGGATTTCGATTCGGCGGTTTTGCTTGCGTCCCGCTTCCGTGCTGTTGCTGGCCACTGGTTTGGCGTCTGCATGGCCGACGGCCGAAACATTCTGGGGGTTGATCCCCTCCTCCTCGGAGAGATAGCCGGCCACCGCTGCGGCGCGCGCGCGCGACAATTCCTGGTTGGAACTGTACTGTTCTTTCAGCGAGGGACCAATCTTTTGGTTATCCGTATACCCCTCAACGACCACCCGACTGTCAGGCGCTTCCTTGAGGAGCGCTTTGATTTGCTTCAGAATCGGGAGACCGGCGGCTGTTGCCGGCGCGTTCCCTGAATCGAACTCCAGTTGCCTGGCCAGTTGAGCCAGTTCGCGTTCGATGTTACGCGACTGCGGAGCGGCATGCGCTTCCTGCACGGCTTCAGCGGTCCGTGGTGCCGCGGCTGGTACCGGTTGTGTCATCTCCTGAAAGAGGGCCTCTTTTCGGGCTTGTGGGGAGGAGGGGACGTCGAGACCGAGTTGTTTCTGGAGCGTATCTTTGGCGGCGAAGCGGTCGCCCAGCAAGAAGGGGGCAGTCGAACGGGTGACTCGCGCCGTGGCCGTTTGATCTTCCACGGCGATGATTTGCAACTCGCCGATGATCTGGATCGGGATGCCGGTATTTTCCCGGAAGACCAGTAGTTTGTCACCGAGCTTCACCCCGTCGTTGCGTCCCCAATCCACGTAGACCATATTGCCTTGCGCGATGAGGGTCTGCCCGGGCGGGAGTTCGATGATCACGCCGGTTCCGTCCTGCAGCGATTGACCGGAAGACAACGGTGCCGGCGGAGGAGAAGACACCTGGCGCGTGGCACCGTCGCCAGGGAAAATGGCGTCGTAGGAACGCTCGACCCTGACGGTGGCTTTGTTGCCCGTCACTCTGAGCACCTTCACGACGCCGACGACGGCGGTGAGATCGCCGAGATACTGGCCGCGGACCGGATGATAGACTTTTTTGACTTGTCGATAGACGGTGAATTTGTCGCCTGGGGCGACTTCGTGCGGATTCGTGAGCTCCAAATAGGCTTGATCGCCTGCGCCGAGCAGTCGCTTGTTGCCTGTCGTTTGATTGTCTCCGGTAATCGGGCTGATCCGTGCTTCGTAGAGAGTCGTGGGACGAATGAAGCCGGTGGCGAAGGAGAACGTGGGGCTTGCAACGGCCGATTCAGGCGGAAGCAAATCCTCCGCAATGCCGACCGCCGTCCAGAGCAGCACACCCGTGCAGACCGCTGCGAGGCCCGTACTGATCCTTGTCATACAGAATGCCTCCCTCTGTAACCTGCCGCACACAATAGCAAATCAGTGCGCATTGTCAAGCAAAGCCCATGAAATTACTATGTTTGAACGCCACTGCGATGGCGTGGTAGGGTGGAGCCGTTGTGCGCCTGTCGCCTCCCTGGAGCCTGCTATAGAGATGGACCAGCAACAGCGATCTCGACCGGACGGTACGCCCGTTCCCGACGCGCACCCGCGCCGGATCGAAACTCAGATCCACCGACGAAAAAAGGCCAAGGCGCTCTCGCCGCTGACGGCTGAATGGGATGTGCGCCGTCCGGACGCTCCTGCTCAGCTGCGTATGCCGGCGGACCGCATGCGCAAGGCGCGCTAGGCGGGTTTCAGGCGCGCCGTTCTTCATCGTGCCCTCCGCCCGGGCCAACCAGGAACCGGGAAAGTCTCCCTGTTGTGCCCCCGCTCTGTTCTATCCGAAAAAACAAGAGTTTTGGGTTGCAGGCTGATCCCTGGGGCTTTTGGGGCTGAGCTCGCGTAGGCCATTTGAACGCTTGATTTGACTGGAAAAATTCGACTACCATGACTAGCTTGCAGTGAAAGTTCAGGTAGTTAGGAGGGGTTCGCATGGTTGGGTCAGAACAGCTCCTCGACTATTTGGGTCGGTATTTTCCGGTCCTTCTCTTTATCGGGATTGCGCTGGCGTTCGGCGTGGTCACGCTGGTCCTCAGCTATTTCGTCCAGCCGAAATATCCGGAATCTGAAAAACTCAGTGCGTACGAGTGTGGCAGCGAGCCGTTCTCGGACGCCCGCATGCCGTTTCCCGTCCGGTACTACATCTTCGCCATGCTGTTCGTCATTTTCGACATCGAAGTCATCTTTCTGTATCCCTGGGCAGTGACCTTTTTCAAGATCGGCCTCGTCGGCTTGATCGAAATGTTGATCTTCATCGCGCTGTTCGTTGTGGCCTATGTGTACGCGTGGAAAAAAGGCGCGTTGGAATGGGATTAGGCGATGCGGCCGGGTTGGTCCTGTGCTCCCGGAGCGCGGATCTTCTCACCCGCCCACCCCGAGCGCGCCGGACGCGCTCCTTCCCGGGCAGAATGTGCTCGCTCAACGGCCGCAGTTGGACCAACCCAGCCGCCGCCAGTAGAGGTCGCGAATGAGGGGAAGAAGAACATGGGACTGATTCAGCTGGGACGGCATCAGAAGGACGGCGAGATCGACGTCATCACCACGACGGTCGAGAGGGTCGTCAACTGGGCGCGCAAGGGCTCGCTCTGGCCGATGACGTTCGGGTTGGCCTGCTGCGCGATCGAGATGATCGCGGCGGTTTCTTCGCGGTACGACATGGACCGCTACGGCGCCGGCGTGTTCCGCGCGTCGCCGCGCCAGTCCGATCTGATGATCGTGGCCGGCACGGTCTGCCGGCGCATGGCGCCGGTGATCCGGAAAATCTACGACCAGATGCCGGAACCGAAGTACGTGATCGCGATGGGATCCTGCGCGACCTCCGGCAATATCTACGACAGCTATAGCGTGGTGCAGGGGGTGGACCGGTTCGTGCCCGTGGACATCTACGTGCCGGGCTGCCCGCCGACTCCCGAGGCGCTCTTTGACGGCATTTTGAAATTGCAGGAGCGCATCATGCAGAAGCGTGTGTTCACGAAGCAGCCGGAACAAGTAAAGGCGTAACGTTGATGCATCCCCTCGCCGAACGCATTAAGCGGGAGTTTCCGGACGGATTCGTCGACGCCGTGGAGTGGCGCGGCGATCTGGCGGTGACGGTCCGGCCTGCGGCACTCCATGCGGTTGCCAAGTTTTTGCGCCACGATCCTGAGATCGACTGCGATTACATGGTGCACGTCAGTTCCGTCGATTGGCCGGATGACGAGGAGCGGTTCGAAGTGGTGTGGGAAGTCGCGTCAATCCGCAAGCGGCACCGGATCCGGCTGAAGACCCGCGTCTCCGAAGCGGAGTGCCAGGTGGATTCCCTGACGGACGTCTGGCATGGCGCCAACTTCATGGAGCGGGAAGTCTACGACATGATGGGTATCCGGTTCCGGAACCATCCGGACCTGCGCCGGATTCTCATGCCGGACGATTACACCGAGGGCTATCCGCTGCGGAAAGATTTCCCGCTGCAAGGTAAAGGGTGGAGAGACACGTTCGAGTTTTTGAACGAGAAGGCGTAGCGTGAACGACACGGAAAAAACCTATCGGTTCGAGGACCAGCGCGACACCATCTATAAGGTGAATCCGGAGCATCCGGAAACCGCCACGCTGCCGCTGCAGCGCACGGAAGAATTATTGCTCATCATGGGGCCGCAGCATCCGAGCACGCACGGGGTGTTGAAAGTCATTCTCGAATTGGAAGGCGAGCGGCTCGTCAAGTCCACGCCGGTGATGGGCTTCCTGCATCGCGGTGTCGAGAAACTGGCCGAGGACGGGACCTACCACCAGTTTATTCCTCATACCGACCGCCTCGATTACGTCTGCGCGATGTACAACAACTTCGCCTATTGCCGCGCCGTCGAGAAACTCATGAACATCACGGTGCCGGAGCGGGCCGAGTATCTCCGGACGATCGTGGCGGAGGTGCAGCGGATCATCGGCCATCAGTTCTGGCTGGGAACGCAGGCGCTCGACATCGGCGCGATGACGGTGTTCTTCTACACGTTCCGGGATCGCGAGATTCTCCTGGACTGGTTCGATGAACTGTGCGGCGCGCGCCTGACGACGAGTTGGTACCGCATCGGGGGCGTCGAGCGCGACCTCACGCCGTCGCTGATTGCAAAATTGCGGGCGTTCCTCGACTACTTTCCGCCCAAGATCGACGAGTACCAGGTCTTCCTCGAGAAAAACCGCATCTGGCTTGCGCGCACCAAGGGCGTGGCGGTGATTTCGGCGGAGGACGCGCTGAGCTTCGGGTTGAGCGGTCCCACGCTGCGGGGATCGGGTGTGGACTACGATATGCGGAAACACAACGGCGGGTACGCCGCCTATCCCAAATGTGACTTCAACGTGCCGGTCGGCAAGAACGGCGATACCTACGACCGGTATTGGATCCGCGTGATGGAACTATACGAGAGCGTGAAGATCGTGAAACAATGTCTCGACCAGATGCAGGACGGGCCGATCATGGCCGACGTGCCGAGCGTCACGCTCCCGCCGAAGGACCGGGTCTTTACGAACCTGGATTCCATGATCCAGCAGTTTAAGCTCTTCTCGCAGGGGTTCGATGCCCCTCCGGGCGAGATCTATTGCGGCACCGAGGCCCACAAGGGGGAACTCGGGTTTTATATCGTCAGCACGGGAGGCGGGAAGCCGTACCGGATGAAGATCCGCTCGCCCTCCTTTATTCATATGGGCGCGTTCGATCATATGTCGCGCGGGTACATGATTGCCGACGCGGTCACGATCTTTGGCACCTACGATATTGTGATGGGAGAGTGTGATAGGTGAGTTTGCGGCTGAGCTAGCCCTGTGCTCCCGGAGCGCGCACGATCAGAATGTGCTCGCTCGACGGCCGCAGGTGGGCCAGTTCAGCCGCACTCGGAATTTGGTGAGTGGGCGGAAAAGGTAGAAGAGGAAGAACATGGGTTTAAAGCCAGCTACCAATCCTGACGTCGAAGCGGCGTCGATCGAACTGACGATCGACGGCAAGACCGTTACGGCCAAAGACGGTGTTTCGTTGTACGACGTCATTTCCAGCACGGGCAAGATCATCCCGGCCATGTGCTATCACTATACCTTCGATCCCTTCGGCTCCTGCGGCATGTGCCTTGTGATGCAGGAAGGGAAGAAGGCGCCCGTCCGTTCCTGCACGGCCAAGGCGACGGCCGGCATGATCGTCCGCACGGAAGGCGACGATCTCTTCCAGGCCAGAAAAAAAGCGGTCGAGAAACATCTCTCGGTGCATCCGCTGGATTGTCCGGTCTGCGACGCGGACGGCCACTGTGAATTGCAGGACATGGCGTTCCAGCACCAGGTCACCACTCTGGCCAACGCCAAGCAGAAGCTGATTCCGGAGGATACCCGCAGCCTCGTGCTCGACTTCAACATGAACCGCTGCATCGCTTGCGGCGAGTGCATCAACATCTGTAAAGACGTGCAGATGATCGACGCGCTGCAGTTCATCAAGAAGGGCGGGTTCACCCAGGTCGTGGCGAAAGGCGATACTCAGCTGGTCTGTGAATTCTGCGGCGACTGCCTCGCGGTCTGCCCGGTCGGCGCCATCACGAACAAATTCTCCAAGTACCTCTACAAGCCCTGGCAGCTCAAGAAGACGACGACCACCTGCAATTACTGCGGCGATGGCTGCCAGATGCAGGTCGAAACCAAGGACAACGAAGTCGTACGCGTGACCTCGCCGCTGTCCTGGAAGAATAAATGGGGCGACCGGTCGGAGACGGCCCAAGGCCACGGCGGGCTCTGCGTGCGCGGGCGGTTCGGGTTTCAGTTCATCGACAGCAAGGCGCGTCTCGTGCAACCGCTGGTCCGGAAGGGCGGGAAGCTGGCGGAGTCGCCGTGGATCGAAACGATCGAGACAGTGGTCGGCCGCCTGGCCGACATCAAATCCAAGTATGGGCCGAACGCCGTCGCGGGACTCATCACGGCCCGCTGCAGCAACGAGGAGTTGTATCTTTTCCAGAAGCTGATGCGCGCCGCGATCGGCACCAACCAGCTCGACAGCAGCGCGCGCTATGGGCACCTGAATTTCGTCCACGCGGTGCAGCACGCCCTGGGAGTGGGCCGGATGACGAACGATTTGGCGGACATTACGAAGGCCAAGGCGATTCTGGTGGTGGGCTCCAACGTCACGGAAACGAACCCGGTCTTCAGCCTGCGGGTGAAGGAAGCGATCCGTGTCTACAAGTCCCAGGTGATCGTCGTGGATTCGGCCAACACCAATCTCGCCAAGCTGGCGTCGCATCCGGCGCTGGTCAAGCCCGGCACGGAAGGCCTGTTCGTCAAGGGGCTTATCAAGTCCGTAATCGAGCAGGACCTGATCGATACCGAGGTGACCGGCAAACATCCGCAGGCCTTGGCTGTGCTCAAGCAGGCGGTGGCGGGACTCTCGCTCGAAACGGTCGCAGCTCAAACTGGCGTGCCGGTGGCGCAGATCAACGAGGCGGCGACGGTCTTCGCGGAAGCGCCGCGCGCCGTCGTTATCTGCGGGGAAGGCATCGTTCGCCGTTCCAATGGGTACCAGCATGTGCTCGCGTTGATCGACCTTCTGTGGGTGACGGGCAAGTTGGAGCGGCCCGGCTGCGGGATCAATACGGTGACCGAAGAAGCCAACGAGCAGGGCGCGGTGGACATGGGGACGTCGCCGGAATTCCTTCCCGGCCAGGTTGCGTTCGACAATGATGACGCGCGCACGAAGTTCTCCAAGGCCTGGAGCGCGCCGCTGCCGAACAAGGGCACCGGCGTGGGACTCATGGACATTCTGAAGAAATGCCGGAACGGGGAGATCAAGGCGCTCTATCTTGTCGGCGAAAATCCGTTGGGCACCTTGCCGGCATCCGTGGAAGTCAAGGCGGCGCTGGAGAAGCTGGAGCTGTTGATCGTCCAGGACCCCTTCATGACGGAGACGGCGCAGCATGCGCATATCGTATTGCCGGCCTGCACGTTCGCCGAAAAAGACGGCACGATGACGAGCCAGGACGGCAAGGTCCAGCGCATCCGGCAGACCATGGACCCGATCGGCGAGAGCCTGCCCGATTGGCAGATTCTGTCGGCCATCGGCAGCGGGCTCGGCTGCGCCTCGATGGAGTACGAATCGGCGCAGGACATCCAGCGCGAGATCATGAAAGTGCTGCCTGGGTACTACAATTTGGGCCAGCCGAAAAAGGTCACGGTGAGCCCGGATCGATATCTCGCCAACGGCTATCAGGCCGGCGTCGCCGGCCGATACTCGTCACCCGTCACCCGTCACGCGTCACCCGAAAAGCGGTTCGGCCTCACGATGGGCCAGTTGTTATACCACTCGGGAAAATTGTCCACGCAGGCCTCCGGCCTGCTGCTGATCGCCTCCAGCACCGGGCAGTTGCATATGAACGTGCAGGACATGGAGCGGATGGGACTGAAGGACGGCGACCGGGTCCGCGTCTCATCGGCCAAAGGGACGGCCGTGCTGAACGCCAAGGCGGATCTCTCGGTGCTGCCGGACTCGTGCTTCTATCCGGAGCACTTCAACAACCCGCCGGTGAAGGATCTCATGGCCGTCGAGGTGGATGCTGTTACCGGCGTGCCGTATTTCAAGCAGGCGGCGGTGAGCATCGAGAGAGCGTAATCCGTGACCCGTAATGCGTGAACCGCGAGGAGAGGCCCCGTTGCGGATCACGGTTAACGGATCACGAAAGCTGAGAGCTGATGGCTGAAAGCTTCGGAGCTAAAAGATGAGCGCAGTCACAGTGGCCAAGAAAATCTGGGAGGCGGCCCTCTTCGCGGAAATCTGGAGCGCGATGAAGGTCACCTTCAAGCATATGCTGCACAAGCCGATCACGTTCCAATACCCGCGCGAACAGCGGGTGATCCCGGACGCGCATCGCGGCGCCCTGGGCCTGCTGCGGTACGACGACGGTAAGGAGCGCTGCGTCGGCTGTGACCTGTGCGAGGCAGCCTGCCCCTCCCATTGCATCAAGGTGATCAGCGCGGAAGATAAGTCGCTCCCGCTGCAACGCTACGCGAGCGAGTTTTATATCGACATCACCAAGTGCGTCTTCTGCGGGTATTGCGTGGAAGCCTGCCCGGTCAACGCGCTGGCGATGACGAAGATGTACGAATACTCCACGCACGACAAACGGACGCTGCTGTTCGACAAGAAACGACTGTACGAAATCGGCGAGCGCCATCTGGAGGACGCCAAGAAATATCTGTACGCGCACGGGCAGGAGAAGAACGACCAGATGTACCATGACTACCGCTACTTCTTTCCCCAGTCGGTGAAGCAATCCACGCAACCACCGCCCACGCATTTGCCCTGATTGCATACGATGGTCCCTGTCTTTTTCGTCTATTTTTCAGTGGTGAGCATCCTGGCGGGGATACTCACGGTCGCCTTGCGGAATCCCGTCCATTGCCTACTGGCTCTGTTGGCGCTGCTGATGCACGTGGCCGGGCTGTTCGTGCTGCTCAACGCCGAATTTCTTTTTGCCGTGCAGGTCATCGTCTATGCCGGCGCGATCCTGATCCTATATCTATTCGTGCTGATGCTCCTCAATCTCAAAAGCGACGAGCGCTACTTGCACACCAAGTATGCCGTCATGCTGTTTGCGGGCGTGGCGATCTGCGGCGAGCTGGTGTTGCTGGTCCTGCGGTCGCCGTTCGGGGGCGCCAGGGGTGATGCGACGGCCTCGGCGGTGTTGAAAGAAGGGGACAGCTACGCGGTCGGGATCAAAATGTTCAGCGAGTATCTGTTGCCGTTTGAAATCGTCGGCGTGTTCCTGCTGGGCGCAGTCATCGGCGCGATTGTCCTGGCCAAGACGCCGACGGCGGCCGATGTGGACCATGAGGCGTAATCCGTCATGCGTTACCCGTCAATTGGCAAGACGGATAGAAGTTACTGCGCCGGGCGGTCTGATTTCTTTTGCGAATAACGCATGATGCATAACGAATAACGGCTGTATGGTTCCTTTAAGCGCATACGTCGTCGTCAGCGCGATCCTGTTCGTCACCGGTCTGGTCGGCGTGCTGGTCCGCCGGAATTTTATTGTCGTGCTGCTGTCGGTGGAGATCATGTTGAACGCCGCCAATATCAACCTCGTGGCGTTCTCGCATTATCTGGAGTCCATGGCGGGCCAGATTATCGCGCTGTTCGTCATTGCGATCGCCGCCGGCGAAGCGGCGGTGGGGCTGGCCATCATCATCGTGGTGTTCCGTGGAAAAATCTCCACCAATGTGGACGAAATGAATTTGTTGAAGTGGTAACGTGACCGACTTATTGATCCTCGCCATCCCGGTGTTTCCGCTCGTGGCCTTCCTGCTCAACGGCCTGCTGGGAAGTCGCTACTCGCACGACATCGCCGGCCGGATTGCGTGCAGCTCGGTCGGACTGTCCTTCGCCGCCGCCCTGGCGGTCTTTGCCGATCAGCTCCAAACCGGGGTGGTGCGGGAAGTCGTCGCCTATCGGTGGATCTTCGGCGGCGATCTGAACATCAATCTCGCCTTCCTGATCGACCCGCTCGCCTGCATCATGTTGCTGGTCGTGACGGGCGTCGGGTTCCTGATCCATCTTTACTCGATCGGCTACATGCACGGCGAAGAAGGGTTCACGCGTTTTTTCACCTACATGAACCTTTTCATGGTCTCGATGCTGCTGCTCGTGATGGGCAACAACTACGCGGTGCTCTTCATCGGGTGGGAAGGCGTCGGGCTGTGTTCCTATCTCCTGATCGGCTACTACTATGACAAGGTGTCGGCCGCCAAGGCGGCGACCAAAGCGTTCGTGGTCAACCGAATCGGCGACGCCGGCTTTCTGCTGGCGATCTTCCTCGTATTCTACAACTTCGGGACATTGGACTATGTTCAGGTGTTCTCGCACGCGAGCCAGCTCTCGCCGAAAATGGCGACGGCTATCGCGCTCTGCCTGCTGGTTGGGGCGATCGGCAAGTCCGCGCAGCTTCCGCTCTACACCTGGCTGCCGGACGCGATGGAGGGTCCCACGCCGGTCAGCGCGCTCATCCATGCCGCGACGATGGTGACGGCCGGCGTGTATATGATCGTCCGCAACCACGCCATTTACGACCTGTCGCCGGTGGCCATGACGACTGTCGCCGTTGTCGGCGGGACGACGGCGCTCTTCGCTGCTACGATCGGCCTTGTGCAGACCGACATCAAACGTGTCCTGGCCTATTCGACGGTCAGCCAGCTCGGCTACATGTTCCTGGGCTGCGGAATCGGCGCGTACACCGCGGCGATCTTCCATCTCATGACCCATGCCTTCTTCAAAGCGCTGCTTTTCCTCTCTGCCGGGTCCGTGATCCACGCGCTGGGCGGGGGGGAACAGGACATCCGCAAGATGGGCGGGCTGCGCAAGAAAATTCCCTGGACGCACGCGGTCTTTCTGATCGGCACGCTGGCCATCGCCGGCATCTTCCCGCTGGCCGGTTTCTGGAGCAAGGACGAGATCATGGCGCACGCCTTCGTTCACCATCATTACGTGCTCTACGCAATGGCGGCGATCGGAGCCCTGCTCACGTCCTTTTATATGTTCCGGCTGACGTATCTGACCTTTTACGGCCGCTCGCGCATGGACCACCACACAGCCGAGCATGTGCACGAGTCGCCGATGATCATGATCGGCCCGCTCGTGGTGCTGGCGGGACTGTCCGTGATCGGCGGGTTCCCCGGCGTGCCGCCGGAGAGCGGCTGGTTCCACCATTTCCTCCATCCCTCGGTGGCAACAGGCGCCGTGGAGGAACACGGCGTGAGTCTTGGCTTGGTGGTCAGCCTCATGGGCGTGGCGACCGTGATTGCGCTGACGGGCTGGGGACTTGCGCACTACCTCTATAGCATCCGGCCGGAGGCCGCGAACCAGTGGGCGGGCAAGGCGCCGGTAGCCTACAAGACGCTGCTCAATAAATATTATGTGGATGAACTGTACGATCTGCTCTTTGTCGAGCCGACGAAGAAGTTGGGACAGGTCTGGGACTGGTTCGACCGGACGATCATCGACGGCATTGTGCGCGGTGTCGGCGAGTTCACGGAAGACAGCGCGTGGCTCAGCACGTGGATCGAAAAACACGTGATCTACGCCGGGCTGAACGTCATCGGCTACACCAATCATCTGGCCGCGCGCGCCTGGCGAAAACTGCAGAGCGGCATGGTCCACCATTACGCGGCCATTATCGTGGCCGGGCTCTTCATCCTGGTGCATTTGGTCGTTGTCTGGTGGACAGCCGGTTTGGTGGGATTCGGGGTGGCGTTGAAATAATCTATGGAGTCTGAAAGTCATAAAGTCATCAAGTCGTAAAGTCAGCCATCTGGAGACTTTCAGACTTGAAGACTTTCGAACTTTACGACTGAATCTATGATGCAAGAGCTCACATACGCGTTCCCGATTTTATCGTGGCTGGTGTTTCTGTTTGTGATCGTTGCGCTGATCATCTGGGTGAAGAACGATCAGAAGGTGAGCAGAGAAACCGCGCGGATCATGTCCGGCTTTAATACTCAAGGGTTGACGCGGAGCGAGGTATTTCCCTCAATGATGCAGTCATGATGCAAGAACTGACATATGCCTTTCCGATTCTTTCGTGGCTGGTGTTTCTGCCGCTGATCGGTGCGCTCATCATCTGGGTACTGGAAGACCAGGACCTGATCAGGAAGTCCGCACTGGGCATTTCGGCGCTCCAACTGGCGCTGGTGGCGCTCGTGTTCAAGGATTTTGTGCCGGAGTCGCCGGCCATGCAGTTCACCGAGCGGCTGGCGTGGATTCCCGCGCTCGGCATCAACTATCACCTGGCGGTGGACGGCATCAGCGTCCTCTTCGTCGGGCTGACGGCGTTCCTGATGATCCTGGTCGTGCTCTACTCCTGGGATACGGTCCGCATCCGGATCAAGGAATATTACATCGCGCTCCTGGCGCTCGAGACGACCATCGTCGGCATTTTCGTCTCGCTCGATCTCATCCTCTTTTTCGTCTTCTGGGAATTGATGCTGATCCCGAGCTATTTTCTCATCAAGCTCTGGGGCGGCGGGGCGGAACGGCAGTACGCGGCGCTCAAGTACGTGCTCTATACGCTCCTCGGCAGCGTGTTCATGCTGGTCGGGATCGTGCTGCTCAATTTGAACTACCATGATTGGGCCGTGGCGCATGCCGTTCAGCCGGCCTACACGTTCGACTTCCTCGATCTGCTCGCGGTGCCCATTCCGCCCGATCAGCAACTTCTAATGTTCTGGCTGATCTTCCTCGGGTTGGCCTTCAAGGCGCCGATGTTCCCGTTCCATACGTGGCTGCCTGACGCGCTGGTGGAAGGGCCGATCGGGATGTCCGTCGTGCTGGCGGGCCTGAAGCTGGGCACCTACGGCTTCATGCGGTTCAGCCTGCCGCTGCTGCCGGACGCCTCGACCAACAGCCATGTCGTGATGACGCTCATGACGCTGGCGCTGGTGGGCATTCTCTATGGCGCGATCGTCGCGCTGATCCAGCCGGACTTCCGGCGCCTGCTGGCCTTCAGCAGCATCAGTCACCTGGGATTCGTCGTGCTGGGCATCTTCGCGCTGAACTTCCAGGGCCTGCAGGGTAGCCTGCTGACCATGATCAATCTGGGCTTCAGCACGGCCGGCCTCTTTTTTGTCGCTGGGTTCCTGTACGTCCGCCGGCACAGCACTGATCTCTCGGCCTTCGGCGGCGCCGCCAAGCAGGTCCCGCTGCTGGCGACATTCTTATTGATCATCGGGCTGGCTTCAATCGGATTGCCCGGCACCAACGGATTTGTGGGTGAGTTCCTGATACTGCTGGGCACGTTCCAGGCGAATTGGTTCCTGGCGTGCTGGGCGGTCCTCGGGGTGATCCTCGGCGCGGCCTATTTCCTCTGGTACTACGAGCGGGCGATGTTCGGCCCGCTGTCGCCGAA
>JBGPNZ010000029.1:0-14961 GCA_041487795.1 Nitrospiraceae bacterium
CTTCAAAGTGATGTTATTGGAGAAACCGGGCGCGGCGCCTAGGCCGACGATCAAAGAAACAAAAGGGTTCCGCTGGTACTCACAACGCTAAAACTCATCGCTGAAGGCGTACCGCCAGATCGAGCAGCACACCTTCCCGCAAGCCGACATCGCTGACCAGTCCTTCCGAAAACCCCAGCGTCTCCATGACGCCGCGCAGGATCAGCGTCCCGGCCACCACCACATCTTCACGGCCCGCCTCCAGACCCGGCATCTCCCGGCGCTGCGCTTTCGTCCGACCCAGCAGCTCTCGCTCGAGCCCACGAATCGTCTCAAGACTCAGCCGGTAATTATGAATGCGGATCGGCTCGTAGGTCGTCAGTTTCTGCGCCATGGCCGCCAGCGTGGTGATGCTGCCGGCGGTTCCGACAAAGGTCACGCCGCCGAGCTCTCCGAGCATCGCCCCTGCCTGCTCCGCTTCTTTGCCAATGAGTTCCCTGGCAGCCTGGATTTCATCTGCCGTCGGCGGATCGCTCGTGAGCAGACGCTCCGTCAGCCGAACCACGCCGATTTCGATCGAACGCACGATTGGCGCATGGCCTGGACGATCGAGAATGAACTCCGTACTGCCGCCACCGATATCCAGCCCCAGTATGTTGGAGACGCCGCCCGGCAATCCGGAGCGAATTCCCAAGAGCGTACGGCGGGCTTCCTCCTCACCGCTGATAATCTCAACATCGAACCCGACTTCCTGCTTGACCCGCCCGAGAAATTCCTCCCGGTTCCGGGCATTGCGCACGGCGCTGGTCGCGACGGCAATCTGCGCAACCACATGATGTGTGTTAATCACGGCGCGCCAGTCACGCAGTGTTTCAACCACGCGCGCTATGGCGTCAGGGCGGAGCAGGCGATCGCGATCCACGCCCTCGCCCAGACGCAGGATGCGCCGGTCCGAATGCACTTCGGTCAGCCGGCCGTCGCCGGACACGCGGCCGATGAGCAATCGGCACGTCAGGGTTCCGATGTCGATTCCGGCTAGAAGCATCGCAATCAGTGTTCAAAAGTCTATAAAGTCATCAAGTCCTTAAAGTCTCCAGGTCGTTCGGACTTTATGACTTGACGGACTTTCTGACTTGAAGACATGTATCAGCTGCGCACATCATCCATGTCGGCAACGAGTTTCGTTTTCTCTGCCCGAAGCGACAGTACATGTTGCACGATCCGATTGATTTCGCGATCCTCCAGCACATGCTCGGCCGACTCGCCGCGCTCGTGCAATTCAACCGCCCGCTCGCCGATATCGCCGCAGAGATCCTTAATGCGCTCATCCAGCTTGCGCAGGTCCAACCGCAACCGAAGCAATTCGGTTTCTTCCAGGGCGCGAGTGGCCGCCTTGGCCGTGCCATACCGCAACGACACCCAGCCGGCCCGGACATCGTGTTTCATGCGTTGCAGCAATCCCATAAGTCGCTCCTACAGCGTGACTCGCGAGAATCGAGTCTCGCGTTTCCCGCCTTTCCCGCACGTCTCGCGCCTAGCTCACCGTTCCCAACACCAGCTTCGTCTGCCAGCGCCGCCGCATCGCGTCCCGCGCCGCCTGATGGCCGGGCCCCGACAGCTGAGGGTCCTCACGCACCGTCGCAAGCGCTTCGCGGCGCGCCTGCTCCAGCAGCGCATGGTCCCGGATCAGATTGGCCACGCGAAACTCCGGCACGCCCCATTGCCGGGCACCGAAAAACTCGCCCGGTCCACGCAAACGTAAATCTTCTTCGGCAATCACAAACCCGTCGTTCGAAGCGACCAACGCATCGAGACGCCGGCGCGCCGCGCTCCCCTCCTCACCGATCGCCAGCGATGCCAGGAGCAGGCAATACGATTGCTGCGCGCTACGCCCCACGCGGCCACGCAACTGGTGTAGCTGCGCCAACCCGAATCGTTCCGCATGCTCGATCAGCATCACCGTGGCATTCGGCACATCCACGCCGACTTCAATGACCGTCGTCGAGACCAGCACCTGAATCTCGCCGGCTTTGAACGCCGCCATCGTACGCTCTTTGTCCTCGCCTTTCATCCGGCCATGCAGCAGACCGACTCGAGCGGTTCGGAATACAGACTGTTGCAACCGTTCGGCGCCCTCGACAGCCGCGCGC
Organism: Nitrospiraceae bacterium; assembly: GCA_041487795.1. Classification (GTDB taxonomy): domain Bacteria; phylum Nitrospirota; class Nitrospiria; order Nitrospirales; family Nitrospiraceae; genus 2-02-FULL-62-14. The sequence goes on from JBGPNZ010000029.1 coordinate 2,130, forward strand.
AGATCGACCTTCTCGGACTCTTCGACGAGCGGATACACGATATAGGCTTGGTGGCCGGCGCGCACCTCATCCTGCACAAACTGATAGGCCCGGCGCCGCTCCGGCTCTGCAAACACCCTCGTCCGGATCGGCTTGCGCCCAGGCGGCAACGCGTCGATGACGGACACGTCCAGATCGCCATACACCGTCATGGCCAGCGTGCGCGGAATCGGCGTGGCCGTCAACACCAGCACATCCGGACGGTAGCCCTTCGCGAGGAGCGTCTTGCGCTGGAGCACGCCGAATTTATGCTGCTCGTCGATCACCACCAGACCCAACTTGGCGAACTGCACGTGCTTCTGAATCAAGGCGTGCGTCCCGATCGCCACGTGCGCCTCACCCGCCTCGATCTGCTTGCGGACCGCCGCGCGCGTCTTCGGCGTGCCGCCGCCGGTCAGCAGCACCGCCTTGAGCCCCAACGCCTCCAACAAGCGGCGCAGGTTGAGATAATGCTGCTCGGCCAGAATTTCCGTCGGCACCATCAGCGCGGCCTGGCAGCCGGACCCGCAGGCCGTCACCATCGCCAGCAACGCGACCACGGTTTTCCCGCATCCCACATCGCCCTGAACCAGCCGGTTCATCGGACATGGAGCCGCCATGTCCCGTTGAATTTCCGTCATCACCCGCTCCTGAGCCTGTGTCAGGCGAAACGGCAACAGCGTGCGCACTTGGCCGACCAGCGGAGTGGCCGTGTCGAACCGGACGCTCTTGGCCTCCTCCCTGACCGATTGCTGCTGCGAGGCCAGCCCCAGTTGCAGCAAAAAGAATTCTTCGAATGCCATCCGCCGGTGAGCCGGCGTCACCCCTTGATTCAAGGTATCGAGATCGCCGGGCGAATGGGGGAAATGCACCTCTCGCAGAGCCGCCCGGATCGGCAACAGCCGCTGTCTTGACCGGACCGCGTCCGGCACGACGTCGGCCATCCCCTCCAGATACTGATCGAGCAGTCCTTTGATCAGCGTGCGGAGCTGCCGGCTCGTCAATCCCTTCGTCTCGGGATAGACGGGCACGATCCGGCCGACATGCAGCGGCGCATCCTCATCATCCAGCACTTCGTACTGCGGCACGTCCATCCGGAGATCCGTCCACCCCTTGCGGCCGGCCACGACCAGCCCGCTGACCATCACACGACAACCAGGCTTGAAGACGTCCTCCAAATAGGGTTGATTGAAATACACGCACTGCAACGCGCCGGTCTCGTCTTCGATCGTCAGATTCAGAATGGTCATGCGCCGGCGGGGAATCCGACTCAAGCGGGCGCGGGCCACTGTCCCGCAGACCGTGGCGGCGACGCCGGGGACAAGCCGGCCGATCGGCAGCAGCGCCGAACGGTCCTCATAGCGCCGCGGCACATACCATAGTGCATCTTCGACTGTAGCCACGCCGAGCTTGGCCAGCAGGGCCGCGCGTTTCGGCCCCACCCCCTTCGCATACTGGATCGGCAGATTCCAGAGTTCAGCCGGCGCAGAATAGGCGGGCGCCTTCTGCTCGAACACGTCCGGCATATTGAGCCGGCTCAAAATCGCCTGCGCAGCAACGACCCGCTGCCGGCGTTCTGCAAGATCGGTTAATGCGTCGAAATCGCCGAACACAGCACGGAGTGCCAGCAGATCGGTTTCAACGTTTGGAGGATAGACATCGCCGGCGAGTGCATCGAGCACCTGTGCTGAAACGTAAGGCCCCAGGCTTTTCACGTTCCCTAGATGGGCATAGGCATCGCGGCTGGAAAATTCGATTGGACGGGCTAGGCGCTGCACGAGCTGCTGCAGGCGCTCCAGACGGGTCGGCGGTGATGCGGGATGCTTGTCAGGCAAAGCGAGCCTATGGTAGCATACGACTCGATTCTGAACAAAGAACCTCAGGGAGAAGGAGTTTCAACAGTGGCATTCACGTGTGAGATCTGCAACAAACGGCGTCAATCCGGGAACAACGTCAGTCACGCCAACAACAAGACCAAGCGGGTCTTCAATCCTAATCTCCAGAGCGTCAAGGCCCTGATTAACGGTGCGCCCAAGTACATCCGGGTGTGTACCCGCTGTCTCCGTTCGGGCTTCGTCAAGAAATCCGTCTAGTTCTTCGGATTCGACTCTCCCGCCGGTGGATTCGTCTGTCCATTGGAAGCCGGTTGTACCGCCTGCGGTGTCCGCACGAACAGATACGAGAGCCCGCCCCCAAGTCCCATCATCAGCAGAATCAGCAGGAAGCCGGCTGCCCACACTTGCACCGCCGTCAGGCCCATCGCCACGTTCACAAAGCTGACGAGCCAGAGTCCGATCGCAACGATGAAGAGATGCTTGAATCGTTGTATCTTGGCAAGACACCCACTAATCGTAAAGCCCACGGTCCCCCAGAAGATATTGGACAGCCCGATCACGAGCGCGGTGACTTCTTCGCCCGTTGCCTGAATGAGCTGTGCAGCGGCAAAGCTGCTCACCAACACCAGGCCGAAGACGATGGACACATCACGGGCAACGGTGATCCAGTTGATGGGCATGGTGAACTCCCTGAAATTAAACGTGGCGGATCAAATGTGCATTTCACGCGTACCGAGGGGCGGTGTTTTGGAGCGGGCGATGGGATTTGAACCCACTCCGTCGTCGGCTCGGCCCTGAAGCCTGCCTCGCCGACTCCTACAGAGGGGGCCAGCCCCCTCGTATCTCCCCACGAAGGGGGCGCGCCCCCTTCGAATCCCCCATGTCGTGGGTTCAAATCCACGACAGACATTTTGCTCACGATGCACGATCCACGTTTGATGAGCGATGGTGTTTTGGAGCGGGCGATGGGATTTGAACCCACGACAACTTGCTTGGGAAGCAAGGACTCTACCACTGAGCTACGCCCGCCCCGAATCGATGAGGAAAGATAAGCGCGTTCGCATCGTACAGTTAGGCCCATGCCAAGTCAAGGTGACGATGTTACGCTTTGAATAACACCAGCGCGAATTTTCGGCGGCCGATGCGGAGCCGATATTGATGACCGCTCGTGAGGGCGATGATGGCATTAGGGTCCTGCTGCTTCTGCTCGTCTATCTCAACACCTCCCTGAACCACTAACCGTCGAGCCTCGCTCTTGCTCGACACCAACTTGGTTTTTGCAACCAGATCAATGATGCCGATGGCAGGAGCCTTGGCATCTTTGACATCGGCCTTGGTCAGCGTGATCTTTGCGTCCGGCTCTGCAGGAAATTCCTTTTCCTGAAATTTCTGCTGGAATCCGGTACGGGCTTTCTTCCCGGCTTCCGCTCCGTGATACCGGGCCACGATCTGTTCGGCCAATGACTGTTTGGCCTCCATGGGATGCAGAGCCTTCACACGTCCCAAATCCTCGGTCGTCAGTAATTCGTAGTATCGGTGCATGAGCGCGTCGCTGATGGACATGATTTTGCCGAAGATCTCCTCCGGCGTATCCTCGAGCGCGATATAGTTCCCCACGCTCTTGCTCATCTTCTTGACGCCGTCGGTTCCCTCCAAGAGCGGCATCGTCAGCACCACTTGCGCTTCCTGCCCGTAATTACGCTGAAGATCGCGCCCCACCAGCAGATTGAATTTCTGGTCGGTCCCCCCCAGCTCCACGTCCGACTTCAGCGCCACCGAGTCGTAGCCCTGGATAAGGGGATACATGAACTCGTGCACGCTGATCGGCTTCTGCTCCTGATAGCGCTTGCGGAAATCGTCCCGCTCCAGCATCCGTGCAACACGATAATGAGCGCTAATGGCGATCAACTCCTCGGCTTTCATGGGACCCATCCAGCGGCTGTTAAAATCCACCGTGGTTTTCTTCGGGTCGAGAATCTTGAAGATCTGCCGCTCGTAGGTCTTGGCGTTCTTCTGCACCTGCTCCCTGGTGAGCGCCACGCGGGTCTCGGACACGCCGGTGGGATCACCGATCATGCCGGTGAAATCGCCGATCAGGAAAATCACCTCATGTCCCAGATCCTGGAAATGTTTCAGCTTGTGGATGAGGACCGTATGGCCAAGATGCAGATCGGGCGCCGTCGGATCGAACCCCGCCTTGATCCGCAACGGGCGTTTCTCCTTCAACGAGCGGGCCAGCTTGGTTTCCAACTCGTTTTGCTGAATCACCTCCACCGCTCCGCGGAGGATCAAATCCATCTGGCGCGTGATTTCGCTCATGCTTTGACCGTGACCAGCGGACGGAGCTGTTCCAGCCGCTTTTTTCCGATCCCTTTGACCTCTTGCAAGTCATCGACGGTCCGATACCGACCATGCGCCTTGCGCCAATCCACCATGCGTTGTGCCAACACCGGCCCGATGCCCGGCAATACTTGTAGTTCGTCCGCACTGGCACGATTGAGATTCACCTTCGAGATCGCCTTCGCTGGCGGCACCGTAGCCACCGGTGACATCGCGGGAACCTGTATGGCGATCGACTGCTCGTGCTGGGCCTGCGAGGTTGCTTCCTTCGGCACCGGCCAGCCCATCCACAGCACCACGGCAATCGTCGCGACCAGCATGGCGAATTTAATTAATAAAGATTTGAACATGGTCTACCAAGTCAGAAAGTCCGAAAGTCCGAAAGTCATAAAGTCACCATCCCAGACTTGATGACGTTATGACTTTACAGACTTTACGACTTCTTTCTCGCCAGATGAATCGCCATTCCTTCGACGTCCTCGGCCGCTTCCATGAGGCCTTCCGACAGCGTGGGATGCGCATGGATCATCTCGGCCATTTTCGCCGGGGTTGCCCCCAGATGCATGGCCATGGCCGCTTCGTGAATGAGATCGGCGGCATGCGATCCGACAATGTGGACACCGAGTATATTCTGCGTCTTCACATCGGTAATGATTTTGAACATGCCGGCGACGTCGCCCGAACCCTGCGCCTTCCCCAGGGCTGCATACCGAAACCGCCCGATCCTGACATCCGTTTCCGGATTGCGCCCGACCGCCTGCACTTTCTCGCGCGCCTGCTGTTCCGTCAGGCCGACCCGCCCGATTTCCGGCAGGGTAAAAATGCCGACCGGGATCAGATTGTAGCTGACCTTGCTCGCGTGTCCGAGAATATTCTGGACGGCGACCTTGCCCTGCGCCGACGCCACGTGCGCCAGCATCGCCTTCCCGACGACATCGCCGATCGCATAAATCCCGCGCACGTTGGTTTCCAGGCGATCGTTGACGAGAATTTCCCCCCGCTTGCCGACCTGCACCCCGGCTTTTTCAAGCCCGATCCCACGCGAGTTGAATCCCCGCCCGACCGACACCAATGTCTGTTCGGCTTCAACGACCGTTCCATCCTTCAACCTCGCGCACACCGTGCTCGGCGGCCGCTCGACTTTTTCGACGGTCGTGCCGGTGTACAGTTCGACCCCGCGCTTTTTCAGCTCGCGCGCCATGAACGCGGCGATTTCCTCATCCTCCAGCGGCAGGATCTGCGGCATCATCTCCACGACCGTGACCTTCGTCCCCAGCCCACTGTACAACGAGGCGAACTCGCAACCTTCGACCCCGCCGCCGACGATGAGCAGGCTCTTCGGGACCGATCCAAGATCGAGCGCCTCTTTGCTCGTGATGATGTGTTTGCCGTCCACCGGAAACAGCGGCAGGTTGGGCCAGGAGGAACCCGTGGCAATCACAATGGCATCGGCCTGCACCGTCACATCCGTCCCATCGCGCCTGACGACGCGAAGCGACTTCGCATCCAGCAACTCGCCGGTTCCCTCCACATGCTCGATATTCCACGTCTTGAAGAGGGTCGCAATCCCTTTGACCAGGCCCTCCACCACCTTGTTCTTGCGAGCCACCATGCGAACCGGGTCATACCCCACCGACCCCTCGATCGTGAGGCCATAGTCGGCCGCTTTTTTGACTTTATCCCCCAGCTCGACCACGGCGAGCAGCGCCTTGCTGGGGATGCAGCCCCAATTCAGGCAGACCCCGCCGAGCGCCTGGTTTTCGATCACCGTCACCCGCGCACCCAGTTGGGCGGCCCGGATGGCGGCGACATACCCGCCTGGCCCTGCCCCCAGGATGGCGATGTGCTTCGGTGCGGTCATTTTTTCTGGGAGGAGAGGAAGGCTTCGTACTGCGCAGCGGTCATCAACCCATCCACCTGCTTGGGATCGCTCAACTCGATGACGGCAATCCAGCCCTTGCCGTATGGATCCGAATTGACGACTTCAGGATGGTCCTTGAGGTCCGTGTTGATTTTCATAATCTTGCCGCTCACCGGAGTATAAATGAAGGAGGTCGTCTTCGTAGACTCCACTTCGCCGATTTGCTGATTCGCCGTCACGGCCGCGCCGACCTTCGGAAAATCGAGAAACACGATGTCGCCCAGCGCGTCCTGCGCGAAATGACTGATACCGAGCGTGGCCTGCTTGCCCTCGACGCGAATCCACTCATGCTCGTTGTGATACTTTAGATCCTTCGGATACATGGTCCCCCTTCCCAATCATCGCCCTTCTTTGTATTGACGCTCTTTCAACGGGCGCGGGGTACGAGGTTCGAGGAAAAGACTACCTTCAGCATGCGACCTTTTACCTCGAACCTAGAACCTCGAACCCCGAACCTGAAATTTTTCGGTGGCTGATCCTAGAGAGAGCTCCCCCGCCTTGTCAAGGAACCTCCAGGGGACTTTCCAGATAGACCAGGCCGAGACCGGATGCCAACGCGGCGCGATCGGCAGCCGGCGCCACGCGCGCCCAGGGCCGAGCTGCATCACCGGCCGGCAGCGGCTTGGCCAGCCAGATGTCATCGGCCGCGCCGACTAATTCGACGGCGCGATTCACAAACGTGCCGCTGGGACGGACGACCGCCGGAATACTGTTTGGCGGTGGAACCGTCACAAACGGCGCCGGCGGCGGCCCGTCAGCCGTCACGTAGGAGTCGAACCGAACGACCTTGGCCTCCAGCAAATCTTCGCCATATTGCAGCAGCGCCGCCACGGGATCGGACACCGCCTCCCGGTGCAACTCCAATGCAAACTGCAGCATCGGCGCGCGCTGCCGGACAGCATGCCGAAGCCGCGCCATCACGGTGATCGCCTCCCGCGCTTTCCAGCCAAGCCACTGCCAATATTCCTGTGTCCCCTCCTGGCGTATCGGCTGGCCGTTCCTGACCGGCGCCACGCGGCTGACCGCCGCCGTCTCCGGAAACACAAGCGCCGCTGGGTCGAGCTTCACGGCAAAGTCCCGCTCGAATCCACGAAGCGCGTAGGCGGAGAACCCTTCCTGGGGTCCCGACGGCGCGTCGGCGCGGATCAACAGGCCGTCGATCCCCGTCGCGGCCAGATCGGCCAGAAATCCAATGAGGTATTCCTGAAACGCCGGATGGAACAGATCCAATTCGGAAGACACGGCCAGCCGTCCTGTGATCCGGTCCAACATCACATCGTTCCACCCCAACTGGCGATCCAGCCAGTTCATCTGCCGCAGGTTCACCGACGCAAATACGGCGAGCCCCCGGTGATGCGCCGCCGGCACCGCATAGCCGAACACATCCCGGACCGTGGTCGCCCAACTCGTTCTAAAATACGCGCCGGCCGGCGAGGCTTCACGCGCGGTGCCGGGCTTCGTCCCCGCATCCAGCACCAGCATCGTAATGCCGGCCTGGCTGATCCCCTGCATCCACTGGTCTATCGCGGCGGCATCAGGAACCGAACGTGGAGCCACCTGCAGGCCGACCAGTCCACGAGACGTGGTCGCGAGAATGCCCAGACGTTGTTCCAGAGCGGCCATGCGGGTCTTCGCCTCCGGGCCGTAATTGACCTGTTGCGGTTGACCGCCGGACGGCAGCGCGGCCAGCATGCGATATTCCGTCAGCGCGGCCTTGAAAAATCCAGACTGCTCGTACGAGCGGGCCAGCCACCAGCGCGCCTCGGCCTGTTTGGGGGATTGCGGATAGGTTTCGACCAGACGGCGAAGAATTCTCGCAGAGGCTTCATAGCGTCCCTCTGCAAAATGCCCCTGCGCCTGTTGGATGAGGAGCGTCTGCACCTCGTCGCCAGGCACAAGGCGGACGTGCGGACCGCAGCCTGCGAATGTCAGGATGGCCAGAAGAACGAGAAGACGGTGGGAAATCCTACCGGGCAACCAGGTCCATCTCGGGAAAAAAGTAGCCGATCTCGAAACGGGCCGTCTCGGGTGAGTCCGAGCCATGCACCGCATTATACTCGATGTTCGCACCGTGCGCCTTGCGAATTGTCCCGGGCGCCGCCTTCGCCGGATCGGTCGCGCCCATCAAATCGCGATGCCGCTTGATCGCATCCTTGCCTTCCAGCACGAGCAGCACCACCGGTCCCGACGCCATGAACGTCGTCAGACTGTCGAAAAACGGGCGCGCCTTGTGGACGGCATAAAACCCCTCCGCCGTCGGCTTCGACATCCGCATCATGCGGATCGCCACCGGCCGCAGGTGTGCCGCTTCATAGTGCTTGATAATGTCGCCGATCGCATCCTTCTTCACCGCGTCGGGCTTGATAATCGCCAAGGTCCGTTCTGACATAACGTAAAGTCTCTCCTCCGTGTGCAATACAGGTGAACGTGAAAACGCGCGCCATTATAATGAGGGCGCCCACGAAGGCGCAAGCGGTGGAAAAACAATGACGTCACGCTACTTCACAGACCAGTATCCATTTCCAGACCCCCGCAAGGCCGATGCCGAAGGCCTGATCGCCTATGGCGGTGACCTCACCCCACAGCGCGTGCTCGCCGCGTACGCGCAAGGCATCTTTCCCTGGCCCTACGATGCACGCACACCCCTCCTGTGGTTTTCACCCGACCCGCGCATGACGCTCCGGCCCGCCGACCTCCACGTGAGCCGCAGCTTGCAGAGGACCATCAACAAGCAACTGTTCGAAGTACGGTTCGATACCGCGTTTGCCGAAGTCATCCGACAATGCGCCACCGTCCGGCGTCCCGGACAGCAGGGCACCTGGATTACCGACGAGATGATCCGAGCCTATGAACAACTTCACGAAATGGGCTTTGCGCATTCAGCAGAAGCCTGGAGCGAGGGAAAGCTGATGGGCGGGTTATACGGAGTCTCGCTGGGTGCTGCCTTCTTCGGCGAATCCATGTTCGCCCAACGACCCAATGCCTCCAAGGTCGCCTTCGTTCACCTGGTCACGCAGCTTCACGCGTGGGAGTGTCAACTGTTTGATTGCCAGGTGCATACCGAACACGTAGCACGCTTTGGCGCCACACCGTGGCCGAGAACACGCTTTCTCAAGGCCTTGGAGAAAGCCCTCGAACAGCCGACGCGGAAAGGACAGTGGACACAAGAGTGAGCGGCGGGTGGGTCCCCACCGGTGCTCGCCGAGGGCGCACGATCAGAAAGTGCTCCCGCGTTGCGCGCAGTTGGAGAAGACCCACCCGCCGCTCACAAAAAAAACCTCTCCAATAAATAAAAATAGAAAGGCGACAGGCCGCTTCCAAGCCTGTCGCCTTAACGCTTCGCCATGTTCAGCGGGCTACTCCGGTAGTGATTGCCCCACAAACCTTGCCAGCTTCTTCACATTCATCTTCCGGAATGAAGAAAATAATGGGGACATTCTTTATGCTATCCAAACGCTGCTTGATTAATAATAGAACGATCAGGGCCATTAATATGAACGTGAATTAAAACATGGACATCTGATGCCGGCACGGCAGGATCAATAAAGTATCGGAGGTAAGTTTAATCGAGGTAATTAAATCATCATCTTCGAGAAGGCAAAACAGGGGATCTTCGTCTCCCTTCTGGTTAAAGTTCTCTGGAATTTCCTGAAGCTCTTTGGGGACTCGTAAAGCGTCCAGCAACGTCTTGAGTCGGTTGTCTAGGTCTCCACCTTGGATTAGGACAGGACCAGGATATTCACGCCGGAGCAATAGTATATCCAGCTCTGCGGTTAGCTTAAGATCTCTTCTTACCAATCTAACAAACTTATAATTTCCGACTCGATGCTGTCCGCGTTCATGTTGTGGATTCAGGTATTGAACGTGATAGGGAGTTGCATTGGGTTGTCCGTAGTTGCTGTTGAAAGGAGGGTAATTCCATAATTGCTTTATTTGGGGGTGTAGTTTGAGTCGAATATCATGTTTGTGCTCTTTCTTTGCTTGGAAATCTTTTGGTACATCATTGCCGCTCGATTTCAAGGGGCCTCTATAGACTAATCTAAAATCCATCCATCTGCCCACTATATCATCTGAGGCACGATTTCCTTCCGCGTGGAGCTAGGCTAGGCCGACCACGGGAATGTGTCAAGGATGCGGAGTGGCAATTGCAATTAGTGTCTCGTCGTCGCTTCAAGTTGGAGTTTTCTTCCCTCTCTTTCAACTGTTAAGGTGGCCGGCAAAGGAATGGGATCTATCCACGACCGCATGGGCTGTCCATTTACCGAGAGAATTTTATCCCACTTTCTTACCCCAGCGATTTGTACGGGACTTCCATCTAGGACTCCCAGTACCATGAAACTGTCCTTGGTATTCAGTGATGGAACTATCCCTACAGGATTTTCCCCGAATGCAGCGACAAGAGCGGCAAGTCCATACGCTGCTGCTGACTCGATAGTCAGTTTGGACGCACGATAAACGCCCTCTTCAGTCCAGGTAGCTCCGGATGTGGGATACGGATATGAAACACTTCCGGTAACCACCTGTCGAAACAAAGCGACGCCTTTTTCAACATCAACAAGTCGAAACTCGACTGTACCGGAGACCAATCCTCCATTCAGTGTAATCGGAAGGACTTTTACTCTATCAAACGGCTCAACGTTGTACGTCAAAAGGGTTGTGGCACCAACCATTTTGCCAAGACGGACTGTCAACTCATCATCAACTCGCCCGCTATGTTGGATCATCATTTCATCTAGCAGCTTCCCAATGGTATCGCGCTCAACAAGAACCAGCTTGGTCTGACGTTGCCGGATCAAATTAATCGCAAAATCAACATAAGCTGGAACCTCATTATCGGTTGTTTTCGATAAGGGGACGACGGCCAGTCTCTGAACTGAAGAAGGTACTTGTGGCGGCATGAGAACGGGGCTAACAATCATATCGTTCATTATGTTTAAAGACTGCGTTCTTGTATCTATCTGTCCCGTAGACTGCTTTGATAAATGGCCTGGGAGACTATCCCACGACACAACCTTGCCGTTCTCAAAAACGATGTAGTGCTGTTCTGAGGCACCAACCGGTACGATTCCCAATAGGCCGAACGATAAGGCCGTCATTGCCATGTAGTTGGATTTGTCGTGAGGCGTGGTCTGTTTATAAATCCAAATCTCATAAGGAGTTCCGCTGATGGCAGTGCTTCGAGTGCTTTCCGGTTTTCCGACAATCTCCCTAACCTCTTCTATGGACTGTCCCCATCTCAGCTTTCCCTCTGCCGTTGCATCTAAGAAATCAGTCTTTGAAAAGGCCAATCCGCACCCGACTACCGTGGGGACAATAGTCAGGCTAAGCAGAAACAGGACTGCACCTCTAATCTTCATTGATTGCTGCCTTTGAGCCATGCCAACAATCTAGCCCTCCGTCACATTCAGAGCAAGCACAGTCTGCGATGCATTTCGGACGAACCGAATTGTGCGGCAATCCTGCTCGGTTTGAAGACACCGCGTGCGTGATGATGGCGGTGGAGGTGGCGGGCTTTCTTCGGCTGGGCGTGACCTGTCCCGACCCAAACCGCGTAGCAGCCAAGGCAAAAGGCAGGAGGATGCTTTTCCTCGTACTTTCAAAGCTGCAAGGTTTGTAGGGCGATCAACCGGGAATAGCACAGTAAACGTGGCGAAGCGTTAAAGGCGACAGGTTTGGAAGCGGCCTGTCGCCTTTCTATTTCTATTTATGGGTGACTCTCCCTTCCCTATCGAGCGGCGGCCCGGTCTCCCTTCAACTGCGCGCGTCCAACGAGGGCCTTCCGAGGCCGCGCGTTGCGCGAGCACGAAGGGAGACCGGGTCGCCAGCTCATTTCCCTCCGTCGGCATTGCGTGAGCAGAAGGGCATCTGCTTCGCCCTCATCCCTGTCGCTTCGCACTGTTAGGCAGAGAACCGCTTGGCGAGTTCGCCCGGTTTAAACACGCCGCGTTCGGTGATGATGGCAGTGATCAAAGCAGCCGGGGTGACGTCGAAGGCGGGATTGAGGACTTCGACACCGGTGGGAGCGATCGTCGGCCCGCCGTGCAGAGAGGTCACTTCGTTGGGGTTTCGCTGCTCGATGGGAATTTTGTCTCCAGATGGTGTCGCGAGGTCAATCGTCGAATGGGGCGCCGCAACGTAGAAGGGAATGTTGTGGGCCTTGGCAAGCACGGCCACTGAATAGGTCCCGATCTTGTTGGCCACGTCCCCGTTGGCCGCGATGCGATCGGCGCCGACGATGCAGAGATGGATGAGCCCCTGCTTCATGAGCGAGCCGGCCATGCTGTCGGTAATGAGCGTAACGGGAATCTTGTCCTGCATCAGTTCCCAGACGGTCAAGCGCGCGCCTTGCAGGACCGGCCTCGTTTCACCTGCCAGCACGCTGATCTTCTTCCCCTCTTCCCAGGCCGCGCGGATGACGCCCAAGGCCGTGCCGTAGCCGGCCGTCGCCAGGGCGCCCGCGTTGCAATGGGTCAGAATCGTTTGTCCGCTTTTCACGAGCGCCGCGCCATGTTTTCCCATGGCTTTGTTCATGGCGATGTCTTCGTCGAGAATCCGCTGGGATTCTTCGATCAGCGCGCGCTTGATCTCGGATACAGGTTTCGTGCGCAACTCGGCCAGTTTCCGCTTCATCCGATCGATCGCCCAGAACAAATTGACGGCGGTCGGACGCGTGGCCGCCAGTTCGCCGCAGACGCCGGTGACGGCCTTGGCGAACTCA
>JBGPNZ010000030.1:0-14779 GCA_041487795.1 Nitrospiraceae bacterium
CCGGCGTCAGGCCAGCCACCTCCATCACGACGGTGGCATCCTTGAGGATCGGCACCGAGACATCTTCGAAGCTGCGTTCAACCGCCTGGGCCAGGAGCAATTGCTCAGTGGCGGCCCGGGGCGATTTCGACGAATCGCGCGAAACGCCGCAGGCGGAGAGGAGTATGAGTGCAATGAAGATGGAGCAAAGCCGTATGACCTGTGACCGCCTCATTGACACGTATAAGAACCTGAGTGCGGAGGGGGAGTCAAGAAAGAAAGCAGGGGATCGGAAAATCCTGAGTAAATGGCTTGCGGGGTTTCTCCGCCAGCGGCAATAAGGCGACCAGCAGGCAGAGCGACTCTAGTCGTCACCCATCTTCTTGAGTCTGCGCTCCAACGCGAAGCGAGTCAGGCCGAGGTGTTTGGCAGCCAAGGATTTATTGTAGCCCGTGAAGCGCAGCACTTCTTCAATGAGCGCACGTTCAATGCTGGCCAGTGCCTGTCGTCCTAATTTCATCTCAACCCTGACAATGGGATCTGGCCCCGTTCCCGTTGCAACCGTCACCCGCTTGGTGCGCTCGCGCAACTCAACCGGGAGACAATCCAGCGTCAGCGTGCGCCCCTGGCAGAAAATCAAGGCTCGCTCAATGATGTTGTGGAGTTCGCGGATGTTTCCCGGATAGGGATACTCCTGCAACATGTGACTGGCTTGCGGATCAATCTCCATTACCTCTTTGCCGAACTCTCTCCCGTAACGGACGAGTGCCCGTTGACAGAGAGACAGGATGTCCTCCACGCGTTTGCGTAACGGCGGGAGTTCGATCGACACCACATTCAATCGAAAATAGAGGTCTTCACGAAAGAGCCCGTCCGCGACCGCCTTCTTGAGCTCTCGATTGGTCGCGGCGATGAGCCGGAAATCCACTTCGATATCATTCGTGCCGCCGAGACGCCGAAATGAGCGTTCCTGAAGAATCCGCAGCAGTTTCGCCTGCATGGACAAATCGAGATCACCGATCTCATCCAGAAACAGCGTGCCGCCTTCGGCCTTTTCAACCAACCCGAGCTTGCGTTGACCGGCCCCCGTGAAGGCACCTCGCTCGTAACCGAAGAGCTCGCTTTCAAAAAGCTCCTTGGGAATGGCTGTGCAGTTGACGCCGACAAAAGGCCCGGATGCCCGCGGACCGTTGCAATGCAGCACACGCGCGAGAAACTCTTTGCCCGTCCCTGTCTCTCCGAGCAAGAGCACGTTGGACTTGGCGTTGGCGGTGACGCTCTGAACCTGGAGCAGGATCTGCTGCATGGCCGGGCTGTGGGCAACCAGGTTGGATAGCCCATATTGGCTGCCGAGATGTTCCTTCTCCATCTCCAGGCGCTGGCGAAGGCTGAGCAAATCCAATGCGCGATCCACGACCGGATCCATCCCATCTAACTCAACGGTTTTGATTAAGAAGTCATAGGCTCCGAGCTTCATCGCATCGACTGCGTCATGGACCGTTCCGTACGCGGTCAAGAGAATGACCAAGACCTGGGGAGCGACGGCCTGAAGTTTCTTGAGCGTTTCGAGTCCGCTGAGTCCCGGCATTTTCAGATCCAGAAGGACCACATCAGGTACCTCCTGGCCCAGGGCGGCCAGCAGGGCATCGCCCGACTCGAAACCGACCGCTCGGTGCTGCCTGCGAGCCAGCCGCTTGACGATTACCGAACGAATGGCGGGCTCGTCATCGGCAACAAAGACCGTGATCCTCATGTCTGATACCTCTGCAGGCGAGACTCCTGTCGGAGCGGGAGGACAATCTGAACAAGCGTGCCTTTGCCGGCGTCGCTCGTCAGGAGGATGTCGCCGCCATGGGCTTCAATGATGTTCCGGCAAATCGCCAGTCCGAGCCCCGTGCCATGGGATTTGCCACTGGTGAAAAACGGTTCGAAGACGTGCGCCAGGGCATCCGCCGCGATGCCGCATCCGTCATCCCTGACCTTGATGACCATATCGGTTTCCTGGTCATGAGTCAGCGTGTCCGCGGAAATGTTCAGCGTCCCTGCCTCCGCCACGGCCTCGATGGAGTTCTGCGCGACGTTGAGAAGCACCTGCTTAAGTTGGTCCCGGTCCGTATAAAGCAACGGGAGTTCGGGAGAAACATCGCAGGTCACCCCGATGCGTTTATTGGTGATCGGAAGGTCCAACAGTTTCAGCACTTCATGGACAAGGTCGCTGAGAGCAACCGGGACCGGAACCAGCGAGCGGGGACGCGCATAATCGATGATCTGATTGACAATCTTGTCGAGCCGTTTCGTTTCGCGCAGGATGACGGCCAGCTCCGGATGACGCGGGTCCGACGCAGGCAGTTCTTCCAATAAGAGGGCGGCTGTCGAACCGATTCCAACCAACGGGTTCCTGATTTCATGCGCGATGCCGGCGGCAACCTGCCCCAGGGTCGCCAGCCGCTCCGCCCGTATCAGCTTGACCTGCAGTTCATCCAGGGCCGTGATGTCGATATTGAAACCAATATAAGTGGAAGAAGAGGAACCTGCCGTATCCGTGAGGGGAAGCCTTCGGCTCAAGACCTTCCGCGTCGTGCCGTTTTTATGGAGAAAACGGAAGACCGTCTCGTAGGGCTGGTTCTGCGCCACCGCTTGCGCGAACTCGGTGAGCACACGATCCCGGTCTTCCGGATGGATGAACTTGCGAAACGTGGCCGGGTCGACTTCTTCGTCAGGATCCAGCCCCGCCAGCACTTGATTGTATCGATTGCTGAACGTGACGTCCCACCCTCTGGTCGTGAAGATTCCGAAGGGAGCATGGTCGACCAGCCCGCGATACTTCGCCTCGGAGCTGGACAGGTATTGATTGACCTGGCTGAGCGCGGCCTCGGATTTCTCCAGTTCCGTCAGATGGGCGTGAATCTGCGTCGTCATCTCATGCATGACGCGGGTGAGATCCCCGATCTCATCTCTCCGTTCAAGGACCGTAATGGTTGGCGCATCGCCGGCCGGCGACGCGCCGACGACTTTTGCGAGATTCACGAGCGGGACGGCGATCGATCGGGAAATCAAATACATCACACACCCGATCAGGCCGAATGTAACGACTCCCCCGCCAAGGATGATGAATAACGTGGACGCGCGATCCCGGGTCAATTGAGCCAGTTTATCCGTGACTCGCTGCTGTCCCAACTGATCGAAGTGCGCCATCCGCTCGCGGATGGCGACCATCAGATCCCGCCCTCGACCCTTCTCAAGGTACTCGTACGCCCTCTGTTTCCCTCCCACCCCAACCGCCTTCACGAGCTCATCTATTTCAGCCACCTTTTGTGTGACCAGAGATTGAACTTCCTTGATTTGCTGCTGTTGCTCGCCCGAAACCTTTTGCTCGAGATCGCGCCCAGCGGCAAAAATATCCTCCCGGGCGATGTGATAGGGGCGGAGATAACGAACCTGCTCGGTCAGCACGTAGCCCCGAAAACCGGTCTCCAGGTCCACGATCAGCCGCACGTACTGGGCGGCGGTTTTTTGCGTGACATAGAGGCTGTCGAGCTGCTCTTCGTCCTGCGAAAACGTTTGAACGCTTCTGTACGTCGTGATGCTGAGGAAAATTAACGCGATCAGAGGAATGATGGAGGTGAGGAGAAGCTTCCGTGCGATCGGAAGATCATTAAAGAAGCGGGCAACGCGTTTTTGCATGGTACCCCGTGACCGTCACTCATCCTAAAATTGAGGCCCGGCATTGTCAAACGGCGCCCGCTCCTCTCGGTTATTTGTGTTGTGTCCCACTTAATTTGTGGACTGCTTGTTTCGTTTTGTTGACCATCCATTCTTCAGAGAATTCAACCCTTTCAGAGTCTCTATTTCTCAAGGGACATTCGGTGTACTTGCTCGTTACTCCGTTGAAAAGGTTCGGCTGTCTTCCGTTACAATATGGTTTGAATCATTTCAGTAGGTTTCATGCATCCACTTAACCAAGCTACCTATCCACATTGAAGTAGGGCACAACCTTCGTTAAATCCTCCGACGACCACAGGCCGACTCTTCTCCGAATGGGGGAGGGGGGTAGCACGCTCAACCATCGGACGATGATGGTGAACAGCGCCAGTAATCTTCTTCGGCGGCGCCCCCGTATGCCTCTCCCTTTACGGCTCATGCTCAATGCTTCTGGCTCCAGCCCGTGACCCATTCGATGGCACGGAATCAAATCCATATTTGAGCAGGAGTTTTTGTATGCGTGGACTCATTATGAAATCGAAAAACTCTTCCGCGACACCAAGGGATGCATTCCGACAGGTCCACACCACCGCGTGCCCGAACTGGACCGGCGTATGCGTTCCGGCCGGGGTTTCATCAATGATGCGCACTTGCCCACTGTTGATCGCATCCACGCGGTAGACGATGCCCACGTCGGCTTTCCCCGTATGAACCAGATTCACTATATGCTCACTATGTTGCGCGTGGAGAAGGTGGAAACGGTTTTTATACGCGGGATCGAGCTTGGTGAGCGCCCGGGCCGTGACTTCTCCCAATGCGGACGTCTTAGGATCGCCGAGGGCAATGCGGGTTGCTTGAGTCGGCAGTATATCGCGAAGGTTGATCGGTGCTGCCTGGGAGGCCGTTGACATGACGAGCACGAGAGAGGTCTGCGCATAGATCCGCGGTCCTCCGTTGAGAGTCAGTCCCTTCTTTTGCAGTTTCTCAAGTTCCTCAACCGCCGTAGGAAGAAACACATCGATCGGAGCTCCCTTTTCAATTTGCCGGCGAAGCGTATGTGACGGACCGTACACGACGCGTACTGTGGCGCCATATTCTCTCTCGAACATCGGCAGGATTTCCTGGAAGGGCCCCTTCAAGCTAGGGGCCGCCCCAATCGTCAGGTTTTCAGCCTGAACACGCTCTCCGGTTGCAACGACGCCTGCGAGTCCACTTACGACAACCATCGCCACGCTGAATTTCCGAATTCCCGTCATGGTGCTCATCTTCCTGACCCTATCGTCCGAGGGTCTTACCAGTAGAACTGACACATGAGCCTGATTCGATTCTCGACTAGGTCCTGAGTGCTGATCTCTGTGCGTCCTCCTGCATACTGCATAGCCACCGGTACTCTTCCGTATGGGGTCATCGCAAGATCAATGCCAATTGTAGTATCAATTCGACAGCCTGAGGAAAACCCGTCTAACCGCAACATTTCCAGCCAATTCTCAATGATTTTGTGCCCAACCGCATAGGGCACGCGCTACTGGAATTATGAGATCGCGCACCGTGCGCCTAGTGCGGAAACGCACAATCCGTCTTCTTCATGCTTTGCTGTTCGAGACGGAGCCGGACAGAGCTTTTGACGATATTATGCCAAAAAATCGCGCACATCCGGCCAACCTACCCGTGTGTAAAGTGAATACGACGGCTGGTAAGCACTTTGCTACATCTTAACGATGGCCTTGATCCGTGGCCGACACCCTGAGCGCAGAACTCAAAGAGGTCGTTTAGGTAAGCGGGGTCCACAATGACAGAAAATCAAACCGCTTTGGGCAGACTTCGCGCATGATCCAGCTTGTCCACCTAGCCCTACGCAGGCCCTACACCTTCGTCGTTCTGGCGATCTTAATCGTGATATTCGGGACCATGTCGGTGCTCCACACGCCGACCGATGTCTTTCCGAATATCTTGATCCCCGTCACCTCCGTGGTCTGGGCCTACGACGGCCTGCTGCCACAGGATGTCGAGGGGCGCATCACGTATATATTCGAACGCTTCCTGACCTCGACGGTGGAAGGCATCAAGTATATCCACAGCCACTCCTACTACGGCAGCAGCATCATCAACATCTATCTTCAGGACGGAATCGATCGCGGCGGCACTGAAGCCGATATCACGGCGATCTCACAGACGGTGGTCAAAGCGCTGCCGCCGGATATCTCTCCGCCCATGGTCATGCGGCTCGCACCATCCTCGGTGCCGGTGGCCACGTTGCAAGTGACCTCCGACACGCTGACGCCCGCGGAGCTCTATAATCTCGCCTACATGCGAATCCGTCCCCTGCTCGTGACGGTCGAGGGGGCGATCCTGCCGCATCCCTACGGCGGGCAGGACATGCAGATCATGGTGAATCTCGATCAGCAGAAATTGCTCGCCCGTCACCTCACCCCGGCGGACGTCCACGAAGCCCTCGGGAGGCAGAACCTCGTGCTGCCAGGGGGCGACCTGAAGATCAAGTCGACCGACTGGATCGTCCTGACGAACGCGTCCCCGCTGCATGTCGAGGATTTCAACAACATTCCGATCAAGCGAGAGGGCAACGCCTTCATCCATATACGCGACGTCGCCGATGTGCGCCTCGCCGGCCGTGTACAAACGAACTCCGTGCTGGTGGAGGGCAAGCAGTCCGTCATCATCGTCGTGATGAAGAGCAGCGAGGCATCGACCCTGGACGTGGTCAATGGGATCAAGAAGATGATCCCACGCATCGAGACGGTCGTGCCCGAGGGCGTGAAGGTCACACTCATCAACGACGCCTCGACCTTCGTGAAGGACTCGATCGCGGACGTCGTGCACGAAATGGTGACCGCCGCGGTGCTCGTCGGCCTCATCGTGCTGCTGCTGCTCGGCTCCTGGCAGTCAACGGTCATTGTCGCCGCCACGATCCCGCTCTCCATCCTGACGTCCCTCATCGCCCTGCACTGGGCCGGACAGTCGATCAATGTCATGACCTTGGGCGGATTGGCATTGGCCGTCGGCGTCCTCGTCGACAACGCGACGGTGGTAATCGAGAATATCGACACCCACCTCGCCATGGGCAAGCCGCTGGAAGAGGCGATCATCGATGCCTCCAAGCAGATTGTTCTCCCGACGTTCGTCGCCACGCTAGCCATCGCGATCGTCTGGTTCCCGCTCTTCGAGCTCAGCGGGGTATCCGGCTGGCTCTTCATGCCGATGGCGGAGGCGATCATCTTCGCGATGCTCGCCTCCTTCGTCCTGTCGTTTACTCTGCTGCCGACCATGGCGAAATATATGCTTGTGGAACACCACGCGCCGCAGGCCCATGAGCACAACGGACCGCCCGAGGCGCAGAAGCCGCCTGGCATCTTCGCCCGCTTCCAACAGGGGTTTGAACGTCGCTTCGACCGGTTCCGTGATCGCTACAATGCGCTGCTCGAACAGGTAATCGTTCATCGCGGCGCCTTCGTCAAGATCTCTCTGGCGCTCGCGCTGGGCTCCCTGGCCCTGTTTTACTTCAACGGGCGCGACTTCTTCCCCGAGATCAAGTCGGGGACCTTGCAGATGCACATGCGGGC
Source organism: Nitrospiraceae bacterium (assembly GCA_041487795.1). Taxonomy (GTDB): domain Bacteria; phylum Nitrospirota; class Nitrospiria; order Nitrospirales; family Nitrospiraceae; genus 2-02-FULL-62-14. The sequence continues at coordinate 7,260 of JBGPNZ010000030.1, forward strand.
GCCCCTCGGGACGCGCATCGAGGTTTCGGGGCGCATCGCCTCGCTCGTCTCGAAGGACATCGCGCAAATGCTGCCCGGTCAGGTCGAAGGCGTCGTCAGCAATTGCGGCCTGCCGGTCGGACCGCATAACCTCGCCTTCATTCCGACGCCGACGATCGGCTCGCAGGATTGCGATATGACCATCTCCTTGAAGAATGAAAAGTCGCCGGTGTGGGAGTATCGGCGCATTCTCCGCAAGGGCTTGACGGAGCGCTACCCGGGCACCGCATTCACGTTCCAGCCGGCCGATCTGACCGCGAAGATCCTCAACTTCGGCTCGCCCTCCCCGATCGACGTGCAGATCAACGGCCCGGATATCAACGACAACTACGAGTTCGCGCGCAAGCTGGCTGGCAGGTTGCGCCAGATCCCCGGCGCGAGCGACGTGGTAATCCAGCAGACGATGCGCACGCCGACCATGCTCGTCGAAGCCAACCGCACGTTCGGGCTCGGCCTCAACCTCACCCAGAAGGACTTCGCCGGCAACCTGCTCCTGACGACCGCCGGCAGCCAACAGGTCGATCAACAATATTGGCTCGATCGCAAGACAGGCATGTCCTATCGGATCAATGTCTATACGCCGCAGCTGCAGCTCACGAGCATCAAAGATCTCCAGACCGTCCCGGTCGAACGAAACGATCGCGACTCGTCAGACACGAACCCGAAACTGCTCGGCAATATGGCCACGTTCTCTTCGATTGGAACGCCGGGCGTGATCACGCACGGGAACATTATGCCGCTGTTCGACATCTATGTGTCCGCCGAAGGACGCGACCTCGGGGGCGTGCTGGCGGATGTCGAGAAAGTGACGCACAGTATGGAGAAGGAGCTGCCTCGCAGCGCGGCGCTCACCATTCGCGGTCAGGCCGAAACGATGCACGATGCCTATGTCGAATTGGTGGTCGGTCTCGTCGCCGCGATCGTGCTGGTCTATCTCCTGATCGTCGTCAACTTCCAATCCTGGCTCGACCCCTTCATCATCATTACGGCCTTGCCCGGCGCGTTGGCGGGCATCGCGTGGATCTTGTTCCTGACACATACGAATCTTTCCGTGCCGGCGCTGACCGGCGCCATCATGACGATGGGGACGGCGACCTCCAATTCGATCCTCGTCGTGGCCTACGCCCGCGAACGGCTCGCCGTGCACGGCGATGCGCTGCGGGCCGTCGTCGAGGCCGGGAAAGCCCGCATCCGTCCGGTGCTCATGACCGCCTCGGCCATGATCATCGGCATGCTGCCGATGTCGATGGGAAATTCCCAGAACGCGCCGCTAGGTCGCGCCGTCATGGGCGGCTTGATGGTCGCAACCCTGTTCACCCTGTTTTTTGTGCCCTGCGTGTACGCCATCATCTACAACCGTCGAACCGATCGCCCAAAAGGAAGTGCCTGATATGAATGTGCTGCGCGGCAAAGGCATCGTCATCGCGGCGATCATCCTTAGTGTGTTGTATCTGGGCTACCGGATCTATGAGAGCAACCTCAACGCCGCTGTCCTGCGCAAGGAGACCCTTGAAGTTGCCGTCCCGACCGTGGCCATCACCTATGCAAAGCCGGTGGAGCCCAATGATACCATTACCCTTCCCGGCACTATTCAGGCCTGGTTTGAGGCGCCGATCTACGCGCAGGTCTCGGGCTATGTGAAGATGTGGTACAAGGACTACGGCGCGCAGGTGAAGAAGGGCGACATCCTCGCCGAAATCAACGCGCCGGCTCTCGATGCCCAATATGCGCAGGCCAAAGCAGATCTGGAATCGGAGCTGGCCAAGAATGCGCTGGCCCAACTCACTGCGAGACGCTTCGTGGCGATGCGCACAAATCATGCGGTCTCCGAGCAGTCGATCTCGGTGAAAGTGGCGGAGGCGAAAGTCCAAGCGGCAAAGGTCAATGCAGCGGAGCAGAACGTCAAGAACTTTGAGGCGCTCATTCGGTTCAAAACGATCGTCGCGCCCTATGACGGCGTGGTGACCGTCCGCAACATGAACGCCGGGGACTACGTCAATAAAGAAGGCATGATCAGTTCCTCCAGCAGTTCCTCCAGCAGTTCCTCCAGCACGATCAGTAACCTCTTTACCGTGGCCGACGTCAGTATGATGCGCCTCTTTGTCAGCGTGCCAGAGGCTTTCGGGCCCTTCCTCCAGCCGGGCCTGACGGCCGATGTGACGGTGCCGCAATTTCCCAACCGTCATTTCACTGCCAAATTCCTGACCGTCGCCCGTGGATTCGATGTGAGCACGCGCACCGCGATCACCGAATTCACGATCGAGAACGAGGACAGGGCCCTCTGGCCCGGCTCCTACGCCACGGTCCATCTCACGGCTCCGATCGAGAACAAGTCTCTCACGATTCCTTCCACCGCGATCGTCTTCCAGGAGCACGGCACGCAAGTGGCCGTGGTGACGGAAGACGACCGCGTGCACCTCAAACCGATCACCGTGAGCAAGATTCTCGACAATGCCGTTGAGGTGACAGAGGGGATTTCGACAAGCGAGCGCATTATCAACAATCCCAGCGCCGCGTTGCTTGAAGGCGACAAGGTGCACATCGTCACGCCGGCCCCCGGGTATGACCTTTCCACCACAGAAGTGCCTGAGTCAAAGGAACCATCATCAAAGTGACAGTTGGTGATATGTGAGAGACGCGCCTTTCCAAACGAACCCAGACATGTCGGGTATCTGGCTCGGGCGCGCATGGCGCAGCGGCCTTGTTCTGCTGGCGCTCATTGTGTCAGCTTGCAGCGACTGGTCGCCGCACGTCGATCTAGCACCCGACTATCAACCGGCCCAGTTTGTCGTCCCCGCCTCATGGCATGGGGCAAGTCCCTTTGTCGAGGCGAAGCCGTCGGATGGCGAAGTGCGTCCGGATTGGTGGGTACTGTTTAACGATCCAGTTCTGAACAAGCTTGAGGAGCAGGCCATGGCGGCCAATCCGGACCTGCAGGCCGCCGCCGAGCGGTTCGTCCAGGCCCGCGATATGATGATGAAGGCCCGGTCGCGCCGAATCCCGCAGGTCGGATTGGGGCTCGGTGCCTCGAACAATAGGCAATCAGAAAATACCCTGTTTCGCCCTCCCAACATCCCGACCCAAGAATCGAGCGTTTCCATTGGGGGAATCGCGTCTTGGGAGCCGGATTTCTGGTCGGCTATTCGCAACGCGACGCGCGTGGAGATCTATCGCGCCGAGGAGCGGGCCGCCGACTATGGGCTCGCGCGTCTCAGCCTGCAGGCTGAAATTGCGGCGAACTATTTCACGCTGCGGAGCTACGACGCGCAGGCTGAAATTTATTCCCAATCGATTGCTCTCTACAAACAGTCGCTTGACATCGTGAAGACTCAGTTTGCCGGCGCGATCGCGTCGGCCCTCGACGTCGCCCGCGTTGAATCGCTGCTGTTCAGCACTGAGACGAAACTAGCCCAGATTCAAGGCCAACGCCAAGTGACGGAACACGCGATCGCCATTCTCGTCAACATGGTGCCCTCCAGTTTCACCATCAACCCGGTCGATGACCTTCGAGTCGCGAATTTCACGATTCCACAGACCATCCCATCCACCTTGCTCGAGCGTCGGCCCGACATCGCCGGGATGGAGCGCCAGATGGCTCAGGCGAACCGCGCCATAGGCATCGCCCGCGCAGCGTTTTATCCGAATGTGACGTTTCGGGCCGGCGGGGGGTTCGAAGATGACGGTTTCAATCTCATCAAACTTGCCAATAGCTTCTGGTCCTACGGCTCTGCCGTCTCGCTGCCGCTCTTCCAGGGTGGGTATCGCCGCGCCCAATTACAGCAGGCCTGGTCGGCCTACCGCGAGATGGAAGATCGCTACCGTTCGACGGTGCTCAACGCCTTTCGCGAAATCGAGAATAATTTGAGCCTCACGAACCGGCTGACGGTCGCCGCCGAGCGGCAAGACGCCGCCGTTGGAGCCACGCTCAAAACGCAAAATCTCACCACGGAGCTCTATCAGGGCGGACTGGCTTCCAGCCTTGAGCTTATTTACGCCCAGGTCCAAACGCTCACGGCGCGCATCGAAGCTGTGAATGTCAAGGCCGACCTGCTGAGATCTTCTGTGGCGCTCATCCGCGCGCTCGGTGGAGGCTGGAACCGCAAGCAATTGCCCGCCGACGAGCAGATCCAGCCCTTCGGTACTTTCCAATATACCAATCTCGACAAACCGCCGGCCGCTGGAGGAATCGATGTTAATGCGGGCAATAACTGGGTGAATAATGATCTGACCAAGCCCTCCGTTCCTTGACCGTCGCTCACAAACTTTGATCTTCCCCCGATTTCATGGACACCAGGTCAGAGCTTGCCAAGACGATTTTTTACAACTCCCTGATCTTGTGCCTGGTTTCCCGTTTCTTTTTATAAATCGCTAGTGTTGTGCCCACTTAATTTGTGGACTGCTTGTTTCGTTTTGTTGACCATCCATTCTTCAGAGAATTCAACCCTTTCAGAGTCTCTATTTCTCAAGGGACATTCGGTGTACTTGCTCGTTACTCCGTTGAAAGGGTTTGGCTGTCTTCCGCTACAATAAGTTTTGAATCATTTCGGTAGGTTTCATGCATCCACTTAACCAAGCTACCTGTCCACATTGAAGTAGGGTACAACAGAACTCAAAATTTGAAGAAAATCGTCCGTCCGACGAGTTGGAGAGATGTGAAGTGAGCGATTTCGCACGAGGCGCACAGTGTGATGTTGTTGTTTCTTCACCGGAAGGGACACCAGATTTGGACATTGGAGAAGAGCTTTCACCATCGTTTCTTCTTTAGATTCTCTTGCGTTCAGCAACATAGGCTGCGGGCACATGAGTGTGGACTGACTATTGCACGAGGCAGACTAGGCTCGTCATCGTCTACACAGGAGACACACACATTGGCTGTCCCTTCCGTGATCGTAAGCCAGGCACAAGGAAGAGCGCCGGGATGCGGCCGGTGCGGCGGATTGGTTGTCGTGGAATCCGTGTTCGCCAACAGAGACGAGACCGACACTGTGTGGCTGCTCGTCGGCCGATGCGTGAATTGCAGATGCATTGATGAGCCTGTCATTCGTGCCAACCGTCTGCAAATTACCGCGCCCGATCGCCGAGCATCGTACAAGCGCCGGTCTCAGAAACGACGGACAGACGGCGAGAGAAATCTTTCAGGAAACCGCGGCGGGTGAAGCTGAGAGGAGTAACCCATGGCAGAAAAGAAGGCGGCCTTATGGGGCATTGTCCTGGCGGGAGGCGAAGGCAACCGGTTGAAGCGATTCATCCGGAAGTACTTCGGCACGGATGCGCCGAAGCAGTTCTGCGCATTTGTCGGACGTCGCACGATGATCGAGCAGACGTTACGGCGGGCTGAGACGATCATTCCTCGCAAGCGACTGGTCGTCGTGGCGACGGCGCATCATCGCCGATACGTCTTCGATGCCGTCAGGGCTCGACCACCGGGCACCATCCTGATTCAGCCGGCCAATCGGGAGACGGCTCCGGGAATTCTTCTGCCGCTGGTCCATGTGCTGCACAGAGACCCTCATGCCGTTGTGGCCATTCTTCCCTCCGATCACTTCGTCCTGCCGGGACGGCGTTTTATGGCGGCGGTCCGCGAAGCGGCCGCCTACGTTTCCGGCGAAGGCTCCGAATCGGTGGTGCTGCTGGGGGTTGAGCCGACCGACGCCGAGTCCGACTATGGGTGGATTGAACCGAGATCGCCGGAGGGAGTGCAGAGCCACGTGTCGATCCGGCCGATCAATCGCTTCGTGGAAAAGCCGTCCGATGCGTATGCGAGAGAACTGATGAAGAAGGGATGGCTCTGGAACACCATGGTCATGGTCGCGCGCGCACAATCGCTCATGAAGCTTGCCCATGAGACTGTCCCGGAGTTGACGGCGAACTTTGCTGCGCTCCGATGTGCGATCGGCACTCCACGGGAGCACACCATACTCAATGAGCTCTATCGGACCATTCCCCCGGTGAATTTTTCATCGGCGGTGTTGGCGAGGCGAACGACGGATCTGCGGGTCTTACCGGTCAGAAAGGTGTGGTGGAGCGACTGGGGCAGGGAAAAGCGAATTCTCCAAACGTTGACAGACATCGGCATCCCCTGGCCGACACCGGCGAGAAACACCAGCGACAGTCAGGGAATCTCGGCATGACGGCCGCGAAGTACGGGAGGGTGTTATGAGAACCGGCCGACATCGGGCCATACCGCTGGGAGTACTCAGCGGGCTTCTGGTGATGGCCCTGCAGGGATGCGGTCTCGTCTATGATGCCGTGCAGTACGTCCGATCCGCCCCCGGCGACGAACTCGATAGGATCTGTCGCCGCCAACAACTGCGCGTCGGGATCACGCCGGAACCATTTCGCCCGCTGATCTTCCCGGTGGTTCGAATCGGTCAGCGATCGCTCGTGACGGGTTTGGACGTGGAACTGATCCGCGAAGTTACCGGAGCCTTGTCCCGGCACTGTGGCGGGCATAGTGTCTCGCCCCTTCTGCAGCCGGTCCCATTCAGGAACCTAGCGATGGACTTGAACGAAGGTAAAGTGGATCTCTTTATCTCCGTCGTCGGGGCAAGCGTGCCGGCTCCGGCTCGGTCCGGCGTGGCCTATTCACTCCCCTATTTATCCAACGGCGGGGTAACAGCCATCGTACAACGACCAGAGATTCTTGCGCGAGTCCGCGCCTCGCTCGAGGTCCATGGCGAACAGCCGCCCCAATCATCCCAAAAAGAACGGGCGTTAGCCGGTCTCAGCGTGGCTGTCCAGGAAGGCACCAGCGCGCACCTCTATGCGGTGGAAAACCTGAAGGAGAGCCGGCTGCTCGTGTTTGATTCCTTGCCGGCGGCATTTGAGTCCGATGACTCTTCCATTGATGTGATCCTGGGCAGCTATCCCATCTTTGAATTCGTGACGAAACGTGTCCGGAAAAAGTGGCAACTCATCACGCTAGACAATGAAAAGCCGTTCCTGTTGACACGGGAACAGTATGCGCTGGTGATGCCCGAGCAAAGCTATCGGTTGCGGTGGGCGGTGAATAAACTCCTGTTACAGTTGGAGGAAACAGGCCGTCTCGCGGAAATGCAGAAGCGGTGGTTCGAGGAAGAGTATGTGTTTCCCGAAAGAGCGCTGACAGAGGGGCTTCCGGTTGTGGCGGAAAAAGTTTTTCTCAAGGAAGTGCCTGAACGGCACGCCGATCCTGTGAGGGAGTGACGTGCGCATCACCGATCAGGAAAATCGTCGGTCCTTCCTCCTGTTATCGTAAGATCAAGCCCGAGAAGCTCGGGCGGCGATGGGCAGCCTTCACACCTATAGAACACGGCGGGCTCGGGGCCTGGCAAGATGCAGGACATCAGTCTGATGGGAGAGTTGGTGCCGAAGGCGGGACTTGAACCCGCACGGCTTTCGCCACACGCCCCTCAAACGTGCGTGTCTGCCATTCCACCACTTCGGCACTGGCGGGATTATAGAAGTCGCTCAAAAGCCTTGTCAAACGAGGAAACCCTCCG
>JBGPNZ010000031.1:0-14477 GCA_041487795.1 Nitrospiraceae bacterium
ACCGTATGGCGGCGCCGGCGCTGAAATGGTGCCATGCAGCGATCGGCATCCTCTCCAACGTTTTCGGCGCGATGCTGTTGCTTCTGGCGAACAGCTGGATTGCCTTCATGATGTCGCCGGCCGGTGTGGATGCACAGGGGCGCTTTCTGGGTAATGTCTGGCACCTGATGCACACGGCGCTCTGGAATCCGCTCAATGTACACCGGTTTCTTGCGGACATCATGTCTGGTGGGGCCGTGGTGCTGGCCTACGCGTCGTATCGGTTTTTAACGAGCAAGTCGGAGGAGGAGCGGGCCTACTACGATTGGGTCGGGGCGGTGTTTCTGATCGTGACGGTGGTCGCGCTGTTGCCGATGCCCTTTGCGGGCTACTGGCTGATGAAGTCGGTGTATGCGTTCCGGCAAAGCATGGGCGTGACGATGATGGGCGGGTTGCTGACGTGGCTGTTCGTCGTGCAGGCGCTCCTGATTGGCGTGCTGTTTCTCGGCATCAACTATTACCTCTGGCAGAGCATGGGACGCCTGCAGGGAGGGCAACGTTACGAGCAGGCGTACAAGTATCTGGTCCTGGGGCTGACGGGCTGCATTTTCGTGTGGCTGACGCCGCATACGGTAATGATGACCGGAAGCGAGGTGAAAGCCATGGGAGGCGCGCAGCATCCGGTGGTCGGTAATTACGGCGTGATGTCGGCCAAGAACGGCGCGGTGAATGTGATGATCTGCCTGACGGCCTTGAGCTATATCTTCTACCGGCGCGCGAATCGCACGATCACCGTGCCGTGGGCGCGCAAGGGGAACATCCTGCTGACCGTGTTGTTTGCTGCCGGCATGGTGAACATTGTCTGGCTGGCCATTTACGGGTTCTATGTGCCGGCCAGTGTGCGCGTAGGGCTCTCGTCCCCACAGGCGTTTACCACACTGACGGTCGTCGTGGCCGGGTTGCTGATCAATCGTGCGATGCTGCGCGGGGCGATCGTGCACGGTTCGGTGCGGTGGGGGAAAATGTCCGTCCGGGGCATGGTGACGCTCTTCGGGCTGGCAGCCTCCTTCACGTGGGTGATGGGACTCATGGGCTATATTCGCTCGTCAGGTCGGCTGGCGTGGCATGTCAACGAACTGATGCCCGATGCCTCGCCCTGGGCCTATACTCCCACGCTGGCTTTTGCGGCCAAGATGGTGACGGTGAACATGGTGGTATTCTGGATGACCGCATTGCTGCTGTTCTGGCTCAGCAGCCGCGATCAGCGCCCGCTTCCAGAAATGGATGCAGCGGCGGAGAACCAGCCGCTCTTTCCGCCGTCGTCGCAGGAGGCGCAGCCCTCATGAAACAGATGACCGCTTATCTGTGGCGCGCGGCCGGGGCAGCAATCCTGGGCGCGTTCTGCCTCGTCTGTGCGTTTGCTACGCCGATGTCGGTCCAATCGGCCGGCTTGCTGGTGCTGGACGATTACAGTGCCAAAGACACGGACGGGTTCCCGACGGCGTGGAAGGCGCAGCGGCAGGAGACGAAAGCGAGGAAACAATACACGGTTCAATCCGAGAAGGGCATGACGTTCCTGGCGGCCAAGGGCGCCGATCAGCGGGTCTACAAGCGGATCGCCTGGGATCCCAAGGCGATGCCGATCGTCACATGGCGCTGGCGGGTGAAGCATGCGCCGGCCGGGGCCGATCCGGTCGCGGCGGTATTCATCTCGCTGGATACGGATCTACTGGTTATCCCGGTGGCCACGAAATATGTCTGGAGCCAGACCAAAGAGGTCGGCACGATGACGGAAGGCGGGCTGTTCGACGCCTTCGAGATTGTCTTGCAGAAAGGCTCACGAGGGTTTGGGGAGTGGGTGGAACAGCGAGTGAATGCGTATGAAGATTTCAAGCGCATTCATCGGCACGAACCGGCGGCCCAGGCCTGGGGGTTTTCCCTGCTGGGCGGGCCCGGCGTTGAAGTGGATTTTGGGCCGATCATTGTGACCGCCCCGTAACCGTCTCGTCGAAACGCGCTGACCATGTCGCTTATTCAGGCAGAGTCGGTTCAACTCGCTCCGCGGAAGGTCGTGGATATGGCCTTCGGTGCAGCGGTCATGGGGACGGTTGGAACGTTGATCGGCTGGTTCATGGGCGGCAGTGCGATCCCGATCACCGGAGCGTTGGGCGTCGCGCTCGGTCTGGTCGTCGGATGGCTGGGAGGGAGGCGGTTTCTGGTCAGCATCTTGATCGGGACCGTCTTCGGCGGGCTGCTCGCGTGGCTGGTCGCCGGCTTCGAGAAAATTTCGTGGGGAGCCGGCGCGGGCGCGGCGATGGGAGGATTTATCGGGGTGCAGGCATCCATGCTGCTGGATCTTTGGGCGGAGCGGAAACAGGCGGCTCCGCCGGAGGAGCCGCAGCCGTAAGGGAAGCAGGAAAGGTACTGGGTGAGCATGGAGAATAAGAACGTTCTGATCGGGTCGATTATTTTTGTCTTTGCCGCGTTCGCGCTGATGATCGGGCTGCTAGTCCACGAATCCTATAAAGCGAAGAAGCAGCGCGAGCTCCTGGCGTCGGTCAAGACAGAGCATCGGCCGGTGGCAGCGGTCGCCGATCGAGACTTTTCGATGTATAAGACGCTGGTGGGCGATGAGGGCCGCGAAATGATCCAGATTCCCGAAGGCCCCTTCACGATGGGAAGCTCGGAGGGTGATCCTGACGAAGTGCCCGAGCATCAGGCCTACCTCAAGACCTTTTATATGGATAAGAAGGAAGTCACGCAGGCGGAATACGACCGGTTCCTTCGGATGACCAAGCGGAACAAGCCGGGATTCCCAGTGTTCGAAGACGACCAGGCAAAAATTTTAAAGCCCGAATTGCCTGCGATCGGCGTGGCGTGGTTGGACGCGGAAGCCTATTGTAAATGGGCGGGCAAGCGGCTTCCGACCGAAGCGGAATGGGAGAAAGCCGGCCGCGGCGAGGGCCGGCGGCGCTACGCCTGGGGCGATATGTTTGTGCCCGGCCAAGCCAACGTGGACGGCAGGGAAGACGGGTTTCAGTATCTCGCGCCGCCCGGCGCGCTTGAGGCCGGGCGAAGTCCCTATGGCCTCTACGATATGACGGGCAATGTCGCCGAGTGGGTGGCGGACTCCTACGACGAAAATTACTACAAGAAGGCGCCCTATCGGGATCCCCCGGGGCCGGAAGAGGCGGACCTGAAGGTCATTCGTGGCGGGTCCTGGCGTGAAACGTCGCATAATGCCCGGCTGTCGAAACGGTTTGCGGCCAAGAAATGGCGGACGGATAGCACGATCGGTATCCGGTGCGCGCGCGATGCGGACGAGTCTCGTCTCCGAGTGAAGAAATAGTCTTCCGATTCATGCGCGAAATTATTTTCCGCGGGACGAGAGGCCAGCCCGAAGTTTGCGGCCATGATTGAAACACGTTTCAAGATCGCGATGCTTGTGGTGGTGGCGATCTTTGCCAGTTTCCCGATCATGGGCATTCTTCGCGGAACGACGCTCCCACCGATTGAGCCTGATCTGCCGCAAATGCCCGACGCGAATACTCAACTCTCTTCCACCGATGAATCGCCTCGTGAAGAGGTGATGGTGGCGATTCCAGCCGGGTCGTTCACGCGCGGGACGCTGGCGGGCGGGTATGATGAACAGCCGGTGCGGGTGATTCATCTCGATGCATATTCCATCGGGAAGTATGAAGTGATGAACCACTCGTATGCCGAGTTCGTGACAGCGACGGGACACCGCAAGGCCGGTCCGCCGTCCCGCTACGCAAAAAATATAGCGCACATGCGCGGCGTGAATCAGCCGGTCGTGTACGTGTCGTGGGACGATGCCGACGCCTACTGCCGGTGGAAGGGCAACCGACTGCCCACGGAAGCGGAGTGGGAGAAAGCGATGCGCGGGACCGATGCGCGATTGTGGCCGTGGGGCAATGATGTGGACCCGCTCGCGTCCAATTGGGCGGTGGCAAAGGATGGCTATGCCGTGGCGGCGCCAAGCGGTTCGTTTAAGCGGGATGTGAGTCCGTTTGGAGTCGCTGACGGAGCCGGCAATGTGATCGAATGGGTCGCCGACTGGTACGGAGAGGAGGTGTATCGCGAGCCTGTCGACAAAAATCCCAAGGGGCCTGAATTCGGAACGTTCAGAGTGCTTCGCGGAGGTGGATACACGACGTCAGGAACGGACGTCCGCGTGACCAGCCGAAACAAAATGGTGCCGGATTTTCGGGATGAGACGATCGGCTTTCGCTGTGCTGTTTCTGGCGTTCAGAACGGGGGATTCACGCAAGCGGTGAAAGGAAAAAAAATCACAAGAAATCAAAGTAGTAGAGAATAAGGAAGACGGCTAAAATTATATTGACAACCATACCAGCCAAAACTATAATATCGAACGTTTTCGAGGTTTTTTCCATACTCTGTTCCCTCTTGCGCCCTCTATTGTGCGCAAGCGCCGGAAGCTTTAGCATAGAGATGCGAAACCTGTCAACTGATGTTGCGCATGATAAAAATAATGAGCAGAAGTTGTCACGCAACGGAGAGCACTGAGAACCTAAAGGAGAGAACATGGAAGCGGCGCAGAATGATACCCAAATCAAAATCGGCAAAATGATTTTTTACATCACCTGTGCGGTGGGCCTGTGGTTTTTCTACTGGCTCAACGGGATTCAATGTCCGTGCTGATCCGTCATACTTTTTAAGGGAGAGTCTTGCAAATGGAAATGATGATTATTAAGGCTATCACCAATCCAATCTTCTGGTTCGCTCTTCTGGCCATTGGTGTAGTCCTGTTGTTTGTCGGGAAAAAGATGGACCTCCTGAATAACACGGCATATGCCGCAGTGGTGTCCGTCGTGATCGTGGTCGCCTATTTCCACATCGTTGACCATTACATGATGGACATGCAGGGATTGGACTACTGGTATCTCTTTAGAAAGTAATCTTTGCCGCATCGGAACATTTTGAGACTGAAAATTATGAGACTGTTGTTAGGGAGGTACACCATGGGTCGTCAAAACGGAAAGAAGATCTGGTCGATCATGGCGCTCTGCGCGATGATTGGCTTTCTTCTTCTGCCGATCGCCGCTTCGTTGAATGCTCTGGCGAGCGGAGGGGGCGAGGCGCCGCCGGCTCCTGCAGTCAAGGCGGAGGGGGGGAAGAAGGACGAGGCCAAGGTCGAGAAAGGTCGGGACGTCTATTATAAGACCGAGGGCATCGTCTCGGGAGCTCCGGCCCCAAAGACGACGGATGGGATCAAAGACTATCCGCGCTACAATTTTGAGAGCCGCGTGCTCCTGTGGTTTGCCAACCAGCAGCATTTGTACTATGGCAGTTTCGTCCTGGCAGTACCCATCTTTTGTATGATCATCGAGTTCATGGGGGTGGTCACCAAGGACAGGGCGATGGCGAAGAAGTATGATCAGCTGGCCTATGACTTCGTGAAGATCAGTCTGACGGCCTACTCGCTCACGGCCATCCTTGGCGGCATTCTGATCTTTACCTTCCTGACTCTGTATCCCGCGTTCTTTCTTTATCTCTCCAGCATCTTCCGCCCCGTCATGCACATCTATGCGCTGATGTTTGTGGCGGAAAGCGGTACTCTCTACATCTACTACTACGGCTGGGACAAGATGAAGGAAGGGCTGCTGAAGTGGATCCACCTCAGCATGTCGGTGATCCTGAACGTCATTGGCACCACGCTGATGATGCTGGCGAACTCCTGGATCGGGTTCATGATGTCTCCGGCCGGCGTGGATGAGCAGGGCCGCTTCCTGGGCAATATCTGGCACGTGATCCATACGGCGCTGTGGAACCCGCTCAACGTGCATCGCATTCTGGGCAATATGGCCTTCGGCGGTGGCGTGGTGGCGGCCTATGCGGCGTACCGGTTCCTCTCTTCGAAGACGGATGAAGAACGGGCCCACTACGACTGGATGGGCTACATTGCGATGGCCATCGGCGTTGCGTTCTTGATTCCACTGCCATTTGCCGGCTACTGGCTGATGCGCGAAGTGTATGCCTACCGTCAGCAGATGGGGATTACGCTGATGGGCGGGCTGCTGGCGTGGCTCTTCATCATCCAGGCGACCATGATCGGCATTCTGTTTCTGAGCACCAACTACTATCTGTGGCAGGCGCTCGGAAGAATGCGCGGCGCCGAGAAATATCAGCGGTACATCAAGTATCTGGTGTTTGTACTGGTCGTCGGCTTCCTGATCTTTATTACGCCGCACACGATAGTCATGACGCCGGCTGAGCTCAAAGCCATGGGCGGCCAGCAGCACCCGGTGTTGGGGAACTACGGCGTGATGTCGGCCAAGAACGGCGGCATCAACGTGATCATCACCACGACGGTGTTGAGCTTTATCTGGTACATGCGTGGGAACAAGGAGCCGATGGTGCCGTGGAAGAAGTTTGGGAACATCTTCATGGGGGCGTTCTTCGGCTTCGCCTATGTGAATATCATCTGGCTGGCCGTCTACGGCTACTACATCCCGGCAAACGTCCGAGTCGGGCTGTCGGTGCCTCAAGTAGCCACGACGCTGTCGTGCCTCTTCTTCATGACTGCCCTGAATGGTTTCATGCTGAAGGGGGCCAAGCAGATGGGGCCGATCGAATGGGGCAAGATTTCTGTGCGGTCCCAGTACGCGATCATCATGCTGGCGACGGCGTTCACCTGGATGATGGGGCTGATGGGCTACATTCGGTCGTCCGTGCGTCTGTTCTGGCATGTGAATGAGATCATGCGCGACAACTCGCCGTGGGCCTATACGCATACGGTCGGGTTCGCGGCTAACATGATTTCGTTCAACGTGCTGTTTTTCTGGGTCAGCATTTTGTTCGTATTCTGGCTGGGAACGTTGGGAGTCAAGAAAGTGCAGGTCGAAGCAACGGCTCATGTGCCTGGCCGGGTGCCCGAGCCCGCACACGGACATTAATCCTCAGTTAATTGCTTGATTTCTTATGATCTAGTCCCCGCCTAAGCGGGGACTGGGTGAGGGAGGGGTGTGAAGTGAAAGAGTTACTGGTAGCCACACTGGGTATGGGGTGGGGAGTTCTGGCGGTCCTAGCGGGATTGCTGGTCTACAGTATCACCAAAGGGAATAAAGACGGAGCCTTTAAGATCTTTATTGGAATGCTCGCCACAGTCATGCTCTTCATGGCGATCGCCAATTATAAGATTAATTTCTTCGGCGAGTCCCGCCTGTTGCCGGTGTCGCTGGTGATGATCACGGCGATGACGTTCATGATGGCGCTGTACTTCTCGAATGTCAGCGCGCTCTTGAAGATCGGCGGGGTCATGTTTCTCGTCGCAGCGGCGCTGTCCGGCTATGGGAACTGGTTGCCGCAGGTGGAAGGCGGGTTTCCGCCCCCAGACGTGAAGTTGGTTTTCGACGCCATGACGCCTCAACAGTTGGCCGATGAGGGCGAAAAAATTATCTTCGGCGGCATCGGGCAAAGTGGCGTGCAGGGTGCGATCGGCAAGGGGCAGTGCCCTCTGTGCCACGGCTTCCAGAAGGGCTTCTTGAGCGAGCGGGCGCCTAACCTTTTCGGCATCCCTGAGCGAGCGGAGAAGGAACGGTTGACAGATCCTCGCTATCACAAGGGTGAGCCGGCAAAGCGCGACACTGTTGAAAAGGAAGCCTGTCCTGGGTGTGGAACTGCGACAACCGTGCAGGAGTATATCGCCGAATCACACTCGTGCCCGAACTGTTATGTGGCTGCCGGATTTGGGGTGAAGGGCACGAACGACAAGGAAAGCCCCATGCCGAAAATTCACAAGCCACCGATCTCCTTGAGTTTGCCGGAGCTCGCGGCTGTGGATACGTGGCTCTATGTTCGTGAGGGCAGGGAAGCCCCGAGTTACGAAGATATTATTAAATCCTACGAGAAATTCATTCCGGAAGCGGATCGGCCGAAGCAGCAGGATGATAAGGCTGCCGGCCCCACGCAGTTGCTGGCCGATGGCACTGAACCGGTTGATCAGATCTTTGCCAAGGCGCAGTGCGTGATGTGCCATACCATCCCGGGGATTCCCGGCGCAGTCGGCACCCAGGGCCCCAAGCTCGAAGAAGGGACGAATGCGCCGAACCGGATCCATGACCCGGCCTACAAGGGGACGGCAAAGAGCACTCCGGAATACATCATGGAGTCCGTTGTTTCGCCGAGCACGTACGTGGTGAAACCATTTCCCGATAACCTGATGCCGAAGGTGTTCGGGCAGAAACTGAGCGCGGGCGCGTTGAAGAAGATTGTGGATTATCTATCCCAGGTGAAAGCGGGCGCGCCGCCACCGAAAATCTCTTAAAGAGTCATTCATCAGTTTGTTGTAAAGCGACAAGGGAGTGAACAGATGAAAGCACTAATGTCAGTCGGCGCAGTGGTGGGAGTGATTGCATCGCTCATCCTGCTGGGCATGATCTTCGGAGTGATTCCGGCCTCCACCGTGCATTTGGTGGAAGGCTACATGCCTATGCAGCTGCTCTTCGAGCTTACCCTCTTTGTGGCGGGGTTCGCCGGGCTCAGCTATATGCTGAACTCACTGGGCATGGGGATCCCCAGATTCTGGCAGGGGATTGGCTTCGTTGCGTTCATTCTGTTCTACCTCAAGTACCGTGTCTATCCGCCCATTCCGTTCAGCGTCCGGGCTATGTACGGCACGGTCACGTTGGTGGCCGTCTTTATGTGGATGTCGAGCAACGAGGAGGACTGGAAGAAGTTTCGACAGCCGATTCTTAACGTGATGGATGGCATCACGCCATTGCACAAGGGCTTGCGGACCTTCTTCTTGATCGCGATCCCTCTTGGCTTGTGGGGCTTTGCCTACCAGTCGTTTATCCCTCAGGGGGCCGGTGCCGATGTGGATGAGCCGATCGAGCTGCGGACCGTGCATCCGGCTCCTCCGGCGAGCACCAAGGTGCATGGAAAGACCTTTGTGCTCCAGACCTCACAGAACCCCTACCGGGCCAATCCGGAAGGCAAGTACGATCAGGAGTACAGCAATAAACTCATCGTCGAGCAGGCGATGGGCCGCTTGATGCAGCAGAACGCCAATCCATGGGATCCCAAAGCGGAAGGCTATCTGAAAAACGTGCGGGAAGGTGGCGAGATTTTTTTCCAGAATTGCCACTTCTGCCACGGAGATAACTTGAACGGGCGCGGGTTGCACGCGTTTGCGTTCAATCCGATTCCGGCGAATTTCACCGATCCTGGGACGATCGCGCAATTGCAGGAAACGTTTATCTTCTGGCGCGTGTCGAAGGGTGGAATCGGTCTCCCGCGTGAAGGGTTCCCCTGGGCCTCGGTCATGCCGCCCTGGGAGCAACATCTGACGACCGACGAAATCTGGAAAGTCGTATTATTCGAATACTGGCACACGGGCTATTATCCTCGGACGTGGGATTAATCCCGCATTCAATCGGTGAAGGGGTACAACACCATGAAGCAAGCTGGGTTGACTAGTAAAGCAGTCCTGATTCTCGCGGCCGCGCTCGCGATCACGATGGTCTCGGGCAGCGCCGGTGTCTCGATCTTCGCCCAGGAAGGCGGGAGCGGACTTCCGGCAGGGTTTAAAAAAGGTGATCTGGCTCCGCTGCCTGCGGCTGAGATGATCGAAGCCGGGAAGCGCGTCTATTTCACCAAGTGCGTGTGGTGCCATGGGGTTGATGGTGCGGGCGATGGCCCGGCTGCCGACCGTCTCTGGCCACGCCCGAGAAACTTCAACCAGGGTACCTTCAAGATTCGGCACACGGCCAGCGGTGAGTTGCCGCTGTTCGATGCCAAAAAGCCGATCAAGGGTCAGAATGACCTGTTCGAGACGGTCACGCACGGTCTGCCTGGCTCGGCGATGCCGTCCTGGGAGGGTATTCTGACGGACGAGCAGCGCTTGCAAGTCCTGTCCTTTGTGACGAACCAGCTTGTGAAGGATCGGAAGTTCGATGACAAGGTGACTGAGACCATGACGGTGCTTGATTGGGATCAGCTCTTGAAGACACAGATCAAGGCAACCCCGGAGAGCATCGAAAAGGGCAAGCAACTCTTCCTCGACAAGAAGTGCATCGAGTGCCATGGTGCTGAGGGCCGTGGCGACGGAAACGCGTTCAACCTGAAGGATGACTGGGGATTCGCCATTCAGCCGGCTAACCAGCGCAAGTGTTGGAACTTCAGAGGAAGCCGACAGGATCCCTACGACGTCAAGAACATCTTCCGGACGTTCTCCACGGGTGTCAACGGCACGCCGATGCCCTCCTTTGCGGACAACACCACGGTCGAGGAGCGGTGGCACATTGCGAACTTCGTGCAATCGCTGTGCGAGCGGGACGCGAAGGGCAATCCGCTGGAAATCGATCCGCTCACCGACAAGCCGAAGATCAAATTTGTGTTCCTCTCCGGCGCGGTTGAGGGTGAGATTCCGGATGATCCCGAACATGAACTCTGGAAGAAGCGGGAGCGCCGCATCATGCTGCTCGGCGGCCAAATCACGCACAAACCCCGTAACTTCGTCAATCGTCTCGACGATGTCTGGGTCAAGTCGCTGTACAGCGCGAAGGAAAAGCAAATCGCGTTCCTGTTCCAGTGGGACGACCGGACGAAGAGCGTGGCCAAGGAAGCCGGAACCAAGATTCCCTGGCAGCCGACGGAAGTGAACGTTGAAACCCATGGCGTGAAGGAACAGGCCCCCAAGACGGGCGAGGAAGGGTCGCTCGCGGCCGGTCAGAACAAGTTCCCGGTCTACAACGACGCCTTCGCGTTCCAATTCCCGGTCAAGTGGCAGGAGCTACCGCCACCGGAAAAGCCGCGGTATCTGTGGGGTGACGAGAAGTACCCGGTGGATATCGTGAAGTGGGAGGCAGACGGGTCGTTGCGCGCCTTCACGGGAACCGGCTGGGATAAAGACTTCGAAGACCGTGACGACTACACGGAGAAGCTGAAGCTGGCGAAGGCCGAGTGGAAAGACGGTCAATGGAGTCTCATCATCAAGCGGCCCCTCAAGGCTGATTATGATGAGGACGTGAAGTTCGAGGTCGGCAAGTATATCCCCGCGGTGTTTTTTGCGTGGGATGGCCACAACGGAGATGCCGGCCGCAAGATGGCCGTCTCTGCGTTTTATTACCTCGTCCTTCAGCCGCCGATTCCGAAGGAAACCTACATCTATCCGACTGTGATCGCGGTGAGTATCGTGATTCTGGAAGGATGGATTTTGACGCGACGGACCAATCGTAAGAAGGGCAAGGTCTAAATAATCCCTTCTGCGGGTAGGGAAGCATAAAAGGGGGTGGGGCAACCCACCCCCTTTTTGTTTTTCTTGCAGAATGCTGAGCAAGGCCGCCGCTGTAGAATTCCCGGACGGTTTATCCGCGCCTTCAACGTGATGAGCCGATATAATGAGGCCGCGGTTCAACCGAAGGTTGGCATGAAGGGGCGCGTTGTGCCTGAAACCATTCCAAATATGACCGGGGTGCTGGTGGCTGGTGGGACAAGCCGACGTATGGGTCGGGACAAGCGCTTTCTTGAGCTTGGTGGGCAGGCTTTGCTGCTGCGGGCGCTGTCCGTGCTGCAGAGTCTTTTCGACGAGGTGCTGGTTGCTCTCGCGGAGCCGCTGCCTCAGCTGACGGGTCCGGGCTACCGCGTCGTGACGGATCTTATTCCCAACTGCGCGACGCTGGGAGGCCTGTATACGGGGTTGTCCTCGGCCAGCCATCCCAGGGTTTTGGCTGTCGGTTGCGACATGCCTTTTTTGAACCCAGCGAGTCTCAGACGTCTTGCTGAGTTTGGTGCGCAAGCCGATGTCGTCATTCCTAAGCTGGCGACGGGGCTACAACCCATGCACGCTGTGTATTCAAAAGCCTGCCTGCCGCATTTGGAGCAGATGGCCAGGGCGCAACAATTCAAGGTGCAGAGTTTAGCGGAAGTCCCTGGCCTAACCGTGAAACTGATCCCCGAGAAAGACTTTCTGGATGTCGATCCCCAACTCCTGTCTTTCTTTAACATCAACACGCCGGCTGACTTCGAGTTTGCCAGGAAGCTGCTGGCCGGATCCGGCCACGACCGCGCATAGGAAGGTTGAGTGAATGAGGCGGACGATGCCGTTACCTTGTTCTCCCGTATGAGTTATGCTAAATTGCCGAAGCCATTTTCTTCTGAAAACAAGCGGGGTTAGCCCGCTCGTTCATGAGGGTTCGTGACGAAACCGCGGAGACGCTCCGCGAGACGGGCGCGTGGAGCCGAGAGGGAGGGAGGCAGACTTGCACAGTCTGTTGACCGACCGAGCGGCGAACCCGCCCGCTTGGCCGTGGCAACTGGCGGCCAAGCTTATCGTAGCAGCGTATTTGCGGTTGCAGTAGAAGCCTTCTTGAATATGCGGGCGAAGAGGAGGGGGAGTGCCCCACGAGATTGTGCGAGGAAAAGTCACGGAAGCGCTGCAGCAGGCGCTACAACAGGCCAAACAAAAAGGGCAACTCACCGTTGAGACCTGGCCTTCTATTACACTGGATTTCCCCAAACGACCGGAATGGGGTGATTTGGCAACCGCCATCGCCATGAGTCTTGCCGCGCACGAGCGACGTTCTCCGGAAGACGTCGCGCAGATCATCCTCGACAACCTCGATCAGCCCCGGTCTGTCTTCGATCGCGTCGAGATTGCCGCTCCTGGTTTTCTCAACATGACGGTGAAACGCGATCTCTGGATGAAGGTGTTGTCCCAGATCGAAGCCGAGGGCAATGCCTACGGTCAGAATGACCTTGGGAAGGGCCGCCGGGTGCTGGTGGAATATGTCAGCGCGAATCCCACCGGCCCCATGCACATCGGGCACGGGCGTGGCGCGGCAGTGGGTGATGCAGTCGCCAATCTATTGCGGGCGTCCGGGTTCGACGTCTCACGCGAATACTATATCAACGATGCCGGCCGGCAGATGAAACTCCTGGGGCAGTCGGTCTATGCCCGTTATCAGCAACGGAACGGCCGGGCGGTGGCGTTTCCAGAAGATGGCTATCAAGGGACCTATGTCGAACAGCTGGCGGAGCAAGCGCAGGCGCGTCTGGGTGCAGACCTGGCCGCACTTCCGCCGGAACAAGCCCAGCAGCAATGCCAGGAGTTCGCCTATCGGGAAATGCTCGAGGTGATCAGGCAGGATCTTCGGTCGTTTCGCATTGCCTTCGACTCATGGGCCAGCGAAGCATCGCTGCTGTCCGCCGGTGCGGTGACCTCGGCGCTGGAGGAATTGCGCCGGAAGGAACTCCTGTTCGATCAGGAGGGGGCCTTGTGGTTCCGCTCCACCGCCTATGGAGACGAGAAGGATCGGGTGATCCGTAAACAGGATGGCGAATATACCTACCTGGCTTCCGATGTGGCCTACCACCGCGACAAGCTACAGCGTGGCTATGATCTGCTGATCGACGTGTGGGGCGCCGATCATCACGGATACATCCCGCGCATGCAGGCCGTCATGCAGGCCCTGGGGTATTCCAAGGACAGGCTGCGCGTCGTACTGGTTCAGATGGTGAATCTGCTGCGCGGCGGGAAGAAGGTCGAGATGTCGAAGCGGGCGGGCGAGTTCGTGACGTTGCAGGAAGTGGTGGACGAGGTCGGGGCCGATGTCGCCAAGTTCTTCTTCCTGATGCGATCATCCGACCGGCATCTGGATTTCGATCTTGAATTGGCCAAGCAGCAATCGGCCGATAACCCCGTGTACTATGTGCAGTATGCGCATGCCCGTGTGGCCAGCCTGTTCCGAGTAGCGGAGAGCCGTGGGATTGCGGTGCCCAAGCCCAGCGAAGCCGACTTGGAAGCGCTCACCGATCCCGACGAGTTCACACTGGTTCGGAAATTGTCGGCCTATCCCTCGGTAGTAGAAGGCAGTGCCCTGGCGCTCGAACCCCACCGGATCGTATTCTACCTCCAGGAATTGGCGCAGTTGCTGCACACTTTCTATTTCAAGCACCGGATTCTCCCTCCGGCGGCCGAGGGGGATGCGTCTGATGCGGGACAGTTTGTGAAGGATGCGACGGTCTCATCGGTGAAGCATCGCGAGCAACTCACCCCCCGGTTGACCGGCGCGCGGTTGGCGCTGATGGGGCAGGTGGGGCAAGTGATTCGAAACGGACTGGGGCTCCTGGGAGTTTCGGCTCCTGAGCGCATGTAAGGCGGTGCCATCGGTGGCTGGATTTTCGGTACAGAAGACTGATTTCGGAGGCCAGGCAAGGAGCGGCCGCTTGACGACGCCGCATGGAACGATTGCCACTCCCGCCTTTATGCCGGTCGGGTCGCTTGGCCCCGTGAAAGGGATCGAGCCGAACGAATTGCAGGCCATGGGCTACGGGCTGATGTTGAACAATGCCTATCATCTTTTTCTGCGCCCTGGCCACGAAGTGATCGCCGGGTTGGGTGGGCTGCATGCCTTCAACGCCTGGCCGGGCGCCATTCTGACCGATAGCGGAGGTTTCCAAGTATTCAGCCTGGCCAAATTGCGCAAGGTGTCCGATGACGGGGTGACGTTTCA
>JBGPNZ010000032.1:0-14434 GCA_041487795.1 Nitrospiraceae bacterium
CCATGCCCCGGACATCATCAAGGTCTGCGGTGAGCCGAACGTGCTGCCGTCTTCGACCAATCCCACCATGCCGTTTACCGTGAACACGATGGACGAGCATCTGGACATGCTCATGGTCTGTCACCATTTGAACCCGCGCGTCCCCGAGGATATCGCTTTTGCCGAGTCGCGCATCCGGCGCGAGACGATCGCCGCAGAGGACATCCTGCACGACATGGGCGCGATCAGCATCATGTCGTCGGATTCCCAGGCGATGGGGCGTGTCGGCGAGGTGATCATTCGCACCTGGCAGACGGCCCATAAGATGAAGGTGCAGCGGGGTGCGCTGGCGCAGGACGGGAAGAACGGCGGCAAGCACCATGATAACTTCCGCGCGAAGCGGTACGTGGCCAAGTACACGATCAATCCGGCGATCGCGCACGGTATCGCGCACGAAGTGGGTTCTGTCGAAGTCGGCAAGCTGGCCGACCTGGTGATCTGGCGGGCCGCGTTCTTTGGCGTGAAGCCCGAGATTGTCGTGAAGGGCGGATTTCCCGTGTCGGCCGCGATGGGCGATCCGAACGCGTCTATTCCAACGCCGCAGCCGGTCATCACCAGACCGATGTTCGGGAGTTTTGGCCGCGCACCATATACGACCAGCCTCACCTTTGTCTCCAGGGCGGCGTTCGAGCGCGGAGTTGCGAAAACGCTCAATCTCCAGAAGCGTATCTCTGCCGTCAAGAAATGCCGCGGCATTGGCAAGCGCGATCTGAAATTGAACGATGCGCTGCCGCATATTGAAGTGGACCCGGAGACATATGTGGTCCGCGCCGATGGTCAGTTGCTCAAGTGCGAGCCCATGGCGGTACTACCCATGGCTCAGAGGTATTTTCTCTTCTAGGGTTTGGTAACGCGTAAAAACGCGAAGGGGCAGTCATGTTGTCATGTGTCAGACTTGCGAGCGCATGTTTCGCTATCGTATCTGCTCTGTTGGTGATAACGGGATACGCCAAAGCGGCATCAGATGAGGATATCGCCATCGGCCTCTATAGGAAAATGGCGCCGGCCACGGTGTTCATCGCATCGGCTTACATCAGCCATCACCATCTTCCAGGTAGTACAAGTCAGGATACGTCAATTGGGTCTGGATTCCTGTTAAATAAAGATGGTGAGGTGATCACGAATGCACATGTGATCGAGGGTGCCGCTAATGTCACCGTCTCGCTTCAAGATGGCACGCGCCTGGCGGCCGAGGTTGTCGGAAGCGACGCCCAATCAGATATCGCATTGCTGCGGGTTGCTCTTCCAACGAGTCATAAGGAAGTGGTTCAACTTGGGGATTCAGATCGACTCGAAATCGGCCAGCGTGTATTTGCCATCGGCCATCCCTTTGGATTGGGGTATGCCCTCACCACCGGATTGGTCAGCGGGTTTGGCCGCGTGCTGGGGCTGCCCAACATCTTTGAGGAGCGAGTTATTCAGACCAGCGCGGCGATCAACCCTGGCAATAGCGGTGGGCCGCTCATTGATGCGGATGGCCATGTGGTTGGTGTGAATACTGCTGTTCTCATGGGGGCGCAAAATATTAGCTTTGCGATTCCCATTAATAAGGTGAAGTCCGTTATCGCCGAACTCAGCAAGCATGGCCGCGTAATACGGCCGTGGGTTGGGACCGGTGGGAAGCTAGTGACGGACAGTGTGAGGGGATTGATTGCGCTCCCGCTGGCTGCTGGTTTTTTGATTATGGATGTCGAGGATGGAAGTCCGGCGGAACAAAGCGGACTGCGGGCGGGCAATCTTGATGTTGTGATTGAGGGAGAGCCCTGGGTGCTCGGGGGTGACATTATTCTTGAAATCAATGGTCGCAGCGTGAGGACGCCCGATGAGTATGCTCAAGCCATCAGCCAGTTGAAGATCGGCCAGAGCGTGGCGATGAAGATCATGCGAAACGGTGAATATGTGATGGTTACAGTAACGCCGAAGGAGCGGACGAAATTTGGCCCGGCGTCCGCGAGGCCGCCAATCAAGGCTCCGCCGGTTATCCCGCAGCGCGGCAACCCTACGCCAAGCCTTGAGGAGCTGACTTTTTAGAATTGTGGAAGAGCTTGCAAGCGGCTCAAACATAATGAACACTCTTTCGCTGCTTCGCGGTTTCCGATTTTTGGACAGCTTTTTTCCGTCCGGCGGATTTGCCTACTCGTCCGGACTGGAGGCGGCGGTGCAGGGCAGAGCGGTTCGCAACGCGGAAGACCTTTCTAAGTATGTCGAAGATTTGCTGCGCAATGGAATGGGTCGACGCGAAGCAGTGACAGTGGCAAGGGCGTGGAACGCCCAGGCACGAGGCTCGTGGCGCGAGGCTATAGCGGCGGACTGGGAATTAGATTCAATGAAAATAGGCCTGGAATCGCGGCTGGCCAGTCGGCAAATGGGGCGTCAGATTATTCGAATCGCAGCCGAACAGGTTGACGGTCATTCGATCCTGCGAGACTTCCACGCCGCGGTCGAAGCGGAGAGGACACCCTGCCACCTGGCTGTGAGTCTGGGGCTTGCGCTTGCCTCATCAGGATGGAGTCGGGAGGATGCCGTGGCGGCGTATCTCTACCAGGCGGCCATCGGTTTGATGTCTGCTGCGCTCAAGCTGCTGCCGATCGGCCAGCGCGAGGGGCAGCGTCTGCTGGACGGGTGGATGCCGTTGATTGGGGAGTTGAGCGGGCAAATGCAGCCGGATACGACGATGACGTCCTGGTCGCCCATTCAAGACATCTATGCCATGCGGCACAGCCGTCTGGAGTCACGGCTCTTTCGGTCGTGAAGAGCATATAGCTTATGGCGTATAGCAGGAAAGAGGAGGAAGAGCCGGCTCTTGGCCATAAACCATAGGCCATACGCTCTTTTCTGTATTCATGCATCGTGGCGATGAACATCTGGGCGGAAGCGGGCGTCCGACGAAGATTCGCACGCGGGGCATCCCGGTCATCGGCATCGGCGGTCCGGTCGGTTCCGGCAAAACCGCTCTGGTGGAGGCCTTGTGCAGAAAATTGCGCAATCGGTATAGCATTGCCGTCGTCACCAACGACATCTTTACGAAGGAGGATGCCGAGTTCCTGACGCGACGCGGCGTGCTTGCGCCGGATCGGATCGTCGGGGTGGAGACGGGCGGCTGCCCGCACACGGCGATCCGGGAGGACGCGTCGCACAATCAGGAAGCGCTGGATGATTTGCTCAAACGTCATCCCGACGCCGAACTGATGTTCGTCGAGAGCGGAGGCGACAATCTGGCTGCGACGTTCAGTCCCGAACTTGTCGACAAGGTCATCTATGTGATTGACGTGGCGGCGGGCGACAAGATTCCCCGCAAGGGCGGGCCCAGCATCACACGCTCGGACCTGCTGGTCATCAATAAGATCGATCTGGCGCCGCATGTCGGGGCCGACCTGGCCGTCATGGATCGTGACAGCAAAAAGATGCGCGGCGATCTGCCGTTTATGTTTACGAACCTCCACAGCGGCGAGGGGCTGGATCGCGTGGTTGAGTGGGTAGAACAGTTCGTCGCGTGCGGTGTAAAGCGTGGCGCGTGACATGTCGCATGCTGTTGCGGAGACGGCCGATGTCGGCCGGGTCGGCGAACTGGTGTTGGACTATGTACGGCAGGGCGATCGAACCGTCCTGACACGCTCCCGTTGCTGCAGCCCCTGGCATTTCTCTCCGCCTATTCAACTCGACGACAGCGCCTGCATCTACACGCCGCTGCTGAACCCCTCCGGCGGGCTGGTCGGCGGCGACCGGTTGTCTGTCCGGGCGACGCTCGGCCCGGATACGCACGTGCTCTTTTCAACGCCCTCCGCCAATCGTGTCTACCGGTCGCTTGCCGAAACCGCCGTGCAGACGAGTGAGCTGACGGTTGGATCCGGCGCGATTTTGGAATGGATTCCCGATGTGACGATTCCGTTCGCCGGATCGCGATTCCGGCAAGCCGTTCACGTGACGCTGGCGCCGGGCGCGACGGTGCTGCTCTGGGATGCGATCGCGTCTGGACGCGTCGCGCGGGGAGAGCGGTGGGCGTTCACGAGCCTGGAGAACGAAATCAGGATTGTGACCGCGTCGGGCCGGTCAGTGCTGGAACGATATGCCCTGGCTCCATCCGCGCACGGTGTCGGACGGGCAGCGGCGTGGGATTATGTCGGCTCGCTCTACCTGATCGGCGACGGAGTGGATGCCGCGCGATGGAAACAAATAGACGCGCAGCTTGCGACGATTCTGGATGCACGGCCCGGTACTGTGATGGGCGGAGTGTCGGAGCCGGCTGTGCCGGGCCTGGCGGTCAAACTGGTCGCGAAATCGGCGCCGGATTTGAACGACACGCTGGACGAACTGTGGCAGGCGATCCGTTTGACCTTATGGAGTCTTCCGAAGCCGGCCTTGCGACGTTACTGACGACTGGTCAGCCCGACGCTTCTTTTCCGAACAGGGTGGTGACCGAGGCACGGGATACGGTGATCGGAACGAGATCGCCGGGCCTGGCGCGGGATCCGTCTTTTTCCCAGACAACGGTGAGGCTATTGTCGGCCCGTCCTTTCCACTGGGACGACGATCTTTTTGCATCGCCTTCCACCATCGTTGCGATGGTCCGGCCGATCATCTCCTGATTGATCCGGAACGCGATTCCTGTCTGCAGATCAACCAGTCGGCTGACCCGATTCGATTTCACCGTTTCCGGCACGTCGTCGGGATACTTGCGGGCGGCGATCGTGTGCTTGCGCTCGGAATATTTAAAGATGAATGCCGCATGAAACCCGACGTCCTGGACGACTCGGTAGGTATCCATGAATTCCTCGTCCGTCTCGCTGCAAAATCCGCAGATGACGTCGGTGGTCAGGGCAATGTCGGGGTTGCGCCGCCGGATGTCGTCCACAATGCCCAGATATTCGTTTCGGGTGTAGGTGCGTTCCATCACGTCCAGGATTCGGTCGTTGCCCGATTGAAGCGGCAGGTGGATGTGCTTGCAGATTTTCGGATGACCGGCGACGGCGTCCAGCAGCGCCGGCGGGAAATCTTTGGGATGCGGCGAGGTGAACCGGACCCGCTCGATGCCGGGCACGTCGGCGACCGCCGTGATCAAGCGCGCAAAATCCCAGCCGTTGGATTGATAGGAGTTGACGTTTTGTCCAAGCAGCGTGACCTGCTTGTGCCCCTGCGCAACCAAATGCTCCGTTTCCCGGATGATGCCCTGCGGATCGCGCGACCGCTCGCGCCCGCGCGTATAGGGGACGACGCAGAAGCTGCAGAAGTTGTCGCATCCGCGCATGACGGCGAGCCAGGCATTCACGCCGTCGGTCCGCTCGGGGAGAATGTCGTCGTAGGTTTCGTATTCCGATAACTCGACGGCCATGCCCCGCTGTTTAAGGCCCTGCTCCTGGGCTTCGATCGCCTGCATGAGTAGGTCGGGCAGGCGCCGGTAGGCATCGGGTCCGGCCAGCACGTCCACGAGCGGTTCGGTTTTCGTCAGTTCTTCCTTGAGATTCTGCGCCATGCAGCCCAGTACGCCGACGACGAGATGACGCTGCCGCTTGAGGGCTTTCAACTCGGCCAAGTGGCCATACACCTTGGTATGGGCGTTCTCACGAATCGCACAGGTGTTCATCAGGACGACATCGGCCCGCTCGCGGTCTTCGGTGAAGGTGAACCCGCGGGCCTTTAAGAGCGAGCGCACCAGTTCGGTGTCGTACTCGTTCATCTGGCAGCCGAAGGTTTCGATGTGCACGCGGTAGGCGTGATCGATCGTGACGAGATTCATTGCGACTTCCGCTCCAGGACCCAGGAGGATTTTCCGTCGTTGCAATAGATCTTACCATCGGCTTTCAGTTCACCAATGAACTCGTGCCAGGTCCCGTCCGACAATAATTGTTTCCCGCTGAAGCGCATATCGTCGTCGAGCGCCACCATGTGAAACACCTGGTCGTCTTTGTGAATCGTCGCCCGGCTTGAGCTGATCGCCTTGCCCACGCGGCCATCCAACAGAAAATCGTATCCGAGATGGGGACTGGTCCAGATCCCATCGAACGGACCATCGATGGGCGGAGGCGGCCCGCCGGTTCCGCAGGCTGCGGCGCCGAGCGCCACACACACGGCCAGTGCCAGCCACGCGGCGCGCGCAGGATGGACTGAAGGCAACAGGGTTCTCATGGCATCACCTCTCCGACGGCGAGGCCGTCCATTGTTCCCTCGATGGCGACGCGTCTGAGCGAATTGGTGAGGTCGTTGTCGGCCGTCACGCCGACGCGCATGTAATTGCTCGTGAGGCCGGTCCAGCGTCCCGTGTCGTCTTTCGTTTCAAACAGGACATCGACCGTGCTGCCGACGTAGCGTTGATAAAACCCCATGCGCTTGGCGCGTGACAGTTCCGCGAGCGTCTGGCTGCGCGTTTTGACCGTTGCGGGTGGAACCGCGTCTGCCATTCGAGCGGCGGCTGTGCCGGGCCGCTTCGAATAGGAAAACACGTGGAGATACGAAAAGGGCAGATCGGTTGCCGCCGCGAGCGTATTGGCAAACTGGGCGTCGCCTTCGCCCGGAAAGCCGACCAGGACATCGGTGCCGAGCCCCAGGTCGGGAACCGTCCGCATCGCCTGTTCGACGAATTCCGCGTAGTCCCTCACGCTGTAACGCCGGTTCATTGCCCGCAGAATCTTGTCATCTCCGCTTTGCAAGGGGAGGTGCAAATGCCGGCAGAGCTTGGTCGAGGCGGCCATGTATTCCAGGAGATCGTCCGGAACGGTCGTCGGCTCGATGGAAGAGATTCTGATTCGTTCGAGCCCTGTGATTTGTTCGAGATGCTGAATCAGATCGAGCAGGGAGCTGCCGTCTTGCGCATACCGGCCGATGTTCACGCCGGTCAGGACCAGTTCACGGTGCCCGCGCGCCACGAGCGCTTCCGCTTCGCGGACGGTATCGTCCATCCGGCGGCTCCGCTCATGCCCGCGGGCAAACGGAATCAGGCAGAACGAGCACATGAAGTTGCAGCCGTCCTGGATTTTGAGATTGGCGCGCTTCGAGTCGTAGTCGCCGGCGCCGTCCAGCACGAAATCATCACGGTCGAGCGTCTTCGTGTGCAGCAGAGATGGAGAAGGCTGTTTCTTGAGCGCCGATGGCGACGGCACGTGCGCGGGCAGCGACATTTTATGTCGGTTGCCGACTATCAAGTCGATGCCGGGCACCTCCTGCAGGGCCTCGACGCCGGTCTGGGCGTAGCAGCCGGTCACGGCCACGAAGGCCTGAGGCGAATGTCGAAGCGTCCGGCGAATTTCGTAGCGGCACATGCGTTCCGCTTCATCGGTGACCGAACAGGTGTTGAGGACCAGCAGATCGGTCGGACGGCCGTAGTCCACGATCTGGTAACCGTCTTTCTGCAAACGGTCGGCGAGCAGCGCCGTCTCCGCCTGATTCAGGCGGCAGCCGAGCGTATGGAGGGAGGCGCGTGGTCGTCCGGTCATCATGGATACCCATTATAGGGAGGAGAGTATGTGGACGGCAAGGAGGCGCTATGTTAAGATGCGCGCCGTTTTGATGTGTCTTGCCGGTCATGCGTGGGGTGCACGGATGGTGAGCGCAAGAATCTGGTTTGTCTGTGCCTGTCTGCTGCTGTCGTCGCTGAGTGTGCCTGCCGCCTCGTCGAAGGAAAACCTGCCCGTTGAACCGGACACCAGCCTGCGCGTGGACGAGATTTACGACCACGAGGCCCGGCTGTTCATCATAGTCTATTCACTGAAAGGCAACGGCGTGGTGGATTACATCACCGGCCGGTCGGTCATGGAATATGCGCGCAGCAATTACGGGAATCCCGTGTACTATACCGAGCCGCAGCCGCTGTTCTATTGGTGGAACCACACGATGTGGAACGATCCAGAACGGGACGGCGTGAACGGCAACGAGCAGGTCTACCAGGAGAACATCGATTTCGATCTGTCCCGCTACAAGCCCTGCACTTTCAACGGCCAGTCGTGCTGAGTTAACCGGCATGAACAATGCGGGTTAATGGCCTACCTGGCGCAGATCGAGTGAAACCATTTTCTGTGCCGGCGATCCTCCACAACCGTCGCATCGGCGTCATGCTGCCGTTGGGGTTTGCCTCGGGGCTCCCGCTGGCGCTCACGGCCGGGACGTTGCAGGCCTGGCTGACGGATGAAGGTGTCGATCTGTCGACGATCGGCTGGTTTGGACTGGTCGGCCTGCCGTACGCGCTGAAATTTCTGTGGGCTCCGTTCATGGATCGGCTCGTCCCGCCCTGGTTAGGGCGGAGGCGGGGCTGGATGCTAGTGACGCAAGCGGGGCTGATGGCGGGGGTGGCGGCCATGGCGTTGACGAGCCCTCGAGACGCGCTGCCGATGGTGGGCGCGTTGGCGCTGCTCGTGGCGTTTCTGTCCGCTTCGCAGGACATCGTGTTCGATGCCTATCGGACGGATCTCTTGGCGCCTTACGAACGAGGTCTTGGCGCGGCAATTTGGGTGGCTGGCTATCGGGTGGCGCTGCTTGCGGCCGGATCGGCGGCATTATTTATCGCGCATTCGTTCGGGTGGTCGAGTGCCTATCTCGCCATGGCCGGCTTGATGATGATCGGCTTGGTGACGATTCTCATCTGTTCGGAGCCGCCCGCGCCGCCCGCTATTCCTGCCACCATGACTGAAGCCGTGTGGGGGCCGCTGGCCGAATTTTTTTCCCGTCCGCTGGCCGTCGCGCTGATCGGATTGCTCCTGCTCTACAAACTTGGGGACGCGTTTGCCGCCTCCCTCACGACGCCTTTTCTTATCCAGGGTCTGGGATTCGAGAAAACGGACGTGGGTGTGGCGCGCGGGATCGGCTTGGGCGCGACGATTCTCGGAGCCATAGTCGGCGGGGCGGTCATGACGCGGTGGAATCTGGCGACATCGCTGCTGGTGTTTGGCGCGGGGCAGGCCCTGTCCAATCTGGCGTTCGTCGTGCTTGCGTTGACCGGCAAACAGTACGAGATGCTGATTGCCACGGTGGTGATTGAAAATCTGGCCGGAGGGATGGGCACCGCCGCGTTCGTGGCCCTGGTCATGTCGCTCTGCGACCATCGGTTTACGGCGACGCAGTTTGCGCTCTTAACGTCCCTGGAGTCGCTCAACCGTATCTGGCTGGGCGTGCCTGCGGCGAAGCTGGTTGAAGCCCTGGACTGGGGGGCGTTTTTCTTCGTGACGGTTCTGGCGTCGCTGCCGGGTCTGTGGGTTGTTTGGCGGCTGCGCGCGCACCTCGGCCGCGACGGGCCTGTGAGAATCCTGGGAAACTAGGCCGTCTTGCGCTGCAGGTACAGAATGTATCCTACGAGCGTGGGCAGGGGAGCGAGCAAAAATGGAACCAGCCACAGCCAGACGTTTTTCCCCCGCACGTTGGCCTGGTCGATCATCCAGACAAACAGCCAGATGACGAGGCCGGCGTAGTTCAGGGTGATCCAGAACGTCGTGTGGCTTTTGAGATGGCTGGCGGCTGTACCGGGGCCCTCCAGGAAGAAGATCCCGATCAAAACGGCAAAGGCAGTCAGCAGTCCCAGGACGATTTTCTTGCTCCAGACGTACATGGCCTCTCCTCCTCATCGGTTCGATGCGCCGAGATCGTTGCGCGCACGATAGGCGACTGACGGTCAATTGTCAACGCGCCTTGACTCGATTTAGGTTGGGCGGCATGATGCGGTGTGCCCGGTCTGTCCGGCATGGAGGCAGAGCGCGTCGTGAGTAATGCGAATCTCGCCATTCTGGCAAGCGTATTGGCGATCTGCGTTGCCTTGGCGCTGACCAATCCGACCTCGCAGGAGTACGGGACGTTTCTTCAAGCGCAGCTCGGACTGGCCATCGCGCGGATGGACCAATCTCTCTCAGGGCAGGAGCGCGCGATGATGCAGAGCCTCTACGCAACCCAAGGAACGAAACTCATTGAGCTGGTGCTGCAGAAATATACCCAACGGCGCAACTTCGGTCTCTTCTGTCTGTTCGAGTCCCGTGTATTGGAGCAGAAAGTCGTCGTGGTTGGCGTCGCGTTCAGGTTTATCCCTGTCGAAGGTGTCGAAGAGGCGACCGTAAAGCTTGGGCAGCTTGTCTCAACCCTCAGGCGATAGTTTTTTCTCTTCTCTTCGCAATTCACCTCGAATCAACACCCCATTTCTGTTAATAAACTGATGGCAAACACGGACCTCTCCGCTTCCCAAGCGGTCATTTCACTATCCACAGCTTTTTCGAGCTATTCACAAGAAAACCACAATATGTGGTATTTTTTTTCTTGACAGACACTAGATTTGGGCCTATAGTCCGATCCACTTTTTATCCTACCGGTGTACTGGTTGTCTGGCTGCTTGCGGGGAGGCGTGATGAAGGGATTTAATGCTCATCAAGTGCTGAACCGAAAGTCTGGCAGACCGTTTTATTTAGTATTATCAATAGGATAAGCGGATATCTCGTTTCTTTGAGGTATTCGCTATTTTTTCTTGAAACGTCCTATGTAATGACGCCTGCGTGAGCGGGGTTGGGCTGTGTTTTCAGTAACAAGCTAAGTAAGGAGGGGTGACGTGAGGATCGAACGTCGATTCACGCGGAAAGGGCAGGGTCCTTATGACGGGATCCAGTTCGTGAAGCGTTCCTCTGAGATCAGAAATCCCGATGGGTCCGTCGTCTTCAAGCTCGAGAACATCGATGTTCCTGAGCAATGGACCCAATTGGCCATCGATATTCTGGCTCAGAAATATTTCCGCAAAGCGGGTGTGCCGCAGGTTGGCGCTGACGGGAAGCCCCTCGCCGGATCGGATGGGAAGCCGGTATCGGGAGGTGAGCACGATGCCAGGCAAGTGTTCCATCGGCTGGCCGGCTGCTGGACGCACTGGGGAAAAACCTACGGCTATTTCAACACCAAGGAAGATGCCACCGCTTTTTACGATGAAACGTGCCACATGCTGGCGCGCCAGATGGCGGCTCCCAATTCTCCGCAATGGTTCAATACCGGCCTGCACTTTGCCTACAACCTCTCGGGGCCGGCACAGGGCCACTATTATGTGGACCCCAAGAGCAAGCACATGACGAAGGCGTCCAACGCCTTCGAACACCCGCAACCTCATGCGTGCTTCATCCAGTCCATTGAAGATGATCTCGTCAACGAGGGCGGGATCATGGACTTGTGGACGAGGGAGGCGCGGCTGTTCAAATACGGGTCGGGGACCGGCACGAACTTCTCCAGATTGCGCGGAGACAATGAACCGCTGTCCGGCGGCGGCCGATCCTCCGGCCTGATGTCGTTTCTGAAAATCGGCGATCGCGCCGCCGGTGCCATCAAGTCGGGCGGAACGACGAGACGCGCCGCCAAGATGGTCTGTCTCGATCTGGATCATCCCGATATCGAAGAGTTCATCGAATGGAAAGTGATCGAGGAGCAGAAAGTGGCCGCCATGGTGGCCGGCTCGAAGATCTGCGCGCAGCGCCTGAACGCGGTCCTGAAAGCCTGTCACGTCCCCGATGGCAGCGGGACGAAGGTGGAGACGAACCTGCAGAACAATCCTGCGCTGAAGGACGCCATTCGCGCCGCGCGGCAGGCGTATGTTCCGGAAGCCTATATCCAGCGCATGTTCATCTATGCCCAGGGGGGCTTCACGCATTTTGTGTTTCACGAGTACGACGTCAATTGGGACGGCAAGGCCTATCAGACGGTATCGGGGCAGAACTCCAATAACAGCATCCGCGTCCCGAATCAGTTCTTCGAGGCCTTGGAAAAGGACGGCGACTGGCAGCTCACGCGGCGAACGGACGGTAAGGTCACGAAAAAGATCAAGGCGCGCGAACTGTGGGATCGGATTGCCTGGGCTGCCTGGATTTGCGCGGACCCCGGCACGCAGTACGACACGACGATCAACGAGTGGCACACCTGTCCGGAAGATGGACGGATCAACGCGTCGAATCCATGCAGCGAGTACATGTTCCTGGACGATACGGCCTGCAATCTGGCCTCCCTGAATCTCGGCCAGTTTTATACGGCGGACGGCCGGTTCAACCTGGACGATTTCCGCCATGCGGTGCGGCTCTGGACGATCACCCTCGAAATCAGCGTGCTGATGGCATCTTTCCCGAGCAAGCCGATCGCGCAGAAGAGCTTTATCTTCCGGACGCTGGGCTTGGGTTATGCCAACCTCGGCACTGCTCTGATGCGGCAGGGCATTCCCTACGATTCCCCCAAGGCGTTGGCGATCTGCGGCGCGCTCACGGCGATTCTGACCGGCGAATCGTATGCCACCTCGGCCGAGATGGCGGCCGAATTGGGCGTGTTCGACGGCTATGCGAAAAACCGCGAGCACATGCTGCGGGTCATGCGAAACCATCGGCGGGCGGCGTATAACGCGGCGCCGGAAGAATACGAAGGGCTGACCGTCAAGCCCGTGGGCATTCATCCGGAGCATTGTCCCCCGGAGTTACTCATCGGCGCGCGGCGCGCCTGGGACCGGGCGTTGGAGCTGGGCACGGCCTATGGGTTCCGCAACGCGCAGACGACCTGCATCGCTCCAACCGGCACGATCGGCCTGGTCATGGACTGCGATACGACCGGCATCGAGCCGGACTTCGCCCTGGTGAAGTTCAAAAAGCTGGCGGGTGGCGGCTATTTCAAGATCATCAACCAGAGCCTGCCGCCGGCGTTGCAAACGCTGGGATACACCGAGGCGCAAATTCAGGAGATCGTCACCTATTGCACCGGCCGGCGGACCCTCAAGGCTGCGCCCTTTATCAACCACGAAACATTGCAGGCGAAGGGATTCGACGGCGCGGCGCTGGATTGTCTGGAGGCAGGGTTGTGGCAGGCGTTCGAGATTCAGTTTGCATTCAACAAATACACGCTCGGCGAGGAGTTCTGCAAGGAGAAGCTGGGCTTCACGGAGGAGCAGTTGAACGATCCGAGCTTCAACATGCTCCGCGTGCTCGGCTTTACGCAAGAGCAGATCATGGCGGTCAACGATTACTGTTGCGGCACCATGACGGTGGAAGGGGCCCCGCATCTGAAGATCGAGCATTTACCGGTGTTCGACTGCGCCAACCGGTGTGGCCGGATCGGCAAGCGTTATATCGCGGTGGATGCGCACATTCGCATGATGGCGGCGGCGCAGCCCTTCATCAGCGGCGCGATCAGCAAAACGATCAACATGCCGGCCGATGCGACGGTGCAGGAGGTGAAGGATTCCTACCTGCTCGCGTGGCGGTTGATGAACAAAGCCGTGGCGCTCTACCGCGATGGCTCCAAGCTCAGCCAGCCGCTGAATGCCTCCATGGAGGTGGCCGAGACCGTCGAGAGCGGAGACGTGCTGAAGATGGCGGAAAAGATCACCGAGCGCGTGATGGTGCGCTATATCGGGCGGCGCCGCCGGATGCCGGAGCGGCGTGCCGGCTATACCCAGAAAGCCATCGTCGGCGGGCACAAGATTTATCTGCGGACCGGCGAATACATCGACGGCTCGCTCGGCGAAATCTTCCTCGATATGCACAAAGAGGGGGCCGCATTCCGCAGCCTCATGAACTGCTTCGCCATCGCGATCTCGCTGGGGCTGCAGCACGGCGTGCCGCTCGAGGAATATGTCGAGGCGTTCGTGTTTACGCGATTCGAGCCGAACGGGCCGGTCAAACTCAACGAGCGGATCAAGATGTCCACCTCGATCATCGACTACATCTTCCGCGAGCTGGCGATCACCTACCTGGACCGGGGCGATCTCGCGCAGGTGAAGGAAGAGGACCTGCGGATGGACTCGATGGAAAAGGACGAGCAGGACCCGGAGTGTATGGACGCGGAGGAGGCCGATCCTGAATCCTTGGCCACGCTGGCGATCAGCACGGACCGGTTCCCGAAGCGCGATAGCAAGGGAACCGGCAACGGCCACGGAAACGGTCTTGGCAGCGGGCATGCCAGCGTCGCGCGCCATGCCAGCGTCGCGCGCATGGAGATGACGCGCGAAACCGTCACGGTGACGGCCACGGCGGTCCAGACGCAACGGCAAACGGCCCGGCTGCAGGGATACGAGGGCGATCCATGCCAGAACTGCAAGGAGTTCAAGTTGGTTCGAAACGGCACGTGCCTCAAATGCATGGGCTGCGGTTCGACCAGTGGGTGTTCGTAAGTACGGAGGGGCGAGCGGATGAGCACGATCACGCGCGACGTCGTCACGCAATCCGCGCACGATCAGGTGGTGAACCTGGTGGCGCAGCGCTGGGCCCGGTCCTGGCAATGCCAGATTACGATCAACTCTGACGAGGAACGGGCCAAGTGGGCCGAATCCGATCGGAGCTATGCGGACATCATCGGGTGGACGTTTAAAGCCGGTCAAAACAAGGTGGAGTGGGTGGCGGAAGTGGAAACAGAAGATTCGTTGACCGCGGCCGGCACAAGCGGACGCTGGCAGGATGATATGGGGCTGAGCGTTCCGCTCTTC
>JBGPNZ010000033.1:0-14014 GCA_041487795.1 Nitrospiraceae bacterium
CACCGGGTTTGAATTGCGTGTCGTTGGCATCACCGGTCGTCACCGCACGGGAGAAGACCACTTTCCATTTGCCGTCCTGATAGACCCCTTTGCCCTTCAGATCCTGCTGATCCTGTACCTTGAGCGTCCCAAAACCCTTGGCGTTCATATCGAGGGCCTTGGCGTCTTTGTTCTTCCAGAACCAAATATTGACGGGCCCGCCTTCGACTTGTCCCATCGGCTGGCCGTGCGCGAAATGCGCTTTCTTCTCTCCCACCATGAACTCCACGGCGGCCGCGTCGTCCGGGTCCTGGGTCGGATCTTCGTACTCCAGCATGATCGCGACCTGCTTGCCGTCGCTGAGGCCACGCACCTTGACGTCTTTCGCCGTCACTTCCAGAATCCTGGTCGGCCAGTGCACTTGCGGAGACAGCGGAAACTTGGCGGTGACCGCCGAGCTCCAGGCTGCGGCTGTCGGATCATCGGGGACGGTTTTCACAAGCGCGGCGCGGATGGCGACGCTTTCCTGAGCCCACGAAATATCCGGCGCACTAATGTCGACAGTGAAAGCAGCTCCCGCCACAAGTCCCAGACACCACGTTGCAATCTGATTCATTCTCATTTCTCTTCTCCAAGAGAGGCAGTTGGGCTGCCTCATCTCCCCCTACTCCCACGTCCGAGGCTTCTGGCCCGCTCCGTCATACTCCCCCATGATGATCTTCCAAATCTGCTCGTCCTTCAGTTCAAATTCCCAGCGAGGCATCGCCGACTTCCAGGGCATCCCTTCAACCGACAGTCCAACCCCGCCTTTCTTGATCCTCCAGAATACATACGACTCCTGCAACTGGGCGATGGTGCCCGGGTCTACGAAATTCGCAGGGGGAGGATTGAAGCCCTTTGCGGCCGGGCCCTTACCATCGAAGTTCCCGTGACAGGGAGAGCAGAACGCCGCAAAGAGCCCTTTGCCTTGCATCACGTTCTCCGGCGTGTTTGGAACAGGATTGGAGAGCCCGGTAAATTCACTGGGAGGCGCCGGATGGATCGTCCGGTTTTCCGCCGGCGGCACCGCACTGGGCGCTGTGCTTGTATAAGTCTGCCAGCCCACCAGCAGCGGGAACAACGCCAGCACCGCCAATCGCGCGGTTTTCATGGTGCCGTCCTGGCCATCCCCACTGATAAAGCGGAAGATGGGGCCCAGGAACGACTCCATTGACGTCCCACTGAGCGTCATGAAGATCATGATCCCCGAGAACGTGAGCATCAGGTATAGCATGATCAAGCTGGCCGGGAGCGGCGCCGTAAACAGCGGCATGACAAATTTAAAAAAGATGTAGAGGCCGACCATCAGTAGCGCTGGTTTCAGATGTGTGCCGCCTTTCATAGTATCCTTCCTCGTTAAGGGCTTCAGCCCTGTCTTGCCGCTGGCTATTGCCCGTGCACCATCGCAACGAGCCCTGCTGTACCCGCGTCCGCTTTCTTTGTCTTCCCCTTCGCCTTGCTCTTTGCAGGTGATGGCGGGGCTGGAGCCCGCGCAGGGGCAGTCGCCGAAACTGGCGCCGGCTGTCCGGGCATCGCGATTTCAGACGGACTGACCGTGATCGGCTCGCCGCTCATCTGCTGCAAAAACGCAATCACCGACAGGATTTCGTTGTTCGACAGGCCGATCGGGTTCTTGTTGATATGGGGCATCCGCGCCGGATAGTCCTTGGGCGGTCCTTCATGCCGATAGTCCAGATAGATGTACGCCTGGGGCTGCGTCAGGCTCTCATAAATAAATTCCCGCGAGAGCTTGGCGCCGATGCCCTTCAGATCCGGGCAGCGGGCTGATTCACTGGGCCCGATGGAATGGCAGAGCGCGCATTGGCCCTTGCTGAAAAAAATCTTCTGCCCGATCACCGCCATGTCATTTGCGGTCTTGATGCTAGCCACATCGAACTTTTCCTCAGCCGGCGGCAGCGAGGCCATTTGCGGCACGCTCAAGGCAATCAAGGAAAAGAGCCCCAGCACGATCATGACAAAGCCGATGACGCGGGGGAATCGCGATTGGATAAAGAGCAGAATCACGACGCCCGTGCCGATGACGCCAAGACCGATCAGTTGCAACAGTGCGACTTCGCTCATAACCCTCCAGGAAAACGTTGGGTCCGTTATTTCCGTTTATCCGTCACGGACTCAACGAACCAAACCGACCAAACGGACTTAACGCTCACTCCGTTCATCCAGCACCTGCGACCCGCCGGCCATCGCCGGAAGCGCTCCGCCATGCCCCGCGTCCTTGGCTTTGCCCTTATCCCCCATGGTCGCCACCCAGAAGATAAAGGCCACGAGCATGCAGAAAATAAACGTGTTCAGCGACATAAAGGCCGCCGCATAGCCCAGCGCGGGCGAGTAGGCGTACGGCGACGAGTCCCGCATGACGCCATAGATGTGCCAGTGTACCCGGGACGATGACCGCGCATAACCCATCAGGGTCATCAGCAGGATGACCATGACCGCGTTCAACACCAGCGCGTAACCGGCCCGCGGCGGCATGCGTCCCCAGACCATCTCAGTCGTCGTACGCGCGGTCTTCATGAGCAGGGCGGTCAACGGAGTCACCGTCAGGAGCACAAACAGGACAATCAACACCTGGGCGACGGAGAAATAGTTAATCCGGACGATCGCCGGGACGAAATAGCCCCAGACACCCAGGACGATGATCACGATGGCGGCCACGCCGAACAGCCCTCCCATCAATGCCTTCGCAACCTTGGCCCACGTTGCGGTTTCCTCTTTGCCGGCCCGCCAATACATGATGAAGCTCATGAACGTCACCAGGATCATGAGATTCGCGACGGTCATTTTGGCCGACATCACGCCGAACACGCCGAGCAAGGGATGGTGCGTCCCGCCCAATTTACGGGCTTCTTCAAGGCTGGCCACGAGCGAATGCGGAGTCATCCAGACGCCCAGGCAGAGCAACAAGATCACCAGCATGGCCATGATCGGTCTTTTGTACTTCATTTCGGCCCCGGGGATCCGGTACGTGATCCCCAGCCAGAAATAGTAATTTGCTCCCAGGAACAGCACGCCGATCAGCATGGCCTGGAGAATAAAGAGCCAGGAGAGGAACCCGCCCATCAGCGTGATACCCATCTGCTGGTTGTACTGATACACCTCACGCATCAACCAGTATCCGGCAAAGGGCAGCGGCAGCATACCGAACACGCCGATGAAGTTTCCGACATAGCCCATCCAGTCATAATGCTCGCGCTCCTCGGCGGACTTGGCCGACAGATAACGGACGCCGGCGTACGCGCCGCAGATGAAGCCGCCCAGCACCACGTTGGCAATAAACCGATGGACATTGACCGGCCACCAGGTGGGATTCCAGGTGGCGGCCCAGGCACGGGCCAGGCTCGATCCTTCAGCAATCACGACCGGACTGGCCTGGAACGTCGCCCACGAGTTTGGGATAATCATGATGAAAAAAGCGAAGACATTCAGCAGAAAGCCCAGGAAGAGATGAAACACCTTCGTCCGTCCTTCCTGCATTACATCCCAGCCGTACCAGTACAAATAGAGAGTTACCGTTTCAAGCAGGAACAACGCGCAATAGACGAGGAACGACGGGAAAAAGATATCCGTCAGATAGGTCATCAGCTTCGGATAGAAGCCGATGAGCATGAACAGCAGAATTCCTCCGAAGAGGGCCGTCGTGGCATACGACGAGGTCAAGAGCTTGGTAAACTCCTTGGCCAGCTTGTCGTATCGCTTTTCTCCCGTTTTCCATCCGACGATTTCACACAGCCACGCGAAGATCGGCACCCCGAGCACGAACCCCGCCAGCAGCAAATGGAGTTGGGCAATGACCCAGATGATGTTCCGGCTGCCGCCCAACTGGGGAATATCCCGATAACTGACGGCTGCCGACGCGCTCGCCGCATCTTCCGCCCATCCCGCACCAGGAAACGCGAGCAATCCGGTCAACAGCGCCAGCCCGGCGACGGACAGGCCCCATGCGTCCAGCCAACCCTGGACTCGTCCTCGTGATGCCTCGTGGTTCCTCATGACAATCTCCTCAGCCCTGTACGCGCGTTAGGCTTTCTTCGGCTTCGCGGCCGCTTTTTTCTCCGGAGCCTTCCCCTTGTTCTTTTTAGCCTTCTCTTCGAGCGCCTGCACCGACGTTTCAGCCTGAGTCAGCACCCGTTCCGCCTTCTGGAGCACATCCGTCGGTTTGAGCGGAGGAGCGGCCTTCTTCTCTTCTTGATAGGATTCGTGGGGATGCGGCGTTGTCACGGGCATAAACGCCCACAGCAACAGCACCAACGCTACGCCGGTTGCGGTAAAGACCGTCAGCATCAGCGGCTGGTCGGCCGGCACCCGCATGAGATCCCATTGATGGACTCGCGCTTCGTAGGACGCCACCGCCGGACTTGCCGTATCAGCCTGCCGCTGCACCAGCTTGCCGAACAAGAACAGCCCTCCCAGGGTCAGCGCCAGCAGCACGACCGCCGCGACACTCCCCCAGGCTGTCAGCTCGATACTGATCCGCTCGGCAATCGGAATCGCCTTCAGCAGTTCAAGATCCAGAATCCTGGCCACGACAGCCTTGGAGCCGGCGATCGTCTGGCGTTCAAGAAAACAGGCGAGCGATCCATACGTGGCATAGAGCGCCGCGCCCTGCCACCAAAGGGTCAGGCCAAGCGAGGCCGGCGGTTCCACACCCAACCGATCCAGAAACACCGTCCGACCGCTTAAGCCCACTGCCCAGATATCGACGGGAATGGACAGTAGCAGGAGAAATGCCAGTCCGGGAAACTCCCAGGGATGCTGACCCATCGCGAGGAGAAGCAGGCACAGCACGATCTTGATCGGCATGCCGGTCCAGAAAGCCGGCCACGCCACAGCCAGCCCCAACTTCACCGGCGACATCTGAGTCGGCTGATCAGTCATGCCAATTGAACCTTGCGGCCTAGTCCAAAAATTCTCGGTTGATGATCGCCGACACCGTGAAAATCAGAATCGTCGCCATCACCACGATCCATCCGATCAAGGCCACCGGCCGTTTAAAAATGTTGCGTTCGGGGCTTCGGTCAATGAACGGCAGTGCCGCGAGCAGCGCCATGAAGGCTCCCGGAATGGCGATCGCGCCCAGGAACTGGCCAAACTCTCCGGAGAATATTTTCAACCGCAGCAATTGGAAGAGAAACAGGAAATACCACTCCGGCTCCGGATGGTATTCGCCGGGGTCGGGCGTTGCTTCCTCCAGCAAGACGACCGGCTCGATGAACGCCAGACTGCAAATAGTCGCGAACACCGTGCCCATCGCCACCATGTCTTTCCAAATCTGGCGTGGAAAGAAATAATCCGTCTTGGCCTTGAGTTCTTCCGGTATGCCACGGAACGGACCGGCCGGCCCGGCTTTTCGAAAGAGGAAGATGTGCAGCCCCGCCAATCCCATCAACGCCGCGGGCAGAATCATCACGTGGATCACGAAGAACCGGCTGAGCGTCATCTGCCCGGGGGTAGCCCCGCCCTTGAGGAACCGGGCCATGAAGTCGCCGACGATCGGCGTCTTGTCCATGATCTCGACGCCGACGGTGGTGGCCCAATAGGCCCGCTGATCCCACGGCAACAGGTACCCCGTGAAACCAAACCCCATGACAATCCCGAACAGCGCCAGCCCGACCAGCCAGATCATTTCCCGTGGACTTTTGTAGGCGCCCCACAGAAAGACTTGCGACATGTGGGCGAACACCATCACCACCATGGCCGAGGAGCCCCAGAAGTGATAGCTCAGCAGAAACCACCCATAGTCCACTTCGTGAATGATGTACTGCGTGCTGGCGTAGGCGTGATCGGCGCTCGGCACGTAATAGAACATCAGCAGGATGCCGGTCACAGCCTGCATGATAAAGATGAACAACAGAACGGAGCCGAAGATGTAGGCCCATCGCGATCCGCCCGGCACCGGTTCGTTGAGCATCTTGGCCTGGAGGGTCTTCAGGCCGACCCGCTCGTCCACGAACGCGATAACTTTTTCCAGAAGGTTCGGTTGGCTGCTCATCAGACAATCCGGGTTTGGGCTTTGGTCCCCGCCTTGAATTCCATGTCGATGATTTCAACATTCCCGCCCGCATCCACGCGAATCGGCAGCGTATCCAAGGGGCGCGGGGCCGGGCCGTCCAGCACCTTGCCGCTCGGCTCATAGATGCTCAGGTGGCAGGGACACAGGAAAATTTCCTTCCCCAGCTTCGGCACCTTCCGCCATTTATAGCCACAGCCGAGATGCGGACATTTGCCGGAGAAGACGACGTAGGGAACATCTTTCTTGTTCGTCCAGACCACGCGGCCGACCTGGTCCCGGAACTCCATATCCTTGCCCTTATACACTTCCTCCAGCACGGCCGGTGAGGCTTTCAAGATCCAGACATTCTTGTCCACCTCCGCTTCCGGCATGAAGGCTTCCTTGACCTTCTTCTTATACTTGAGCTGGACCCCGACGTCGTCGGTCTTAATCCGATTGACGTTGCCGACCTTGAGCCACGCATTGTCGAACGGGGAGTACATCGGCTTCATGAGGTATTTCAGAACCGGGAAGGCGAGCGGCAACGCGACCAGCGCTCCGATCGCATGCGTCAGATTCATAAAGAAGGTCCGGCGCGGGACGTTCCGCTCCAGCGTCGGCAGCGGCACCAGCACTTCCCCGGACTCGACATGCAGATGGTCTTCGAGGTGGGCGATTTCGACTTCGTGGGTTGTGACGTAGTCCTCGCGCTTGAGCGGAGGGAACTGCGCCAACGCGCTGGACGCGGTCCGCAATTGCACCAGACCGTCCGCGACCGATTGCACTTCCGACACCGGCACCTGGCGCTCGGCCCCGCCGACGCCGTTCCCGCCGACCACGATATGGCTGAC
Organism: Nitrospiraceae bacterium; assembly: GCA_041487795.1. Lineage (GTDB taxonomy): Bacteria > Nitrospirota > Nitrospiria > Nitrospirales > Nitrospiraceae > 2-02-FULL-62-14. The sequence goes on from JBGPNZ010000033.1 coordinate 6,880, forward strand.
CTCATGGGAAAGAGGATCGACGATGACGCGCGTGATCTCTCCGACTTCCCGGTCGGTGCAGCGAACTTTCGACTTCAGTTTCGGCTGCATGGCTATTTCTTTTTGACCGGCTTGGGCGTATTGACCGCCGGATTCTTCAACGTGGAGAGGAAGGCCACGAGCGCGTCAACGTCCTTCTCTTCCATCAAGTCCTTGTACTTGTCGGGCATCTTCTTCTTCTCGAATTCCTTCTCGAAACCTTCCGCCATCCAGCTCCGCGGATCGAGGATTTTCTGTTTCATCTCATCAGGCTTCAACAGGTTGCCGATATTATCCAACTCGGGTCCCCGCTTCTTGCCGCCCTTGCCCTCCAACTTGTGACAGTTGTAGCATTCCTGCAACTCCCACTGTTCCTTGCCCAAGGCAACGATATCGCCGGATGCCGGCGCGGCGCCTCCAGCCTTGGCTCCGCCCGCAGCAGGCGCCGCCACTGTCGGCCCTCCGAGCGTTTGCAGCCGCTGCATGATCGAGTCGGCTTTCTCGGACAGTGCCTTGGCTCGGACCAGAAGTTCCTCTGCCTTGCCTTGCTCAGAAGCTCTCCGCTTCGCCTCCAGCAACTTGGCGATCTTGCCTTTCTCGTCTTCCGGATCGTACTGAGGCCAGAGCGACGCCCCTCCGATGTAGACCCCCGACAGCACCAGATAGAACGCCAGGAGTGCCGCCACTGCCTTGATTCCGCCAAAAGCTGGAAGCGCCGGCGCATCCAACAGAATAAAGACCGCGGTCCCCAGCGTCGCATAGGCCACGAACATGTAGCGGAAGATGGGAGGAAAGCCGAGCGCTGTGGCGGCGCCGAAAAATACAGCACCGATGACAGCCCCGACGGCCCCTTTCTTCACGACATTCTTGACGAAACTCGGTTGCTCGTTCATACCGCTCCTCTTCTCTTTCTACCCTTTTATTAGAGGACGGCCTGCATGACCTGAACTGCGCGCGTCCTTCTCACCCGCCCGCCCCAGGCGCGCCAAGACGCGCCCCTTCCCGAAGCGAGCATCGTCTGCGCGTGCGCGCTCTGCGAGCACGGAAGGGAGGCCGAGCCGCCACGCTCGTTCCCCCATCGTGCGCGGTGCGCGAGCAAGAAGGTCGTGCAGGCCACCGTCCTCATTTCGCCCCCGCCGGCGCCGGGCTGCCTTCGTGCGCGTGCGCTTTCGACTCGGACACACGCAACGTCAGGATGATGGCAAAGCTCACGACAATGTAAAATACCAACGTAATACCCGTAATCCACCAGGCCGAATACGCCAGCGTCGGCGTAAACGACTCGGCGGTGAAATCCGGCACCAGATTGTAGGTATGGTAATACTTGCGGAGCAACGACCGGACCGCGCCCATGAGTCCCATCGTCCAGATTGCGCTGAACGCCAGAAAGATCAGCACGAACTGGGAAGCGAAGTCGATCTTGCCCCACACGATGGTGCCTTGCTTGATCGCGCGATTATAGATGATATAGCTGACCACCGTGACGAAGATGAGCGTGATCGCCGCCGAATTCTTCGCCGGCATCAGCGCCAGGAAGTTCCAATCGCTCGGCAACTCCAGTTCATCGACCAGCTTCGCGCCGGTCGCGACAAAGCCATGCGGCGTCATCCAAATCGCATTGCCCACGATCACCATCAAGAACGACACTTTGATCGCGGCACGCGACGAGACCGTGAACGGAATGAACCGGCCGAAGACGACCGGCAGCAGCACCAGCGGCAGCAGCACGGCCAGCGACCTGGGATCAGGCACGGGATATACCGTCCAGATGTAGGTCATGACGAACGGCAAGGCAATCATGACCAGCACGGCCAGAACGGAGATGCGCACCCGTTCGACGCCTTCAATCCGCTTCATGCTTAACCATATATAGTAATTACTGGCCAGGAAGATCAGCCCGATCATGGCCCCCTGCATCTCGAAAAACATCGAGAGCTGGTCGGCCATCATATAGGGACAGATAGAGGCGTCATAGTCACAGAGCTCGTACGCCAGCAGGTAGCCCATGAACGGCAGGAACAGCAGCGCGCCCACGCCGATGAGATTGCCGACGAACCCCATCCAATCGTAATAGGCCCGCTCAGAGTCGTCCTTCGCTCCCATATACATGTAGGCGGCGATCAACCCTGTGATAAAACCGCCAAAGGTCACATTGCCCACCATCCGATGCAGGTTCAGCGGCAGCCAACTGTAGTTGAAGACCTTGTCCCAGAGCGTCGCGGCCTGGATGAATTCGACGATCGAAGCCCCTTCCGCCTTCGCCGGCGTGTTCATAAAGGATGTCGGGCCATCGATCACAAAGAGCGTGATTGTCCCAATCAGGTTCAGCAGCACGCCCAGCGCGATATGCCGCGCTTTCTTGTCCCCCTTCCACGCGTCCCAGGTATAGAAATACAGGTAGAGGACGATGGTCTCGCCGATGAACAGCAAGGGGTAGATGACGGCGAAGATCAGGAAGAAATGGTTGATCAGCCAGGTCGTGAACTGCGGATAGGTCGCCAGCAGCACGAAAATAAAGAGTCCACCGGTCAGCGCGGTCATACTGTAGAGGATGACCGTGACTTTAATGACCTCCTTGGCCAGCCGATCGTAGCGAGGATCCTGCTTCCGATACCCCAGCCATTCCGAAATGACGACGAAGATCGGAGCACCGAGGATGAACGCGGCAAACAGGATATGGAGCTGGGCGACGATCCAGACCGCCGTCCGGTTCCCTGTATAAGGAAACTCGACGGTCGGAGCGTTCGGCACTTGCGCATAGGCCGTCGCGCCGAACATTGCCAAAAACCCGAACAGCATCAGAAGACTACGCTGCCACGTTTTCATGGTTTTTCGCCGCCCTCCTCTCCTCCCCGCGACTTACTTTTTCTTGCCGCCAGCCTGGGCTGCACCCTTTTTGGCGCCCTTCCTGGCACCCTTTGCATCAGCCGCTGGAGCGGCCGCCACGGACCCAACAGGCACCCACGCCTTCTTGCTCGCGTCCCACTCCTGGCCCTTCAGCCCGAAATTGCGCTCGAACGCCACCAGCTTCCAGCGGTCTTCTTCAGGCAACTTGCTCTTCCAGGCCTTCATCTTGGTATTGGGCACGCCCTCTGAAATCCGCCAGAGCCAAACCGAGTCCGAATAGAGCTTCATGCGGTCCGTCACGCGAAAATCGCGGGCCCCAGCCTTGACCGGCTTCCCGTCTTTCCCGTGGCAGCTCGCGCAATTGACGTCAGGATTGGTTTCTCCGATGAACAGCTTGCGACCTTCCTCAACAATCTTCTCGTCCGCCCACCAACCCGCCGGCATGTGCTTATCCGCATATTCAGCGGGAGGATCCGGCGGCGCCACAATCGGGCCCTCGCCCCCTTCACCACAGCTCGAGACTGCGAAGCCCATCCCTACCACACCAACAAACAGCGCTCCATGGATCCACGTTGTCGACTTCATCATGTTTCCCCTCTCCCTTTCTTCGGCACAAAGACCCTCAGCCATACCCCATTTCACGTCAAAAAAAGACGCTTTCGCTTCAGGCCGCTCCCTGAAACAAAAGCGCTTCGATCACTTGCTCGGGACTGCGCAATCGCCCATCCCTGCCCTACCCCTCAGCACCGATCCGACGAGGTATAACGAATGTCTCGCGGATCTAAGCGAATGTATAAATGAACGCCGATTACCGCTTCCCGCCTCTACCGCTTTTGGCTTGGCGCTTTCGACCGCGGAGCAACTTGGCACCGGCCCATGCTCCTCCCGCAAAAACGGCTAGGCCCGCTCCGTAATAAATCCAGGGCGGCGGCCCTCCAGCCAGCGACTCACATCCAGATCCGAAATTGACCGTCGTTTTTCGTTCGGTATGAACATCTTTCGGGTCAAATTGAGCGGTGACCTGCTGCTCCTGCTGAATCGTTCCTTCTTTGTCCTTTACATAGACGACAATCGGATCGCCCTTGTTGTCGTTATGCAGATGCAGCGTAACTTTGTAGTAGCCTCGTTCGTCCGTCAGCGTCGTTCTCAATAAGGAGATCCGTGCGTCTTTAGCGAGCACTTCGACTCCAGAAACCGGCTCGCCATCGGCTCCGCAGACCGACCCTTCCACCGTGAAGCGATGATCCGCTTCATGCTCAGCCATCGCTACCGGAAACCCGGCAAGCAGCGATCCGAGCCACACCGTCGCCCAGCCCACAACCGCTTGTCCGATGAATGCGCGCAATGTCACGAAATCCACACGCCCGCTGGTACTGTTTCGCATATTATTGTGTACCCTCACGAGGAAAACACTCGAAGAATACACAGGTTACACGGGCGTTAGGGCGCACATTTGTAGCATAGCCGATAGGCCATGTCAACAACCTGATCGCCCTGATGGACACCGCGATTCGCCAGTGTTTACAAGGCATTCCTGACGATTTGATGTTGGCGCTGATGCGCGATTTGGGTGCGTGTCGTGAGTGTTTCAGATTGAAACGGCGAGAGAAAAGGAGCCGGCAGGAAGGAGTGTCTGGCTACAGATGGCCACGCGCCCGCGCATCGGCTTCGGCCCGTTGAGCTTCAGCCTTCCGCTCGGATTCTTTCTTGGTCACCCAGGCTTCCCAGGAATTTCCCGACGCCGTATCTTCGCCGGTGAACGCGATCGTGGCCACATCGGCATACACAATCTGCCTGGTTCCACCGGCTTCCGGAAACACGTGCAGTACGGGCTGCGGGCCCGCCGTTTCACGGTTGAACAGGTAGCCGGCCACCTGCTCGCCCGACCGCAACATCAGCGTCACATCGCCGCGATAGTCAAAGGCCAACTCCACCGCTTCCGCTAATTCGGCCGGCGTGGCGGGACGAAACACCCGTCCCTCTAATTTCGTATGTTCCGGGGTATGGTACTTGGAATCCGTCATGCGGGGATACGTGAGTCGTTAATCGTGAAACGAGGAAGACTGGTATCCGGCGATTACACGAATAACGATTAGCGTTGAACGACGACTCTACCGGGCATTGGGCATCAGGGTCACTTTGGCCGTACGCCCGAACCCTGACCAGGACCCAAAGGTATCGGCGACGGCGGACGCCTCATAGCCGCAGTGCACCATGCAATCGGCGCATTTCTCGTTCCGGCCCGTGCCATACTGGTCCCATGCCGTCGTGTCCATCAATTCCTGGAAGGTCTTCGCATAGCCTTCCTGCAGCAAATAGCAGGGTTTCTGCCAGCCGAACACATTGTAGGTGGGATTCCCCCACGGCGTGCACTGGTAGTCCCGCCGGCCCATGAGGAACTCGAGAAACAGCGGCGATTGATTGAACCGCCATCCCCGCTTCCGGTTGCCCAGAATCTTTGCGAACAGCTCACGGGTTTTGTTGCGCTTCAGGAAATTTTTCTGATCCGGCGCCTTCTGATAGCTGTAACCGGGCGAGATCATCATGCCTTCGACGCCGAGCTCCATCATCTCGTCGAAAAATTTCCGAACGCGCGCAGGGCTGGCGTCGTCGAACAGCGTCGTATTGGTGGTGACGCGATGTCCCCGCTTGAGCGCTTCGCGGATGGCCTTGATCGCCACATCGTACACACCGTCCCGGCACACCGCCAGATCGTGCTCGTCACGCAGCCCGTCCATATGGATGCTGAAGGTCAGATACTTGGACGGCGTGTATTCGTCCAGCTTTCGCTCCAGGAGGATGGCGTTGGTGCACACGTAGATATACTTTTTGCGCTCGACAAGCCCCCGCACAATCTCCGCCATTCCGGGATGAATCAGCGGCTCTCCACCGGGAATGCTCACGATGGGTGCTTCGCATTCGTCGGCGGCAGCCCAGCACTGCTCGGGTGTCAGGTGCTTATCCAGAACGTGATCGGGGTATTGGATCTTGCCGCATCCGGCACAGGCCAGATTGCAGCGAAAGAGCGGCTCGAGCATGAGGACGAGGGGATAGCGCTTCACGCCCTTGAGCTGCTGCGTGAGCACGTACTTCGCAACCGTGTACATCTGGGAAATAGGAACTGCCATTGGCCTCCAACTATGCGAGAAATAACAGGTCCGATATTACCACTCGCCCGTTCGAATCGTCAATGAATGTCCGGCAGCTCCTTTGTCCTAGTCTGCCCGTTTGATCTCGGCACGGAACTGGGCATTGGCCCGACGGCGATTGTAGCCCCTGACGCCCTTCTTGGTGCTGTGGGGCTTAGTCGGCTTGGCGTTGAGACGAACGGGAGGTTTCATCTTTTTGCGCTTATAGGCATGGGGATTAAGAAGTCGAATTAAGGGGTTTCTCCGGCGGCGGTAGCGGTAATTGGGAGGGGGCTCCGCTCGATGAGCCGCCGGCTCAACCGAAGGTTGGTATGGAGGCGCCGGGCGGGTTCGAACCGCCGCATCGCAGTTTTGCAGACTGCTCCCTTAGCCACTTGGGTACGGCGCCTCGCAGGCATTATAACGGCGAGGTTTCACCAACACAACTTACCGTTCGGGATGAAAATCGGAGAGTTGGAGCCGTCTTACCGCTTATTGGGAAGAACCGGAATCTCGCGACCAAGCGTCGAGGGACGATCCGAGGTCTGCGACAGCGGCGTCCATTCGGACGGCTCATTGCCGCTATGGCTTGAGGCAGGCGCCGATTCACCGCTCGCTTCTTCAGCCTCTTTTTCCTTGGCCATCAGTTCGACTTCTGAAATCAGGACATCCATCAACTGATCCATCGGCACCTTGCGCACCAGCTTGCCCTTCTTGAACAGGATGCCGACACCCTCGCCGCCGGCGATGCCGATGTCCGCCTCCTTGCCTTCGCCGATGCCGTTCACCACGCAGCCCAGTACGGACACGTTGAGCGGCACTTTGATGTACCCAAGCTTCTTTTCGAGTTCGTTCGCCATGCGGATGACGTCGATCTCGACGCGGCCGCAGGTCGGGCAGGCAATCACATTAATGCCACGGTGACGCAGTTCGAGCGACTTCAGAATTTCAAATCCGACTTTCACTTCCTCAACCGGATCGGCGGCCAGTGAGACCCGCAGCGTATCGCCGATCCCCTGCGACAGCAGCCAGCCGAGCCCGATCGCAGACTTGACCGCGCCGGTCATCGCCGTCCCCGCTTCCGTAATCCCGATGTGCAGCGGGTAGTTCGACTGCATTGCGAAGATCCAGTAGGCATCGAC
>JBGPNZ010000034.1:0-13736 GCA_041487795.1 Nitrospiraceae bacterium
AATTTTTTCGGCGGCGTCACCAGCGAACAGGATGGGCCGACGTTTTTTCTGTCTCCTGACGGCAAGACCAACCCGCAGGCCGAACTTGAAGCGACGCTGACCGGGTTCTTTTCCGATATCCTGATCGGTGAGGCGAAACAGCCGATCTCATGCGCCTTTGTCGCACGCTACGCATGGCTCAAAGAGCAGCTGGCATTTGATGAACGCCGGCTGCCATCCAAGGACTGCGAGCGTTTTCGGAACTGGATGCAGGGGCTCAACCCGCGGTCCGTCACGCTCATCTTCCCCTCGGCGTTCATGAACAATCCGGCCTCCATGTTCGGTCACTCGCTCTTCCGCGTGGACCGGCAAGGGCAAACCCCGCAGACGAGGATTCTGGCCTACACGATCAATTTCATGGCTGACGTGCCGGATGATGAGGGCATTATGTTTGCCGTGCGGGGCATTGCGGGAGGCTATAAAGGAAATTTCTCCGCGATTCCCTACTACCTGAAGGTCAAGGAATATCGCGACATCGAGAATCGCGACATCTGGGAGTACCGATTGAACCTGACCGACGCGCAGGTACGCCGCATGCTGATGCACGTGTGGGAGATGGGCAATGCTTCGTTCGACTATTTCTTCTTCAGGGAAAACTGTTCCTACCAACTCCTGCCGTTGCTGGAGGTCGCGAACCCGGCATGGCGTTTGACCGATCAATTCACAGGGTGGACGCTTCCCGGAGATACGGTCCGATTGCTCACGAAGCAACCGGGCGTCGTCGGCGACGCGGTCTATCGCCCGGCACGCACGACGCAGATCAGGCGGCGTTACGAACGCCTCTCCAGTGACGAGCGTGGCGTGCTCAGAAGGGTTCTTCGGGAGCCGGCACTGGTTCGCGACCCGGCGTTTCAGCAGCTTCCGGTCGAGCGGCGGGCCTTGCTGCTCGATATTGCCTCGGATTATCTGCGCTATCAGAGCATCACAGACGAGAAACAGGCAGAGATCTATAAGAGCCGCGATCGTGCAGTCCTTGTCGCCAGGAGCGAGCTCAAAATCAAATCCGACGACACGCCGATCGAGCCGTTCGTCACGAGGCCGGAGTTGGGACATCGCACGACCCGGATTGGTGTGGGGGCCGGCTATCGGCAGGATGAATGGTTTGAAGAGGTGAGCCTGCGCGCGTCGTACCATGATCTGCTGGACCCGGAGCCTGGTTATGCGCCGGGGTATCAGATCGAACTCCTGTCCGGAGCGTTGCGCCACTATGAACAGGCCGGGCAGACGAGGCTGGAGCGATTCACGCTGGCCAACGTCATGTCGCTGACTCCTGCCGATGCGCTGTTTATGTCGCCGTCGTGGAAGGTGAACGTCGGTATGCAAACCTTGCGGCACAACGACTGCCGCTATTGCACGGCCGGGGTGGCCAATGGCGGCGCGGGACTCACGTTTGAAACGCATTTGTTGAAGCGGGAATATTTTTTCGGATTCGGCGAAGTGGAAACCACCTACAGCCACGCCTTCGAAGAAAAACACCGGGCCGGCGGCGGCGGGACGTTGGGCATGATGGCCGATCTCACCGATCGCTGGAGGCTCCTCGCGTCGGCCAGCTATCTCCGCTTCCCGTTGGGTGAGAAATCCGACGAAGTGCGGTGGTCGGTCGGCCAGCGCTACACGCTGGCAAAAGATGCGGCGCTCCGGTTCGAGTTCACCCACCGCGAGCGGCGTGACAATGAAGCGCTATTTACCATCCACGCGTACTTCTAGAAGCGTGGATCGTGAAAGGGCGAGGTGATGCTACTGAAACTTGACGGCCGTTCCTTGCACCGTCGTGCAGGTAAAGCTATAGATGTTGTACAAAGGAATGAAGCCGTACAAGCTGCTCATCACGGTAACATTCACGAGGGCATCCCCTCCACTCTGGGAGAGAGCCTTCTCAACGGCAGTCGAAAACGTGGAGTCTCCCCAAGGAATGACCGCGAGAACGAAGTGGCGGCACGCTTTAGCTTCAACCGGTCCGATCTCATGAAAATTTCGTCCCGATTTCAACAACGTGGCCGAATCGGCGGAACTTCTCGTCACGATACCCAATTGGCCTGTCGATGAGCATCCACCGAGGAGAGCGACTGCAAGGAGCAGGCAAACAGACAGCTTCATTATTGACCCCGGTTTCTTCTTGTTCACGGCGTCGATCTGTCGCAACACGGCATGGACTGTAGACAGTTATGAAAAGCGAGTCAAGGGCTAGGGGAGGAAGAAGGACCAACATTCTCGATCAGGTATTTGTCTATCACCCGCATCCCTGGATCGAACGGGATTGGGCGCGCGTCAGCGGGTTGCCGTTGGAAGAGGTCTGGTTTCAGGCCGAGGATGGGACAAAGCTCTTCGGCTGGTATGTGGAGGCGAGCCCCGCGTCGCCTGTGCTGCTCTGGTGCCACGGCAATGCAGGCAATGTCATTCATCGCCTGGAGAATCTTGCGGAGCTGTACCGGCTGGGGCTGTCGGTCTTTCTTTTCGATTATCGCGGATATGGCCGAAGCGCCGGCAAGCCGGCGGAGGACGGTTTGTACCAGGACGCGCTGGCGGCCCATGCCTATCTCACGAACCGGCGCGGCGTTCGTCCGGAACGGCTGATTCTCTTCGGCCGGTCGTTGGGCGCAGCGGTGGCGGGGACTGTAGCCGGCCAGCGTCCGGCGGCGGGGTTGATTCTCGAATCGCCGTTTCCCTCCATCGCGGCCATGGCCCGCGTGCATTACTTGGGGCTGCCGATGCATTGGCTGTTGAGCGGGCGGTTTCCGCTCAACGAGCGGCTGCAACGCGTCTCCATGCCGGTGCTGGTGATCCACGGCGACCGGGACGACATCGTGCCGATCGCGCTGGGCCGGGAAGTCTTTGACGCCGCGCGAGAACCCAAGTCGTTCTTTGTCATCGAAGGCGCCGATCATAACAACACCTATCAAATCGGCGGGCGGGCGTATTTCCAGCGGCTCAGGCGCTTCGTCGCCGACGTGGTGCGGTGACGCGCAAGAGGCTTGGTTTTGCGATCGGGAGTTTGCTACAGTCCCCACCCAAGTTTCGGGCATGGTGCGGAGGCAGGCATGAAGACTCGTTCGATCATCAGGGTGGCGTTCTTGGCGATCGCGGTCGCGACCGCATCCGGCTGCGCCGCCCTATCCGACGGTCTCTCGCCGGACACCGGCACGGCCCTGGCCGGCCTGGATTCGTCGCCTGTCGAAACAATCAAAGCCGATTTGGGCACGCTCGATCAGCCTCGGATTGCGGACGCCGATTCCATCGCCACGCCACCGGAATTCATCGCCCAAGCCTCGGAAAGCCGGCCCGCCGAACCGACACACGACACCCAGGACGGCGCGAAGGCTGCGGAGCCGTCGGATGAGTTCTACGATCCGTTCGCAAAAAAAGAGGAAGCGCTGGCTGCAGGGGAGGACTACGATCCGTGGGAGGGATTCAACTCGGTCATGTTCGAGTTCAACCGGAAATTCGACAAGTACCTCCTCAAGCCGGTAGCGCAGGTGTACGAGAAGATCATGCCAGACGAGCTAGAAAAGGGTATCAGCAACTTCATGCACAATGCCCGGGTCGGGCCGAGGCTCATCAACAACATCCTGCAATTGAAGATCAAAGGGGCCGGCATTGAGATCGGCCGTCTGCTGATCAACAGCACCATCGGGATTGCCGGGTTCTTCGACCCGGCCAAGAACTGGTTCGACCTCACTACGCCGGACGAGGATACGGGACAGACGTTGGGCGCTTTTGGCGTGCCGCCGGGCCCCTATCTGGTCTTGCCGCTGCTGCCGCCGCTGACGCTGCGGGATTTCTTCGGGCTCCTCCTCGATTTCGGAGCCGATCCGGTGAACTACTTCGTATTTCCCACCTTCGAAGTCGATGATTTGCCGTCGCTCATCGCACATAAGAATCGCGACACGACGACCATCGCGCAGTTCGGCACGCGCGTCGAGGAAATCGTCAACTATCGCTCGCTCAATCTCGAAAAGTTCCAGGGCGTGGAAGAAGCGACGGTGGACCTCTACAGCGCCGTCCGCAACGCCTACCTCCAGCAGCGCGCGAAGGCGATCAGGGAATAAACAGGAATCGGCGCCACGGCTGTGGCAATCCTTGCCCTTTCAAGATTTCCAGGTACACTTTCTGGCGCAGATGGGATTGGTCGGTGTGGCCGGCTGATCTCTGACGGAGCATGGGCATGACAGTGCCGGCAAATCTTACCATCGTTCCTGAAGGCATGCGGCCGGTCTATACCGTGCCGCGCGGGGTCGAGGCTCACGACGTCGTGCGGTTCATGGCGGCACGTGGAACGCGTGCCGTCGTGGTCGTGGGCGGCGTGAGACCGATCGGGATTGTCACGTCACGCGATCTGGCCGACCGGGTTTCCGGCGGCGGACTGTCGGCGACCCTTGCGAGAGTGGAATCGGCCATGTCGTCGCCGTTGATTACGATCGGCGAGTGGAGCGTCGTCGTCGATGCCCTCGCGATGATGAACCAGCGGGGAGTCAGCCATCTGCCGATCGTGAGTGCAAACGGCTATCTGGTTTCGCTGATCACCCTGGACGACGCGCAGCACTTGCGCGGCCGTGGCGTATCGGTGCTCAACGAATTCGTTCGGACCTCGGTGATCGTGCCGATGGCCCGGCGTCGTGCATGGGAACGGATGGTGTATGCGGTCCGGAAGCGGGTTCGCGAAAACCGGCTCTGGTGGTTCCTGGCCGTGGGACTTGCGCTGGCGGGCGCGGTGCTCGCGCTGGCTACGAGCCGGACGTGGCTCGGATTTCAAACCTATCAGCCGAAGGACTATGAACCGAAGGATCTTCCGCGCCAGCAATACGAGGAGCAAAAGGAACGGTCGAAACAGACAGACCCAAGCCCACGCGCGCGCTGAAATCTGAATCGCCATCCCGGTTCACGCGATCACGCCGAGATCATGGCCGACTTTCGCAAAGGCCGAAAAGCGAGTCACGCAAGTTTCGCCCGTCCCGCGCATCTCGCAATCTTACGAGTCGCGCGCTACGGTGCAATCGTCAACACCGCCGCGCCCTTGACCGTTCCCGCCTTGAGCGCCTGCAGGGCCTGGTTGGCCTCTTCGAGTGTGAACCGCTGCGTACGAGAACGGATCGGAATCGCCGCGGCCTCCCGCAACAAATCCACGCCGTCCTGTTTCGTGTTGGCCGTCACGCTCCGGATCGCCCGTTCCCCGAACAAGTCGCGGTCGTAGTCGATCGCTGGAATGGCCGTCATGTGAATGCCGGCCAAGGCCACGGTCCCCCCTCGCTCCAGCGCGCGCAACGCCGGGATGACGATTTCGCCGGCCGGTGCAAAGACGATCGCGCCGTGCAGCTTCTCCGGTGGCTGGTCCAGCGCGCCGCCGACCCATGCCGCGCCCAACTCTCTGGCCAATGCCCGATGTTCTTCCCGCAGCGAACAGACGTAGACCGAACAGCCCCAATGTCTGGCCACTTGGATCGTGATGTGGGCGGAGGCGCCGAACCCGTACATCCCCAGCCGCTGGCCTGGTTTCACCCCGCTAAGCCGCAGCGCCCGGTACCCGATGATGCCGGCGCAGAGCAGCGGCGCGGCTTCTTCATCGCTGAAGACCGGCGGGATCGGGTAGATGAAAGCCTCCGAGACCAGCGCGTACTCGGCATAGCCGCCGTCTATGTGATATCCGCTGAAGGTGGCTCGGGTGCAGAGGTTCTCGCGTCCGTTGCGGCAGAACTCGCACTGGCCGCACGTGCCCTGGAGCCAGGCGATCCCGACGCGGTCGCCGTCCTTGACGGAGCGGACTCCGGCGCCGGTCCGATCCACAATGCCGACTGTCTCATGGCCCGGGATGATCGGGCGTTTCACCAGCGGAAGATCGCCTTCGACGATGTGGAGATCGGTCCGGCACACACCGCAGACCCGGACTCGAACCAGGACCTGGCCGGAGCCCGGCTCGGGTACCGGCACGTCATGGAGGCGAAGGGGGCCGGCGCCCACATCCGCGCTGCGCTCCAAAAGCATCGCTCTCATGCGAGGGAGTCTACACGATCGGGACAATTGTGGCGAGAGAGGGACGGGCGGAAACGGCGGTCGTTATGCTAGACTTTGGCCGATGACACGAGCAACAGTGCTCGCCATTTTCTGCGCGGTCTGGCTGACCGGCGTGCCGCCGGCCGGCGCGTTGGAGTTCAGCGCCGACCAGATCACCAAGATCAACGGCCACAGCCGCAAGGCGAACATCTATTATCGCGATGAGATGTGGCGGCTGGAACATCACGACGTGGGACCCGTCAACGTCACCATCGTCCGCAAAGACAAGCAGGTAATGTGGCTGCTGCTCTCACGCATGAAGCACTTCAAAACGGTGCCCTACGATCCCGATCAGGCGCCGAAAGTGGCGGAACGGATGGACGGCGAGATTACCCGGGAAGAAATCGGAACAGAAGTGCTGGACGGGCATCCGACGACCCTCTACCAGGTCACGGTGCAGCACGGCGACCGGACGGACGTCTATTATCAATGGCTGGCCACCGACATCCGGTTTCCGCTGAAGCTGGCGAAAAAGGACGGCAGTTGGATCGTGGAATACCGCCATGTTAAGCTCCGGCCGACCTCGGATTTTCTCTTCCAGTTGCCGCTGAATTTCCAGCCGCTTGAAGAGTTCGATCGGGGAACCGAAAAGAAACCACCTCAGCAGGCGATGTAAAAACCGGGTTTATCTAGTTTTTGAGGTTCGCTTGGTTTGTCTTGTTGTTAAAACGAAACAAACCAAATAAACAAGACAAACCAAACGAACCAGAGCAACCCATAAACAGTTAGAGGAAGGAGTTGTACGCGTGAAGTGGAACAAGATCAGCATGATGGCTGCCGTGATTCTCTCCACGGTCGGCGTCGCGTGGGCGCTGGATGTCGCCGACATGACGATCGAGTGGACGCCGGAGGGAAAACAGCTCGCGGCCGAGCGAGCCAAGTTGCCGGCCAGGGATGAAATGGTGCTGATTCCAGCCGGCTGGTTCTTGATGGGCAGCGACAAAAAGACGGACAAGCTGGCCTATCTGCCGGAAATGCCGAAGCGCAAAGTCTATCTCGATGCCTATGAGATCGACAAATTCGAGGTCACGACCGTGCAGTTCCTGAAATTCGTCCTGGCCACGAACCGGCCTCCGCTCATTGATTGGCGCTACGACGGCGGCAATTTTCAGGACACGATGACGGCGCATCCGGTCATGCACGTGTCCTGGTTCGATGCCGACAACTATTGCAAGTGGGCCGGCAAGCGGCTGCCGACCGAGGCGGAATGGGAGAAAGCGGCGCGCGGCGACGATGGACGAATATACCCCTGGGGAAACCAGCCGGCGGGACTCTCCCGCGCGAATTTCGGCCGCGGCGGTTTATCCGGTCCCGTCCGCGACCGGCCGGAACGGCTGATGCTCTATCCGCCGATCATCTCCGTGGACAAGTACGAGAATGCGCTCGGTCCCTACGGCCTCTACCAGATGGTGGGCAACGTTGCCGAGTGGGTGGCGGATTGGTATGACAAGGACTATTACAAAACGGCGCCGGAGAAGAATCCCACAGGTCCTGAGAAGGGCACGCAGCGGAGCTTCCGCGGCGGCGGGTGGATCGACAGTACCCCCAGCGTGCGCGCGGCGCAACGCAACGGCACCGATCCGAACACCAAAATGAACTGGCTGGGTTTCCGCTGCGCGCGGGATGTGTCCACGAAGTAAAAAGTGAAAAGTAAAAAGGTAAAAGTGAGTTTCGCAAGGAGATGAGCCCTCCCCTTGCGAAGGAAGGCATAATCCAAATACTTTTTACTTTTACCTTTTGTCTTTTTACTTGCTTGGGCGCTTCTGTTGGAGAAGCGCCCAAGCCTGCTCTGCGGTTTCCTTGACGAGGGTGCCCATCTTCGGGTGGGACGGTTCGACGTCCACCGGCCAGCCGTAATGCCGGAGCCGCTCGCTGGCGATCGGTCCCACCGAAGCGACCACCATGCGTTTCACGGCCTGCTTGAACTGTTCCCCGCCGCCGTCCTTCGCCAGCACCTGCATCACGTGATCCACTTGCACGGCGTTGGTGATCAGCAGCACGTCCACCTGCCCGGCCAGGATGTTACCCAGCGCCTCGCGCAAGTGGTCCAGGTTTTCCGGTAGCGCCCACCGGTACACCAGCACACGGGACAGGGTCGCGCCGCGCTCGCGCAACTCCTCGAGCAGTTCGGCGTTGCTTGCGCCGTATTCCTGGAGAGCGACTCGGAGACCGAGCACCGGGCTGTTGGTATCGAGCGTGCGCAGGAGGTCGCGCCAGGTATTCGGTTCCGGCACGGTGAGGGTCGGCGACAGGCCGAGCCCTTTCAGAACCGCCACAGGCTTGGGCCCGCGTGCGACGAGCGTGATGCGCCCGAGCGCGTCTTTAATGGATTCGAGCGGGTGGCGGGTTTTCAGGACGCCGATCAGGATTTCCAATCCCACGCCGGTCATGAGGATCAACACATCCACTTGATCGGCCAGCAAGCGCTCGCCGAACTGCAGGGCTTCGCGGTTGTCTTCCAGCGGCACCTCGCGCATGGCCGGTGTGACCATCGGTCTGCCGCCGTAGCGCTCGATCAATCCGGTCATCTCGGCGCCCATGCGGTTTTCGAAGGCAGCGACGGTTAGTCCGTGGAAATCTTTCGAATCTGTCATCGCTGCCTCGAATTACTTCGTTGCGCTCATCGCGCAGCGGAATCCCGTCGATTCGTTGCGGACCAGCGGATCGCTTTTCACGCGCGTGAAGATGCGGACCAGCGGAGTTTCCACTGCCCAGCCGGAGCTGCGCAACACCTTGTCCGTGCCGGTTTCTGGCCCCGTGGGATTTTTCGCCGGACTCTTCTCGTAGTAGGCGGGGTCGTACCAATCGGCGACCCATTCCCACACGTTGCCGGCCATGTCGTAGGCGCCGTAAGGACTCTTGCCGGCCTCATAGCTGCCGACTGGCATCAACGTTTTTTCCCCGATCCATTGCTGGTTGAAGTTCAGATGCTTGGCCGTCGGCTCGACGTTGCCCCAGGGGAAACGTCGATCTTCGGTTCCCTTCGCGGCTTTTTCCCATTCGGCCTCCGTCGGCAGCCGCTTGCCGGCCCACTTGCAGTAGGCGTCGGCATCATGCCAATCCACATTCACCACCGGCCGTTCAGCGACGGCGTCCGAGACTTGGTCACTTTTCCAGAGGGTGCGCGCCGGATTCTTCGGATGCTGCGGAGGGCGGTGGCCCGTGGCTTTCACGAACTGCTGGTAGCGTCCGTTGGTCACTTCGTACCGGTCAATATAAAAGACATCGAGATTCACCTGATGGCGCGGGTACTCATCGCGGCCGCCGTCCCGGTCGCCGGGCGGCACGCCCATCGGGAACGGGCCGGCGGGTACGAGGATTATCGGCGCGCCGTCTTTGCCGGCCAATTTTTCCGCCTGCAGCGCGTCCGCAGCGTGCAGCGGGCCGGCGAGAAACACGACAAAACCAATCAGGCTGGCGTGAAGCAACTGCATAATGCTCCTTCTCACTGGGGTTCCCCTAAGGTGCTGATGGTACCATATCATTTCCTGCGATGCCCAGAGGAGAAGACGCGTTTCCGGTTGACGCGTCATAACCTCCGTCATATAACAGGTTCGTGAGAGGACGTCGTCGTGGCTGATTCCGGTATCCGCGGACTGCGGCATCTGGCCTTGAAGGTCACCGATCTCGTGCGCTCGCGGAAATTCTACGAAGAATTATTCGGCATGAAGGTCGTCTGGGAACCGGATCCGGAGAATGTCTATCTGAGTTCGGGCCCGGACAATCTGGCGCTCCATCAGATTCCCGCCGCCGATGTCGCGCGTTACCGATCGGCCGAGAATCAGTTGCTGGATCATCTCGGATTTATCATGGATTCCACGGCATCGGTGGATCGTTTGCTCAAGCAGGCCGAGCGATTCGGCGCGACCATCGTCAAGCCGGCCAAACAGCACCGCGACGGCAGCTATTCCTTTTACATGACCGATCCGGACGGCAACGTCGTGCAAGTGCTCTACGAACCAAACATAAGCGGAAAGGTTTAAAAGAAGGTTTATTGCGTTTGTCTTGTTCATCTGGTTTCAGGGCGAACCAGAGAAACCAAACAAACCAGACGAACCAGATAAACCGGTCATCGGCCAACGCTCATGCAACTCTGGGATTCCCTTAAAGGCGATCAGTACGTCGGCTTGGCGCCGTGGGTCTGGATTCAATTGGAGAGCGCCGAGGCGCCGGGGCCGTTTCCGTTTTTGGGCGGTGTGGATCCGGAAGTGGTGGCCGGTCTCCACGAGGCGCACAGCCTGCTGCAAAGCAGCGTCGAGACTGCGATCAGCGACGTGTTTTCACATCGCGCCCCGCTGGATGATCCCGACCGCCGCGCGCGGCTCGAAGACGCCTATGCCGAGTTGGTCAATTCACGCCCGCATTTGAAAGCCCACATCCAGTGCGGCCGCAAGCCGGACGGGACCTTTCAATGGGAGTTTCGCAAGGATGCGTCGAAATCGGCCGCGATCACCCACGCCGGGCTGCGCATCTTCAACGCGGTTGCGCGGCAGGCCATTCCGATCGGATTCGAACGGCCGGTGGCCCCGGCGATCGGAAAGTTTCTGGGCTTTCTAGGCGGGACGCATCGGGTGTCGGAACTGAAGACCGTCGTTACGTCGGCCGGCCGCGAGGTGTCCGGCATCATGACGCAGGTCATGGAGGCGTTATGCAAATACGACTGCTTGAGCCTGTCGCCCAACGTCACGGTGCGCGAGCAGTGGCTGGCGAACACACGCGATCAGGATATGGTGCACCTCGGCCACGCCGCGCTGCTGTATCGCCAGCAGGACCGTTTTTTTCTGTTCGATCCCTGGCTGCTGCCCTGGTTCGCCGAATCGTCGGTGCCGTCGCTATGGGGCGGACTGTTGCCGCGCCCCGCCGCGATCTTTCTCACGCATGACCATGACGATCATGTCGACCCGCGCACCCTGCTGCACATGCCGAAAGACGTGCCGGTCGTCGTTCCGAGCAAGCGCAACCGCCGCGCGCTCTTCTTCGATTATCCTTCGTTGCTGCGCGAACTGGGGTTCATCCAGATCGTCGAGCTGGCGCACGGTGAAAGCTGGGCGTTCGACGGCGGCGCCGTCGTGTCGGTGCCATTTTTCGGCGAAGATCCCTGCGATATCGAAATGCCGCGTAATTGCTACCTGATCAACGACCGCGGCCGCAACACGATGGTGCACGTGGACAGCGGCCCTACAAACGACGGCAAGTCCGTCGTGAAGGAAGGAGTGATGGGGGACCTGGTCAGGAAGCACGGCCCGATCGCCACGCTCTTTGCCTCGCAGCAGCAACTTCTTGAACTCCGCGCCTACGCCGCGCATGGCTGCCTCTCTCATCCGGGCCGCTGGCTCGACACAGGCGAGAACGGCTATCTCACCAACGGCTATCTGGCGGAGCTGGCCGGAGCCGCGCGGACGAAATTGTTCGTCTCCTACGCGACCGGCGGCGCCGATTGGCTGCCGGATCACCTATCGTTCACGTTCAGCCGGCGCAACCCTGCGCGTACTGCGCTCATCACGGCGCACTGGGAGCCGCCCGAGAAGCTTAAAGACCTGCTGGCGCCGCAGGGGTGCGGCTACCATTACACGCACGCCCTCGATGCCTTTCGGGCACAAGCCGATGGGGGCACAGAGGTTGTTTCGCTGGCCGAGCCGCTCTCGCCGCTGGCGCTCTACCGGCTCGATCACGACGATCCGCCCTTCATGAAACCGAGTCCCGGACAACCGAGGCGATGATGGCACGCTCCACGCCACCCATACTGGTCACCGGCGCCGCCGGCTTTATCGGCTACCACGTCGCCCGCCGCCTGCTCGAGCGGGGCGAGACGGTGCTGGGGTTGGACAATCTGAACGACTATTACGACGTGCGGCTCAAGAAGGCGCGGCTGGCGCAACTCAAACCGTTCAAGAAATTTCAGTTCAAAAAACTGGATCTGGTCAATCGCAAAGGGATGGCGGCGCTCTTTGCCCGGCGCAAGTTTCGCCGCGTCGTGCACCTGGCGGCGCAGGCGGGCGTGCGCTACTCCCTGGTCAACCCCCATGCCTACACCGACGGCAACGTCGTCGGATTCCTGAACATCCTGGAAGGTTGCCGGCGCGCGAAAGTCGAACATCTGGTGTACGCCTCGTCCAGTTCGGTGTACGGCGGGAACACCCGGATGCCGTTCTCCGTGCACGACAACGTGGACCATCCGGTGTCGCTCTATGCGGCGACGAAGAAGGCCAACGAGCTGATGGCCCACACCTACGCCCATCTCTACGGCATTCCCTGCACCGGCCTGCGGTTTTTCACCGTGTACGGGCCGTGGGGCCGGCCCGACATGGCGCTGTTTCTCTTTACGAAGGCGATTCTGGCCGGCAAGCCGATCGACGTCTACAACCACGGCCGGATGCAACGGGACTTCACGTACGTCGACGATATTGTTGAAGGCGTCGTGCGGGCGCTGGACCGGCCGGCGGCGCCTGACCCGGCCTGGTCCGGCGAAGCGCCCAATTCCGCAACGAGCTCGGCGCCCTACCGGCTCTACAACATTGGCAACCACCAGCCGGTGGAGCTGCTCCGCTTCATTGAAATGCTAGAGAAGGCGCTTGGGAAAACCGCGAAGAAAAATTTTCTGCCGATGCAGGCCGGGGACGTCCCCGCGACCTATGCCGATGTGCAGGATCTGGTCGGCGACGTCGGATTCAAACCTGACACGCCGCTCGAAGAAGGCATCCGACGCTTCGTCGAGTGGTACCGAGCCTTTTACAAAATCTAGCCGTTACTCCCGAAACAATTTCTCGATCTCGGCGAACGTGACAGCCTTCAGGCTGGGGCACACCATGTGCGCTTCCTTCAGGCCGCTGCTGGATAGGTCGTAGCCACGCCGTTGAAGTCGAAGATGATCGCGCGGAGCGGCATGGCGCCGAAGGTAGCACGGGGAATTTCGGATGAACAAGGAGATAGTGTATAGTCCCCCGCAAGCGGAGAGGATGCTGTGACCGACATCAAGATTATGACCGATCTCCTGGTGATCTCTGCGATCTCCATCGGGATCGTGTTCGTCTTCCATAAATTCCGTCTGCCCCCGATTGCCGGGTTTCTGGCTGCCGGGATACTTATCGAGCCCTACGGTCTCGCCTTGGCTTCCGAGCTACAGTCAATCCACTGCCACCGGAGGGGAGCGTGACTGACATCAAGATCCTGACCGATCTGCTCGTGATCTTTGCGATCTCCATCGGGATCGTGTTCGTGTTTCACAAGTTCCGTCTCCCCCCCATCGCCGGGTTTCTCGCTGCCGGGGCGCTGATCGGCCCGCACGGACTTAATCTCGTCTCGGATATAGAACAGGTCAAGGTCATGGCCGAGATCGGCGTCGTGCTGCTGCTGTTCACGATCGGCATAGAGTTTTCACTCGCCCATTTGGCCGCGGCGCGCCGCCTGCTGCTGATCGGCGGGCCGCTGCAAGTCGTCGGCACGCTGCTCCTGACCACGGTCGTGGGCATCGCTGCGGGCCTATCGTTCCAGCAGGCCTTGTTCTGGGGCTGCCTGCTGTCGCTCAGCAGCACTGCCATCGTGCTGAAGGCCCTGGCGGAGCGGGGAGAAAGCGATTCGCTGCACGGTCGCGCCACGGTCGGCATCCTGATTTTTCAGGACCTCGCGGTCGTGCCGATGATGCTCCTGCTGCC
>JBGPNZ010000035.1:0-13612 GCA_041487795.1 Nitrospiraceae bacterium
CCGGTGATCAAGGTGCAAGATGTGATCGAGACGACGAACCCCGTTAGTCTCGTGGGTCGGTATTCTGGCCTGGGCCAGGAGCCGTCTCCCACCGCCTCGGCGCGCCCTATCGAGGGGAGTCTGGGCGCCCTCTCGGGACTGGCTCTCTTCTATGGCGCGATCGCTATCGTCGGTGGGGTTTACTTCTTCAGGACGGCCCCGAAGGAGAAGGGCTTCTGGAAGGGCTGGGGCTACGTGAATGGAGTGCTTTCATATGGCAGTGCCGCGATTCTGGGGCTGGCCGCTCTGGGTCTTGGTGGTGCCGCCATAGGGATTGGCAGAAGATAGCCATGGACTCGAAAGCGATCTCCGACGAGACTTATCAGCTGCTGGGAGAGATGAGCAGGCTCCCCAAACGGCCGACGACGACGGACTACTTCTGGGCCAGCCTGGGCAAGCAGAAGTATCTGAAGGAGATCAAGGAATGCGTGCCCAAGGCCTCCTGGACGGGCCAGCGGGCGATCCAGTGCGCTTTGGTGAAGTTCGACTACGGGGAGTCCTCGCCCGAGGGCGAGATGGCGTCCATGGAGCTTTCCACGATTCTGGAAGGGCTCCGTGCCTATGACCTGATCGCCATTTCGGTTGCCCTCGAACGTGGTCTTTCCGGACTTCGGGAATTGAAAGAAGAGAAGCGCTCGTAGGAGGAAAATCATATGCTCGGCGCAGACGAAGGAATCATGGGTCTTGGGGCCGCTTTCATCATGGACAAGGACGGGAAGCCCGTGGCGAAGATCCATGGCAGGATCAAGCGGATCGCCGAAGGCTACACGGTGAAGTGGATCGAGAAGAGGCCGCATCAGCACCATCAGCCCAAGCCTCTCACCGCGAAGGACATGGAGATGAAGGGACTCGGCGGAGACCTGTCAAGCGTCTTCTAGAGGCCCGCCCATATGAGCCTGATCAACGTCCAAGTCGATCTGGCGAGCAATGGGCGTGTCGTTCGAGTTCCCGGAATTCTCGATACCGGCGCGCACGGGTTCGCCTACCTCGACCAGAGTGTCGTGAACACTCTCGGGCTCCAGCTTCAGCAGGGTGCTCAATACTACGGTATCGGCGGTGAACCTCAGATCGGCTGGAAGACGAAGCTTGACCAGATCGGCGTCGCCGAGGTTCCCGAATGCACCATCCGCGGGAGCATGGACGTCACGGTGGGGAATCTTGGAATTCCCAGCATCAAGGTTCTGCTGGGTGATCTCTTCATGCAGACGAGCAAGATCAATCTTGATTTCAGCGACGATTCAAAAGTCAAAATTTCTTGCGCCCATGGCCCGGCGGTCGCTGTCTCGACCAGCGAAATCCCGCCTGGCTTGATCTATGGCGGCATCGCGGCCGTCGTGATCTTGGGAGCCCTGTATCTGACTGCTGACTAATGTTGACTAGCATCGCGTCCGTGTCCATGGCCCAGGCGCTGCCTCGGATGAGGATGGCGCTGCCCAGGGTCAGGGTCTCTCATACGCCCTGGAAGGATGCGAAGATCAAGTTCAAGCGTCTTCGGATGATCGGACGTGGGAGCTACGGTGAAGTCTACTCCGCGGTCTACGGGAAGACTCCCATCATCATCAAGCATGCGGTTCCGATGCCTGGAGCCGTCACGACCCGGGACGCCTTTGATGCTCTCAAGCATGAGATCGTCATTCTCGGAAAACTCCAGAAGTTTCCCTTCGCTCCGCGCCTGATCGAAGTCGGCCCTGACTACTTTGTTCAGGAGGACGTGCAGGGCGAGGCCATGATGAAGATCCTGGCCAACAAGGGGTTGGAAGCCCGGGAGATCCTCTCCACAGCGGTTGCGGCGGGGACGATCCTTTCCATCATGCATCGCGAAGGGATCGCTCATCGGGACGTGGCTTCCAGAAACATCCTTCTCACGCCCAGCGGCGTGGTTCTCATCGACTTCGGACTGAGCATCCACCGGAGCCAGGACGAGGCCAAATGGAAGGATGGGATCAAAGACGACATCGGCGCACTTCTGGCCTTTGTCGAACTGGCTGCCTCCGGATCGGACGTTCCGCATTCGGCCAGGGCGGTTCTGAATGGGATCATCTCGAAGTTCAAGAGGAGACTCGACAGCGGCGAGTATGACGAGAACACGGCCTCCGCTCTTTCCAAGGAACTCTTCTTTGTGACCGCCCAGCTTGGGGCCAGGTACCAGAGGGGCAGGACGAAGATCGCCATGGAAAAAATCAGGGTCGCGCTGATATAATGAGTAAGGTCATAGAGGACGCATTATGAGAGTCTACGATGACATTGGCGTCGGAGACGTGGCCGACATCAATGATCTCGGAAAAGGCATCCTGAGCAAGCTCAGGAAGATCAGCCCGATCCACAGGCTTCTTTCCAAGTCGCCTCTCCACAAGGCGATCACGCGCATGGCCAAGGGAAAGAAAAAGAAGAAGGCTGGTGTTCCTGCCTACGGCGCGACGGCTGCTTCTCCCAATACTTGGACTGTCAGTGGAATGGATGCTGATGGACAGCCCTTCAGCGAGTCCTACCCTGATCAGGTGACGGCCACGGCTGCTGCCAACGACGCGGCGGCGGGCGGGGCCACGGGCATCCAGGTGACTCCTCCTGCTGCGGCAGCGGCTCCTGGCGCGCCTCCTCCCCCTCCTGTTCCTTACACTCCGCCTCAAACCGCCTCTACTGGCTATACTCCTCCTGGCGGCGCTCCTACGAGCTATGGCGGCGGGGGCGGAGGAGGCGGGGGTGCCGACTACGGGCAGCCTGAAGCTCCTCCCCCTGGTGAAGAGGAAGGGCCGGGCGCTCCCGGCGGCGGAGGCGGCGGTGGGCCCGAAGAAGTCGAGCCCGGTGAGGAAGACACGGGCGATGAAGGCCCCGATGATGGCACGGATGACGGAACCGATGAGTTCGATGAAGAGGGCCCCAAGAAGGCTCCGCCTTCTGGCGCCGCTAAAGGCAAGAAGGGCACCCAGCAGATGGCTCCTCCTCAGCCTCAGCCCGCTCAGGTCTTTGCTGCTGGACAGGGCGGCGAATTCCCCTGGATGTGGGTTCTGGGTGGCACCGCCGTTCTCGGCATCGGCGCGTTCGCTTACTACAAATTCGTGGCCAAGAAGAAGAAAAAGTAACCTCCTAAGAGGGTCAGAATGATCATTTCCGACAACATCGGATTCAATGACATCGAGGATCTTGGCCGACGCAAGGGGCCCAACGTCAAGCAGGTGAAGCTGGGCGTGAACGTGAAGCCCCATCGCAAGGTTCACAGGAAGACGGCATTCCAGCAGGAAGAGGCCTACTGGCCTCCCCAGGCGCGCGCCAAGTACGGACATCGGGCGGGCGATCCCGCGACCGTGAAGGCGTACGGCCAGGCGTTCATCTCGGCACCGACTAATGGCGTGCCCACGGTGACGTTCCCGTCTGACACCATCCAGGGCTTCGGGTATCTCGGGAAGGGGAGGAAGTCTGGCCCTGTTGCGCCGGCTCCTGCGGCTCCTCCTACGCCCCCGCCGCCTCCTCCCGGACTTCCCGGTGACATCGTTGACGGGGCACCCATGATGATGCCTCCCGGCGCGGCTCCTGGGATGCCTGGCGCAGGCCCTGTGGCGATGCCTGGCGCTGCGGGCGGCCCGAAGGGCGTCTTCGCGGCTGGAGGCGGCGAGAAGCCGTTTCCCTGGCTCGGAGTCAGCCTCGGTGCGGTTGGTCTTCTGGCCCTCGGAGCCACCATGTACTACGTCTTCAGGAAGAAGCCGGCGGCTCCTGGTGCCAAAGCATAGCAATGGTCGTTTCCGATAACGTCTCGCTTGATGATGTCGGGCAGTGGGAAGCCATTGCCGCGGCGGTCATCTCGGCGGCTGCCCAAGGTGCCGGGATGGCGGTTCAGATCAATCAGGCGAAAAAGGCGCAGAAAGCGGCAGCTAAGCAGGCCAGCGCGGATGCTGCTCAGGCGGCTGCAATGTTCGACAAGCAGCTTGCCATGCAGCAGCCCGTACAGGGGCCCGGCCCTGGGCCCATGGCTCCTGGGATGATGCCTCAAATGGCGCCTCAGGGATACCATCAGCAGAGGGGAGGAAACATCGTGGCCGTCGCTGGTGGCAGCGGGACGGACTGGAACAAGATTCTCATCATCGGCGGGAGCGCTCTTGCGGGAGTCGCTGTTCTTGGGATCATGATCAGCCTCCTGAGGAACTAGGATGATCGTTCACGAAAGTGTCCCGATCGGGTCAGTTGGAGCCGAAGCTCCCGCAGCCGCGACTCCCGGCTTCTTCACGCAGATCGCTACGGGCTTCGCAAAGGCACTCCCCGATGTGGCCAAGAGTGCCATGGACATCTATAAGACGAAGATCGATACGAGATCCGCTATACGTACGATGCGGCAGCAAGGTCAGCAGGATGCGGCATTGATGCAGCAGCAGTATGCGCAGCCTCAGTATCCTCCGGGCTACCAGCCTCAGGGGGCTTATGCAGCGGCTTCCTCCAACGAAATTTCCACTACGGCGATCATCGCCATGGTCGGCGGCGGCGCTCTCTTCCTTGGGTTGATGATCGTCGCATTGATGCCGAAGAAAGCGCCTACACCGACGCCGACGGCTTAGAGACCGCCCGAAAAAGGCCGGGGTACATGATTGTTCGTGAAGATACGCCACTCGAAGAGATCGACAGAATCTACTCGGGCGAATTCGCCCAGATGGGTGATCTCGGATTCTCCTTCCGAAAGCTCATCGCGAAGATAAACGCACCCTTCGTCAAGCTCATCAAGATGGATCCTCTGATGTCGAAGGTCTACGCCCATCAGAAGAGGGTCATGAAGCAATTCAGGAAGAAAGTCCTTCCGAAACTCATCAAAGCGGCTCCCTGGCTTGCCATTGCCGCTGAAGCCCTGAATTTCGTCGTCCCCGGCCTTGGCGTTGCCATTGCGATGGCCATCACGATTGCGGCTGCCGCCTACAAGCTGGCGGAGGCGAAAAAGGCCAAGGCGAAGATCAAGAAGCTCACCAAGGATGAAGAGGCCAAGGCGAACGTCGAAATCGCCCAGTCGGATGCATCGGCCGACAAGGCGACCATGGACGCTTACGACAAGGGGGCGGCCTATTTCCAAAAGTCCTATAACATCTCCCGCGCGGACTTCCAGTCCAGGCCGCTCGATGAGCGGATCCGTCTTCTCAATGTAGCGATCTACGACCAGCACACGCCGGCCATGGTCAAGATGGGCGTGACCAGGGACGCTTTTGCCAAGATGGCGGTGGGTGACCAGGCGGATGCTCTGGCCAAGATGGCCAACGCGCTCCCTGGAGCTCCTGGGAAGTACGTCACGCCCGTGATTCCTCCTGAGGAGCAAGAGCCTGATATGCCCGAGGCTCCTGGTTCTCCTGTCCTTCTTGCGGAAGAGGATCAGGACTTTGACCAGGAAGAGATCTCGGCCATCCAGTGGGCTCTCACGATCGGAGGGCTGGCGATCGGAGTGGCCCTCACGGCCTACCTTATCGCAAGAAAGAGAAACAGAAGAGAAGGCTCGGCTTAGGGCTCCATCACCTTCTCTTCCATCTCATCTTCCCGCGACACCTTGATGTTCCAGGTCTCGATCCCATAGTCCAGGAACTTGTTGAGATCCCGTTGCTTCTTCTCGTCGTCTTCCAGGATCTTCTGGACGACAGAAGTATCGATGATGAGAGGAAGCCGGTGAGGATCTTCAGATGTCGGGCCGGGGGTGAACGGAGGATAGGGATGCGGCGAAAGGCCCCTGTGCTCCCTATGCAGGTCTTTCGGCGGGGTATAGGTGGCACCGAAGTTGTCTTTCACCCAGGGGCGCGTCTCACGGTACCACTTGAAGATGTCCTCCCGCCTGAGGAAATTGTGGCACTCGCCGCTATCCTCAAGAAGATCAAGGGGACATACCATGATCTCGTGATAGAACGAGAAGCCTTCGGCCTGGATGATGCCTTGCGCCTCGCGCATGGCATAGCCGAGGGAAATGGCCGGGTAGACGCGCGTCCTGAGGCCATTCGACCAGACCGTGACGTACTTGTACCAGATGTTCGTAGCAGGCTTAGTCATCGTTGTCTTTGTCCTCCACTTCCAGCTCCTCTCCCTCGACGCGCACGATCCTGACCGTGCGGTCTTCCTCGGCGTCTTCCTTTTCGGTCTTGCGAACGATGTCCTCGCCTACGGGAGTTTCCTCTTCAGAGGTTCCGAAGACCTCGCTCTCGGGAATGACCCTGAGACCGTTTCGCGTGGGGTGGCTGCTGCTCGCCGCCGCTCCAGGATGGTAATCATGCGTGTGGTCTTCCTCGGTATCGGCGAGCCCTGCTCTCTGGAGCTCCTCGTTCACGCCCTCAGCTTCGGCCTCGGTCATGAGGTCGTACTCGGTGATCCAGTCTTCGAGCATGTTTAAGTCGATGAGGTTAGCGGCCGGCTGCTCGGTAAGGTCGAAGACGGAAACCGAATCGCTAGTGCCGCTGTCGAAGCTGACCGAGAACCCGATCGACTGGACGATCATCTTCGCTATGTCCATGGCCGACTCTTCGTCCGGTGCGCTCATGGCGCGATACGGAGCTCCGTTACGGGTTTCAACGACCACGTACGGCTCAATGGCGATCTTTGGAACCGCTCTCACGCAAGGGAACTTGTTTCTGCACCGCGGGCATTCGTGCTTCATGAACAGACCTTTCCTGTACTCGAGCCGGGCGAGATGAATGCTACAAGATAACTTGATGTGCGGTCAGACGATCGAGGCCGACCGAGACTTCGACCACCTTGGCGCCTTCGAAGTCGCTTCGCTCGCTGACCGCTGCCATCTCGATGTTGTCCTTCTCGTTCAGGAAGGGCATGTAGAGATCGGTCGTCCGGGTGCTATAGTGGGCGAGCTGGTCGGCTTTGACAGGGACATACATAGCCGACTCCAGGCCGAGGATCGACTTGACGGCTCCTCCGGCCGCAGAGAGCGCCGTACCGAAGTAGTCCGCCTTGCTGTCCGGAGCGAAGAAGAGCTGGTATTCGAGCTGGTAGAACTCCTTGAAGCGAAGCTCGCTGAAGGGTCTGGACTGCTCGTCCCGGAAGCTCTTGCCGTACTGCCAGAGGCAAAGCGGCATCTCCTTCTTCCGCTTCTGTTCTTCAGGGTAGAGCGTCCGGAAGGCGGCGTAAGTCCCGAACGTGGTCTCGGGACGAAGGTACATCTCACTGGCGCCGTGCTTGGCGAAACCGGCTTTCACCAGATCGAAGCCAATGGCCTCGTGGCCCTTCAGGGCTTCCTTGTAGGTCAGCATGGGCGTTTCGATCTGGACGAAGCGGACGGCACGGTTGAGCTCGGTGAGCGCGCTCTGGAGTTTGTTGGTGAAAACGCTCACGATGATCTGGCGGGCCATCAGGTCTTTCTCATTGTAGAGAACGAAGCCCTGCGGCCAGCCCATTTTCTCGGATGCGGGTTCCATGATTGCTCCTTATTTGTTGTTAAAAAGAGCATGGCTGCGTCATAGGCTTATGACGCTGTGAGCTATGCCGGTTCTCTTGCTGACAGAATGGCAGAATCTATCAGCGACTATGCGTCCCCGGAATACTCTCTTTAGACCTAATGATTTCACCACGACCATATAACGCGGCCTAGTAGGGCCATCTACATGGCTCCAGTGCTTTGAATTGACGATCAAACTTAGCGTAGATCGGGAGACCCCAAATTCAGATGCTAGTGAGACCGCTTTTTCTCCCAGAGCATAGCGACGCTTTATAGCCATGACAGCACATTCATCAAGGCGAGCCCAAGGGCGCCTTTGCCAAAGTTACTTGGCATTAAACATCCGCACAGGACTTCTACATCACTTCCGCGCCAGTCGTGGTCGAGCGAGAAAATGCCAGGCTGGTGATTGTGGTAGCACTTTTTCCACTCCCAGACTTCCCCTTTCCTGGGGAGCGCAAGCTCGCAGAGCGTGGGATTCATCAGCTCATGCCCGCACGTGGTTCCTACGCCTTTTTGCGGGTACCGCACATCCATGGTGATCGTTCCAACCTGCGTCACGATGGCGATATTACCGCCCATCGTTGACCGCATGGGGAGCCCGACACGGAAGGGGCCCTTGAAAGATGCTCGCGGCCAGGTGCCGGCCAGGAGCTTCGTGTAGTACTCCTTGCTGTCGAGGTCAAGGCAGTTCATGTCACCCACCTTGTGCCCCCAGACGTAGATCCCACTCTGGACACGGAAGTTCAGGATCCACTCGTGCTTCGTCTTGATCGTCCCTTCGAAGCCATCCGGGAAGCTTGCCTTGTCGCCCTGATGCGGAGCATTCGGGTATTCAAAGGTCGGCTTGGTGAAGCTGGCCGGAGGAGCCTTCCTAGGGATCTTCCCACCGCAGCGCTCCCAGATCGTATTGAAGGTAATCTTCTCGTCCGCGAGGTCACGCTGGTACTGCTCGTAAGTGTAGACGCCGCATACGGCGCTCACCCGCTCCAGGACTTTATTCAGGATGCCTTTCATAAGTCTCCTTCTTTGGACTAAAGGTCAATGACGATCGGCTTGTGGGCAAGCTCGTAGTTCTCGTCAAGGACGGCGGCATTCGCGAACCTGATACCGAACCTCTCTCTGAGCCCGTATCCCGAATGGACGTGGCCGCAGATGTGGAGTCGAGGCTTCACCTGCTGGATCCGTTCAAGGAGCTCGGGATCACCGACTTCTTCCTTCTCCTGTGGAAGGACACCACCCAGATCCCCAGAGGGAGGCCCATGAGTGACCAGGATGTCGAGCCCATCGGGGATCTTCGCCCACTTCTTCCAGAGTGCTCCGCGGGGCACATTGAAAGCCCAGTCGCAGAACTCCGGCGTCCAGGGGCTCCCGTAAATGCGGAGCCCCTGGACGGTGATCTCGCTATCCATGAGGTAGTGGACAGACTTGTCGGCCGCGTCTCTCAGGATCCCTTCCGCGTACTCAGGGAGGTACTCGAACGATCGGTCATGATTGCCAGCGATCACGATCTTGTCCTTGTGGGGAAGAGACTTGAGCCATTTCCCGAACTTGTGGATCGGGAGAGGGTCTCCCACGTAAGTGAAGTCTCCGGCATGGATCAGGATGTCCCCAGGTGGTACGATCAGCTGGTCGTGCTTCTCATGAGTGTCGGAAATACAAACGATCCGTGGCATGATTCCTCCTTAGCCTGGGGTTACCATCGGGCCCGCCTGGACGTCGGCCATCCTAACAACTTCTCCGAGTTCTCCGAGCCCGGTTAGAGGCGTAGGAGTCCCAGGGTAGGTTGGATACCCTTGGTTTGTTTGCGCCGGCGCCGGTGTCGGGTACGATCGCTTCTCACCAAGCATCGAGAGAGCGATCTCAAAGGCATCTCGCGCGAGCCCACGGACGAACTGCTGACGCGCAAAGTGATCCTGGTTGCCGCCAGGGAGGGACGGGACAGGAACCTTGCTGAGCAACATCTCCATCGCACGTAAGGCACATTCGTGATAGAAGTCTTCATCCGTCATTGGAAACCCTCGAACAGTTCCTTGGCTTCCCTCTGGCTGAGGATCGCGTGGTACCACCATGTTCCGAATTCATCCCCTTCCAGCGTGCTTCGAATAATACAGGGGAATTCCTTGGGCTCTTCGCCGTGGTTATGCTCTTCAAAGTTCGCGGGTGCGACGGGATGGGCAAAGGTGATGCCTATCTTGTACCTTTCCCAGGCATTCCAGTCCTTGACCAAGTTCCACGAATAGAGCTTGGGCGAACCCGCCAGCTTATGGATGTCCTGGCAGAGCTGACTATGCGCTTCACCAAGTTCCTTCCATTCCTTGAGGAGAAAGTAGTCGCCGAGAGACCCGGCTTTCTTCCTTGCTCCTTCAAGTTGCTTGTCGAAGAACTCCGACCACGCTTTGTAGTCATCGTACTTCTTGGAGACGCTCCCGTTCTGGGAGGCCAGGTCGGCGATCGCCTTCCTGGCCTCCCGAATGACAGGGAGCAGCTTCTCCGCTGAGGCGGGAGTGCTCATGGTGTCCTAGTTCTCCTTAGGGTTCTCCACGCGGCCCATGAAAAGGACTGCGCCCGTCTGCTCATGCCGGATGAGGTACATGAAAGGATGGTCGGCCTTGAAGGCCTTGGGCTTCTCGATGATGGCCGTCGATCTCATGACGCCGCCCGTGCCCGCCGCCGCTTCAGTGCCCTTCTCGTCCACTTCGATCACCGCCTTGTGGATGACCTCCGACAGGCAGATCCTCGAGTCCTTCCCGAAGGCTCCCGTGAACTGGGCCTGGTCGGTGAAGGCGGTCAGGACGCCCATGTCCTTCATGAGCTTGGTTCCCTTCACCTCGCACGAGGCCTTCCACTTGGGAAGCGCGATCATCAGGTTGGTGTTCTTCATGCTCGGGCCATCGGTCTTGTACTGCCCCGTCATGGCCTTCGTGAGTCCGAGCTTGTCGAGGAGTTCGACGTTGAGCGGCGCCCACTTGTCTTTCGGAAGGATGATCACCATCGAAGTCTCCTTTCCCTTGTAGGGAAGTTCGACCACTTGGGCGTCATCCGTCTCGAAGTACTGGAAGTTACCATGGACTTCCATGAACGGCACCGAGACGTCTCCCACGACATGATCGTTGCCAGCTCGTGTTACCACGAACATGGCATTTTTGGAGAGCTCCTTATTGAAGGGCTTCTCCCAGTCGGCCTTGAAGTAGATGGTCGAAGCGATCACGCACTGGGTGTCCGGGCCGATGGTTCCCTTGTTGAGAAGCTCCTTGATCTTCTCCTTGGTCTTCTCGCTGACCCAGCTGTTGATGTCCTCGCGGATCTTCTCGGACTCCTTCGAGAAGGGAACGGTCTCGCACTTGGCTCCCAGGCCGCTCAGGAAGGCCTTGTAAAAGTCGTTCACCTTGACGGAGTCGTCGACCCAGAACCCGTTGGCCACTTTGATCTGATCGTCCTTGGTGGTCAGAGCCTTGAGAGCGATCTTCGCGTAGTCCATCGCCTTCACCTGCTTGTCAATGGACAGCGCCGTCTCGAACTCGCAGGCGGTGCTGTTCCGCGCGCCGTAGTAGCAGACCGTCATGGCCATGCGGAAGTTGAAGGGGCTCCAGATGAGGTTCCCTTCCTTCGGAAGCTTCTTCCAGGCCTCGAGGGCAAAGGTGTTATTCCCGATGGTGACCGCGTCGGTCGCGTGCTCGTCGGCCGCTCGCAGGCTGGTCGCGCTCAGCGCGCAGCACTGGAGGGAGACGAGAAGAGCTGATGCCAGGATACGTTTCACGGCTTGTCCTTTCTATGGTTGTTTCAGAGAAGAGGAGAACTTATTCCTCGATGGTCGACAGCTTCTTGAGCCAGCGCTTGGCCGACCCGTGGACAGAGACGTCCTTGAGCTCGACGTCGAACTCGCTCCTACCGGCGAAGTCCTTCCTCCAGAGGATGCAGTCGTCCTGGCAGAAGGTCAGGGCGGCGCCTTGCTGTTCGCCGCAGCGGACGAGCTGGTCGATCGCGGCTCTCGAGATCGAGAGCTCGCCGGCCTTGTAGAGCATCACGTGCAGGCCGTTCTCGCTCGCGCCGATCCGCTTGGTATCGGAGACCTCGACGTGGATCTTGGAAACGGCCGCATCGTACCTCACGCGGATGACCGAAGCTGCCTTGATCACGGTCGCCATCTTCTTGTCCTTTCCAATGAGTTTGTCGTACCAACGCCTGACCTCGATCCGGGCGCCAGGCCCGGGAGGTTCCTTGCCTGAAATGACGCGGTAGATCCGCGCCGTGTTTCTCGCATCAGCGAGACCATCATGCTGCTTACCGTCGAAGGTAAGCCCCAACATCGCAAGCGCCTTCTCCACGGAACATTTGCTGATCGGGACGTCGAGGTTCCAGAAGAAGTCGAATAGTGTACTCTTGATACAGAGGGCCTTTCCCATGAAGGGATACTTCATTCCGGCACGCCTGTACTCGTGCCGGAGGCCGGAGATGTCGAAGTAGGTTCCCCAGGCGGCCATCATGTACAGATAACCACCTCCCCAGACCCACTTGTCGTACATCGCTCCGATAACGGGAAAGAGAGGCTGCTTCGCGCAGAACTCCTCCGTGATTCCGGTGATCTCGATCGACCGTGGATGCAGCGGGCGGCCGTCCGCGTGCGCGGAGAAGGAAGAAACCTCATTGAGGTTTTCGGGTTCCAGCCTGACCGCCCCGATCTGGGTGATCCGCTGCTCAGGGATGTCCTCTCCGTTGGTCTCCAGGTCGAAGACGATCAGATCGCATGGCAGCTTCATGGAGCTACTTCAAGGGTTGACAGGGTGTCTTCGCCTTGGCAGCCTCCATCATCTCCTCCCGCTCCTTCTTGAGCAGCCCGAGATAGTGGTTGATGCTCTGGAGGAGCCTCCGATCATCGGAAGCATTCTCCTTGAGCCGCTGGAGCTCGATATCCACGGACGAGCCGTGCGCAGGCTCCTTGGTGAGCTTTTCAGTGTCGGCCACGTCGCCTGCGCTGCTCTTCGACTCGTCGTACCGCACGCTCGGGTTGGTCAGGATCCTGTCCATCCTGACCAGTCCATACTGCTTAGAGATGACGCTCAAGGTGATGAAGAAGACCAGAAGGCTCAGGAACATGAACGTCACGCGGCCCCAGACCCTCGTGTAGAAGACGCTCGACTCCGACGGCGGCGTCGCCTGGCACTGGATCTGTCCGTTACATCCGGGACATCTATGAAGCATGTCGATCTCTCCTTACGTGTTTAGATAGCCCTACCGCGGGACTCCTCTGGGAGACTCTTCCTCCTCATCCTCGCCGACGACGGTCACCGTCCGCCCATTCTCGACCGTGCCCTCGCCTTCGGACAGCTCTCCTCCGAACTCGCCGAACTCCTGGTCGAGATCCGCGTCGCTGTCCTCCTTGGTCTTGGTCATGTACTTCGCGCCGCAGAGCTTGCAGTTCATGTGGAGATGCTCCTTGGGCAACGGCGTCTCGATGCACTGGGGAAGGTTCCCCGACTTGCTGCAATAGGCCATCTCCAGCCGCTTCTCGTCGCACATGATGCAGGAGTCCGAGAAGTCCTTGTTGGGGTTCGCCCGCTCCTCGTGGCTGTCGACCGTGTGATCCTGGTACGTCATCATGATCCAGACGTAGTTGCACCGTCCGCAGATGATGTGAAGGTGATCGCCCTTGTGCTGGCCTCTCCAGTTCTCGCAGGCTTTCACCGACGCAAGGATCGCGCAGTACTTGACGTCGATCGGCACGCCGTGATCCTTGTCGGTGCAGTCGTTGTCGCACTTGGGACACCTCGGAGCCGCGTCGAATTCGATGATCTGTTTCATCAGATTTTCTCCTTTCTTTTTGTGGCGACCGTGTCGAGCTTCTGGGCGATCTTCCGGATCTCTGCTTCAGCGTCGAACAGGGTCTTGATCCTTGTCTTTGACGGGTAATGCCTGAGCAGCCTTCGGGCTTCCTCCCTGATCGGAAGCGGGACTCCAGGCGACTTCTTGGAGCTGATCAGCTTGAGCAAGAAGAGCTCCGTGTACACGATGGCCGTGTGCTCTTCGTAGGGAAGCGTCATCGGGTCGCCTCCCGGACAGGCGGCGGCGTGATCCCGTCGTCCTCCTCCGTCAACATGTCGAGGATGTTCTCCATGCTCTTGATCTCGAGTTCCTTCACGGAACCCATGGTGAGAGGGCCATTCTCGACGGCCAGGA
>JBGPNZ010000036.1:0-13359 GCA_041487795.1 Nitrospiraceae bacterium
CATTCTCCGCAACCGCAAGGCCATCACCCTGCAATACCCGCACGAAAAGCGGGACCTGCCCGGCACCTACCGCGGGATGATCGCCCTGCTCAAGTATGACGACGGGACCGAGAAATGCGTCGGCTGCGACCTCTGCGAGGCGGCGTGCCCGTCCCGCGTCATCACGGTCATCAGCGCCGAAGTCGAAGGCGAGCCGATGAAGCGGTACGCCAAGGAATACTACATGGACATGACCCGCTGTCTCTTCTGCGGCCTCTGCGTGGACGCTTGCCCGGTGGACGCGCTCGGCATGACTCGCGAATACGAGTGGGCCGTGTACGATAAGCGGCACTTGCTCTTGAACAAGCAGCAACTGCTCGCGATCGGCGACCGCTCCTATCCGGTGCGCGAGAAGCGTCTGGAGTTTCAGCATCCCAACGTCGCTTTTTTCAACGTCGCGTTCAAGAACTTGCCACAGAAGGAAGACTAACAGCTCGGATTGCTCATGAACACCTACTGCGGCAACAGATCCTCTCGCCCGGCGCGGCTCTTCTCGCTCGGCCTCCTCGACGTACCTGGAGTACGCCTGCGTCGTCCTTGCTTGCGAGGAGCCACGGCGGCCTTCGGTCTCCGCTGCCTCGCAACAGCATTCATGAGCAACCCGAGCTGACGCCGTGGCCCAGCTCTTCTTCTTTTATTTCGCCGGCATCATTGTCCTGACATCCATCCTAGTGGTGGCGCTGCGCAACCCCGTCTACAGCGCGCTCTCGCTCCTGATCATGTTTTTCCACGTGGCCGGGCTGTACGTCACGCTCCACGCGGAATTCGTCGCCGCCGTCCAGATCATCGTCTATGCCGGCGCGATTCTCGTGCTGTACCTCTTCGTCGTCATGCTCCTGAACCTGAAGCACGAAGACCGCTACCATGCGCAGTTCCCCGTCGGCGCGTTGCTGGGTGTGACGATCCTGACCGAGGTGGTATTGCTCCTGCTGCAGCAACACGGCGACGCCGGCACGCCGGCCGTGCCTCTGGCCGCGGCTCCACCCGCCGCGGCGATCGGCAATACGGAGGCGATCGGCGAGGTGCTCTATTCGACCTATGTGTTTCCTTTCGAAGTGGCCTCGCTGATCCTGCTGGTGGCCATGATCGGCGCGATCGTGCTCGCCAAGCGGGACATCTTTGATCGTGGAACGTGAAGCGTATCTCGTGAAGCGCTCCTTCGAGGAATAGAGAATGGTTCCGATCTCCTATTATGTCGCCCTGAGTGCGGTCGTGTTCATCACCGGCGTGGTGGGGGTTTTGATCCGCCGCAACATCATTATCATCCTGCTCTCGATCGAGCTGATGCTGAACGCAACCAACATCAACTTCGTCGCCTTCTCGAACCATTTTCACAACGTCGCGGGGCAGGTCTTCGTGTTCTTTGCATTGACGGTGGCCGCCGCAGAAGTGGCGGTTGGATTGGCGATCATCATTGCCCTCTACCGCAGCAAGTCGAGCATCAACGTGGACGAGTTCCAGCTGATGAAGTGGTAACGGCATGGAATATACGCTGATTCCCTTGCTCCTCTTCGCCGCGCTTCTGATCGTCCTGTTCGGTCACTGGATTGCCGTGCTTACAGTCATGGGATCGCTTACATTGCCGCAGCTGCTTGTTCGCAGGTGGTAGGAATATGGAATATGTTCTGATTCCGCTCCTCCCCTTCGCCGCGTTTTTGATCCTCGGCCTGTTCGGCCACTGGATCAAGGACAAGGCGCATCTGGTCGCCGTGCCGGCCGTGGTGGTGTCGCTCATCCTGTCTGTGCTGGCGTTTCTGCAAGTGGCGGGCGGGCACCAGACCACGATGCCGCTCTATACCTGGCTCACGTCCGGCGACCTGCGCATCAGCCTCGGCATTTCGATCGACCGCCTCACCGTCGCGATGCTGATTCTCGTCACCACCGTCAGCTCGCTTGTCCACATCTACACGATCGGTTATATGCACGGCGAGAAGGGTTACGCGCGGTTCTTCGCTTACATCGCGCTCTTCACCTTCTCCATGCTGATGCTGGTGATGGCGGATAATTTCCTGCAGTTGTTCGTCTTCTGGGAAGCCGTCGGCCTCTGCTCCTATCTGCTCATCGGCCACTGGTACGAACGGCCGTCGGCCTGCGCCGCGGCGACCAAGGCCTTCGTCGTCAACCGCGTCGGCGATTTCGGATTCATGCTCGGCCTGCTGCTCGTCTGGTACAGCTTCGGCTCGCTGGAATACCGACACGTTTTCGCGCAGGCCGCCGACTTCGCCGGCGAAACGATGAACCTCCTGCGCCCCTTCGGCGGAACGTGGGAAGTCTCGACGCTGACGCTGATGTGCCTGCTGCTGTTCACCGGCGCGGTCGGCAAGTCGGCGCAGGTGCCGCTGCACGTCTGGCTGCCGGACGCGATGGAAGGCCCGACGCCGATCTCGGCGCTGATCCACGCGGCCACGATGGTGACCGCCGGCGTGTTCTTGGTCGCGCGGCTGCATCCGCTCTACAACCTGTCGCCGATGGCCATGGACGTCGTGGCCGTCACCGGTGCCTTGACGATGGTGCTGGGGGCCACGATCGCGCTGACGCAGACCGACATCAAGCGCGTCGTCGCCTACTCGACCGTCAGCCAGCTCGGCTACATGATGATGGCCTGCGGTCTGGGCGCCTACGCGGCCGGGATCTATCACCTCCTGACGCACGGCGCGTTCAAGGCGCTGCTGTTCCTCGGTTGCGGCTCGGTGATCATCGCGCTGCACCACGAGCAGGACATGCGCCACATGGGCGGCCTCAAGGACAAACTGCCCGTCACCTACTGGACCTTCGTCATCGGCTCGCTGGCGCTGGCCGGCTTCCCGCTGACCGCCGGGTTCTTCAGCAAAGACGAACTGCTCGTCTCCGCCTGGTCGTCCGGATCGCTGGGACAACTCCTCACGGTGTTCGGCCTGCTGACCGCGCTCATGACGGCATTTTATAGTTTCCGTCTCGTGTTCGTGACGTTCTGGGGGACCTATCGCGGCGGGACTCACGGGCACAGCCATGGACAGGGGCACGGCGGCGCGCACGACATTCATGAGCCCTCTCCGACGGTCACCGTCCCGCTGATCGTGCTGGCAATGCTGTCGGTGGCTGCCGGCTATTTCGGCATTTTCGAATTTCTCGCGCCGGCGCTGCCCGGCCCGGCAGCGCACGCATCAGGCGCGGCGCACCACGGGCCGGCTTCCACCGTCATCATGATCGTGGCGACGCTCATGGGACTCACCGGCATCGCCGCCGCCTACTATGTGTATGTCAAAGCGCCGGGCCTTCCGGATCGTTTCGCGCAGCAGTGGCAGCGGCTCTATCGCCTGTCCCTGAACAAATGGTTTGTGGACGAGGCGTACGACCGCACGGTGGTCCGTCCGACCTTCGCGCTAGCCGATCAGTTGTGGCGGCGGGTGGACGTGGCGGTCATCGACGGCGCCGTGAACGGCGTGGCCCGCGCCGTCGCCTGGTCGGGCTGGTTGATGCGGCTGTTCCAAAGCGGGCAGACGCAACACTACGCACTCGGCATGACGCTCGGCGCGGTGGTGATTTTAGGCGTGTACCTGTTGTTCTAACAATGTCTATCAAGTCGAAAAGTCTGAAAGTCATCAAGTCCGAAGACTTTCGACTTTACGACATTACGACTTTCGGACTGAATTATGAGTGACGTCATCCTCCAGACCGGCGGCTTCCCCTGGCTCACGACCATCGTGTTCCTGCCGCTGGCCGGCGCGCTGTTGTTGATGCTTGTCAACAAGACGGCCCACCACACGATCCGGTGGATCGCGCTGGCGGTGTCGATCTTCGATCTCGTCCTGTCGCTGCCGCTCTGGTCTCTCTTCGACTCCGCCACGCCCCGCATGCAGTTTGTCGAGCACGTCGCGTGGATGATATCGCCTCCGATCACTTACAGCGTCGGCGTGGACGGCATCAGCCTGCCGCTGCTGCTGCTGACGGCGTTCCTCACGCCGTTCTGCGTCCTCTGCTCCTGGCGCGCCATCGAGACCCGCGTCAAGGAATTCATGGCCGTCCTCCTGATCATGGAGACCGCCATGCTGGGGGTCTTCGTCGCGCTGGACTTCGTGCTGTTCTATATTTTCTGGGAAGCGATGCTGATCCCGATGTATCTGCTCATCGGGGTCTGGGGCGGGCCGAACCGCTTGTACGCCGCGGTGAAGTTCTTTCTCTATACCCTCGTCGGCAGCGTCCTGCTGCTGGTCGCGATTCTCGTCCTGTTCTTCCAGGGCGGGCAGACATTCGACATTCTCTTGCTGAGCCGGGTCGAATACGCGCCGGCCCTGCAGAACTGGCTGTTCTGGGCCTTCTTCGCCGCCTTCGCCGTCAAGGTGCCGATGTGGCCGTTCCACACCTGGCTGCCGGATGCCCACGTCGAGGCGCCGACGGCAGGCAGCGTGCTCCTGGCCAGCGTGCTGCTCAAGATGGGCGCCTACGGCTTCCTGCGGTTCTCGCTGCCGATGCTGCCGGACGCCACCGCCACCTTCACGCCGATCATGGTGACGCTCTCGCTGATCGCCATCATTTATGGTGCGTACATGGCGCTGGCGCAGGCCGATCTCAAAAAACTCATCGCCTATTCCAGCGTGAGCCACATGGGCTTCGTCACGCTCGGGATCTTCGTGCTCAACGCGCAGGGCATCGAAGGGGCCATTCTGCAGATGGTGAACCACGGCATCACGACCGGCGCGCTGTTCCTCTGCGTCGGCGCGATTTATGAGCGCACGCATAGCCGCATGATCACCGACAATGTGGGCCTCGCCAGCCCGATGCCGCGCTACGCGACGGTGCTTGTCATCTTCACGCTCTCGTCTCTTGGACTGCCCGGCACGAACAGTTTCGTCGGCGAGTTTCTCGTCCTCGTCGGCACGTTCTTCTGGAGCAAGCCGATCGCGGTGATCGCCTCGCTGGGGGTCATCCTGGCCGCCGTGTATTTACTGTGGATGGTGCAGCGCGTGGTCTTCGGCGTGCCGAACGCGGCGCACACCTCGCATCTCCATGATCTCAACCTGCGCGAGATGGTCACAATGGCGCCGCTGGTCGTCTTGGTGTTCTGGATCGGATTTTTCCCGAACCCGCTGCTCACGAAGATGCACGCGAGCGTGAACGCTCTCATCGAGCATGTGGATACGGAAGAGCTTGAAGTCGCGCGGCGCAACGCGCGAGAAACGCGCGAAAGGCGTGAAGCGCGAGACGGGCAAGTCTCGCCAGTCGCGCTCGTCCCGCAAGTCTCGCCGAGAGCGAACAACAAATGACGCTGCCTCTTTCCGACCTCGTCGCCATCCTCCCCGAGCTGATCGTGATCGGCGCGGCCTGCCTCGTGCTGGCCTTGGACCCGCTCACACCCCCGTCGCGCAAGGACTGGCTGGCCTGGCTGAGCGTGGCCGCGCTGGCCGCCTGCGCACACCTCACCGTCTCGCGGATGGGCACATCGGTCTCGGCCTTCAGCGATCTGGTCATTCTCGATCCCTTCGCCGGCTTCTGGAAGCTGCTGCTCTACGGCGTCACCGGCTTTACCATTCTATTGTCCCTCGCCTATTTGAAAGCCGAGCGGATCAACCTGGGCGAATACTACGGCTTCATCCTGCTCTCGCTGGCCGGCATGATGGTCATGGTTTCGGCCGCCGACCTGCTCACGATCTACCTCGGCATGGAGCTGATGTCGCTGTCGCTCTACGTGCTGGCCGGTTTCAAGCGGTTCGAGGCCCGCTCGCTCGAAGCCGCGGCAAAATATTTCGTCCTCGGCTCCTTCTCGTCCGGCATGCTGCTCTACGGCATCTCTCTGCTCTACGGCGCGTCCGGCAGCACCCGTCTCTCGGCCATCGCCGTGGCCGTCACAGCCCGCGGCCTGGATGATCCGATTCTGGCCCTCGCCATGATCCTGCTGACAGTGGGCTTCGGGTTCAAAATCGCCGCCGTGCCGTTCCACATGTGGACGCCGGACGTGTACGAAGGCTCCCCGACATCGGTGACGGCCTTCATGGCCGTCGCCTCGAAGGCCGCCAGCTTCGCCGCGTTCCTGCGCGTGTTCCTGGAGGGCCTGGGCGGATTGAAGGCCAACTGGTACACGTTGTTCCTGATCCTCTGCCTTGCCACGCTGGCCCTTGGCAACGTCGTCGCCATCGTGCAGACCAACATCAAGCGGATGCTCGCCTACTCGAGCATCGCGAACGCCGGCTACGCGCTCATCGGCGCCGTGGTCGCGGGCTACGCGTCGGCGGACCGGAGCGCGCAGGCGTTCGGCCTCTCCAGCGTCATGCTGTATCTCGTCGTGTACGCCTTCATGACCCTCGGCGCCTTCGCCGTGATTGCGATGCTCCGGAAAGGCGGCGTCGAAGGCGACGAGATCGAAGACTATGCGGGGCTGGCCAAACGGCAGCCGGTGGCCGCCTTCCTGATGCTGGCTTTCATGACGTCCCTGGCCGGCATCCCGCCGACCGCCGGATTCATCGGCAAGTTCTATCTCTTCATGGCGGCAGTGAAAGCCGATCTGGCCTGGCTCGCGGTCGTAGGCGTGCTGTTCGCCGCCGTCTCGGCCTATTACTACCTGCGCGTCGTGATGGTCATGTACATGCGTGAGCCGGAAGCCGCTGGCGTCGAGCCCCGGCTCGTGACCTCGCCGGTTCTGGCAGTCGCGCTGGCCTGCGCATTCGCCGGCGTGCTGGTCTTCGGCCTCTATCCCAACCCTCTCGTGTCGTTCGCCACCCAGGCAGTGCTGGTGCTCAAATAGGCCTGACCGCCGCGTGCCGCTGTTGCGGATGACGCCGACAGGACATCCCATGAAGGAATTCTGGACCACCGTCGTGACGTTCGTCCGGGCGCTGTTCGGTGCGTTCGCCGACTTTCGGCACCTGGGCTGTCTCAGCCTCGCCGCCTCCCTGTCGTTCTTCACCCTCCTGTCACTCTTCCCGATGATTTGCCTGCTCCTCTACGCCGTCAGTTTCTTCGTCAATCGGGACGTCATCTGGTTCCAGTTTCTGATCAACTTTTTCCACGGATTCATGCCGGGGGTGGGCGCCACGCTGGCCGAAGACGTTCGACGCGTGGCGGGTGAGGAGATCGTGGGCTGGGTCGGACTGCTCGCCTTCCTCTGGTTCAGCGGGCTGGTCTTCTATGAAGTGGACTATGCCATCA
This sequence comes from Nitrospiraceae bacterium, assembly GCA_041487795.1. GTDB lineage: Bacteria > Nitrospirota > Nitrospiria > Nitrospirales > Nitrospiraceae > 2-02-FULL-62-14. The sequence goes on from JBGPNZ010000036.1 coordinate 7,162, forward strand.
ACGTGGTGTTCGAGACAGTGCGCACGAGAAATGCGTTCATCTCGACCCTGATCTCCATCGCGCTGCTGGGCTTCGTACAGGCGCTGATGATCGTGTCGTATGTGGTCACCCAGGTCTCGGATGTGATCGTCTCGTACGCGCCTCGGATGGGAGGCATCGACGTCATGGCCATCGCCGCCAATCAGTTCCTCCTGGGCTACGTTCTGCCGTTTGCGTTCATTCTCGTGACCGTGACGTGCATCTACCGCTACCTGCCGAAAAATCGCCCGACGTGGGAACAGGCCGCAGGGGGTGGGCTTGTGCTGGCGCTGCTGTGGGAGATTGCCAAGCATTTCTTCAGCACCTACGTCCAGGACCTGGCTGTGTACTATGATCGGATGTTCGGGTCGCTGCTGGTCGTCGTGATGTTCCTGCTGTGGGTCTACTATTCGGCTTCGCTCTTTCTCTACGGCGCGGCCGTCGTCCACCGGCTGCAGGTGGAGCAAGGCAAAAGTCACAAGTAAAAAGGTAAAAGTTTTAGATTCCTGCCGGTCCTGCACTTTTTACTTTTAACTTTTCACTTTTTACTTTCTGCATAGGTATACTGGTCCTATGTGCGCATCCTGTGTTGCTTTCATGACAGCAGGACTTGGCCTGTGTGCAATCCTCATCGCCGTAGAGAGCAGCCCTGCACAAGTCATTCGGGGCGGCGCGCCGAGCTGCCAGGCCGTGGCCTTGACGTTCGATCTCTGCCCCGTACGGCAGGGAACCGGCTACGACGCCGAACTCATCGACTACCTGATCGAGCACAGGATCCCCGCCACCTTCTTCGCCTCCGGCCGCTGGATCGACAAACACGATCCTGAAATGAAGAAGCTGTTGTCGGTACCCTTCTTTGAAGTGGGTTCGCACGGCCAGGTCCATGCCCATCTGGCGACGCTGGATGAAGAAGCTCAGCGGGCGGAAATCATCGGCGCCGTGGATCTGTTGAAAGCCCGCTATGGCGTTCGCGCGCCGTTGTTCCGACCGCCCTACGGCGAGTTCAACGACTTGACGCTCGAGGTGGTCAAGAAGCTTGGCCTGCAGTTCATCCTCTGGAACGTCGTGTCGGGCGATCCCGATCCGTCACTCCCGGCAGAAAAGATACTGACGCACCTGACGGCATCCACTCGTGGAGGTGGCATGATCGTGTTTCACGCGAACGGCAAAGGGAAGCATACCCGCGAGGTTGTGGAAACGCTTTCGCAGGAGTTCTTTCCAAAACAGGGGCTCAAGCCGGTCACTGTGACCGAGATGCTCGCGTGCATGCCCCAAGCAAAGCCATGAGCGACACCATCAGATCGTACAGGCCGGAGGACCGTGCCGCCATCGTGACGATGCTGGCTTCTTCCGAACCATGGAAGAAACTGGGGTACACCGATGCGGATTGGAAGAAGCTCTTCGATCCGCTGCCGGCAGGGCGAGAGGGATTCGTCATTGAATCAGGCGCCACCGCGGCAGGTTTCGCGCTGCTGCGGCCGAAGTTTCTGATGGGTGATTATTTGGAACTCCTGGTTATCGCACCGTCAGCCCGCAGCAAAGGGCTGGGCAGCGCTCTGCTAAAGCACATTGAAAGCATGGTCTTCGCACGCACAAAGAATTTGTTCGCCTGCGTGTCCGATTTCAATGCCGAAGCCAGAAAGTTCTATCAAAAGAACGGCTATCAGGAGATCGGCCCGATGCCGAATTTTCTGATCCCCGGTTCAGCAGAGATGTTACTGCGGAAAACCGTCGGTCCCACCAAGAGTACATAGAGGATCACGATGCGTGTCAAGAAACTCCTCCATACCAGGATGCGGGTCAGCGACATGGATCAGACGATCAACTTCTATACGGACGTGCTGGGCCTGGAGGTCATGGAGCGCAAGACTTCTCCACGCGGCTCGCACCTGGCGTTTCTCAAGGTGCCCAACAGCGAGGAATTGATCGAACTGTGCAGCTTTCCGCCCAGCGGGCCGGTCAAAGTCCAGGAAGACCTGGTCCATCTTGCCTTTGAAGTGGATAATCTCGACCAGACGATCGAAACGCTCAACGCCAAGGGCATCACAATCACAGACGGTCCGACGAGAAGTTCCTCAGGCAGCCGGTTCATCTTCATTGACGCCCCGGACGGCTACGAAGTGGAGTTGATTGAGCGCCCTCCGGGTACCGCGATCGTCTAACGAGGCAATGGGTAATCGGCTATAGGCGATAGGAAGAGCCTCGGCTTGCCCATCGCCTATTGCCCACTCCGTAAACCAGCCGTACAATCCCCTCATGGGCACATCCCTATCAACAGCGACGGAATTACAATCCAAGCTCGACCACTTGCCCGAACAGCCCGGTGTTTATTTGATGAAGAACGCCGCGGGCGACATCCTGTACGTCGGCAAGGCCGCCGTGTTGGCACATCGCGTCCGGTCCTACTTCCAAAAAGGCGGCGACCAGACGCCCAAGACCAGGCTGCTGCTGAGCCAGGTCGAGGATTTGGAAACCATCGTCACCCGCTCCGAGCTCGAAGCGCTCATTTTGGAAAGCAACCTCATCAAGCGATACCGGCCGAAGTTCAACATCATCCTCCGCGACGACAAGCAGTATCCCTACCTGCGCCTGCCCGTTCGAGAGAACTTTCCACGCCTGACGGTCGTCCGGAAGGTCCAGAAAGACGGCGCGCTGTACTACGGCCCTTACACGGACGCCGGCGCGCTCAAGAGCACGATCAAAGTGATCCGCAAGGTCTTCCCCCTCGCCACCTGCGAAATCGAGATCGACGGCACGGCCGAGCGGGCCTGCATCGAGTTCGAGATCAAGCGCTGCATGGCCCCCTGCATCGGCAACCAGAGCCGCGAAGATTACCACCAGATCGTCACGCACGTGCGGCAGTTTCTGGAAGGGCGGGACACGGAGCTGCTCGACGGGCTACGCGAGCAGATGCACATCGCCGCCGACCGCCAGGCCTTCGAGGAAGCGGCGCGACTGCGCGATCGGATCGTAAGCATCGAGCGCACGCTGGAAAAACAGCGGATCGCGCAGACCACGGCAACCGACCAGGACGTGTTCGGTCTGGCCCGCCAGGGAACGGCCGTAGACCTTCAGATCCTGTTCGTGCGTGGCGGCCTCCTGATCGGCCGCAAGGATTTCTTCTGGCCGGAAGCATCCGAGACGTCCGACGAAGAGCTCGTCCGGTGCACCGTTGAACAGTTCTATAATAAGGACGGGCTTCCGCCCAGGGAACTGCTGGTTCCCATCCCGCTGGCCGACGCGACCCTGATCGAAGCCTGGCTGTCCGAGAAAAGGGGCGCTGCGGTGCGAGTCATCGCCCCGGAACGAGGGGTCAAGCATCAATTGGTCCTGCTGGCGGAAGAAAACGCCGCCGCCGCCCTGACGGATCATCTGAGAAACGAAGAGACAGGCCGCCAAGCCGTAGAAGAACTCAAGCGACTCCTCCGCCTGGAAAAAATCCCCCGCCGCATCGAAGGCTTCGACATTTCCAATACGATGGGAAGCGAATCCGTCGCCTCCTTCGTCGTGTGGGAAGAGGGACAGGCCAAGAAATCGGACTACCGCAAGTTCCGCATCAAGACTGTGACCGGGGCGAACGACTTTGCCAGCATGAAGGAGGCAGTCGCGCGGCGTTACGGCGAGACTGAAAATCTGCCTCTCCCCGATCTTGTCCTGATCGACGGCGGGCTCGGCCAGTTAGCCGCCGCCATGGATGGACTCAAGGACGCGGGACACACCGGACTGCCCATCATCGGCCTGGCCAAGGCCAAAGGCGAGAAAGAGGAGCGGATCTTCCTGCCCGGGCGAAAAAACCCGATCATCCTCAAACCGACGTCGCCTGCCACGCATCTGCTCCAGCGCATTCGGGACGAAGCCCACCGCTTTGCCATCACGTATCACCGCAAGCTGCGCGGTAAGGCACTGGTGTCGTCGAAGCTCGATCAGATTATCGGCGTCGGCGAGATCAGGCGGAACACGTTGCTCCGGACATTCGGCAGCCTCGACAAGATCGCCGCAGCCACGGACAAGCAGTTGAGAGAAGCCGGCCTCGCCCCCAAGACCGTTGCAGAGCTCAGAAAGGCGCTGACTGCAAAGCCTGCCTGACACCTTCACGAATTGTAGCTCTTAAACCGGCACTCAGGCCAGCGCAACCAACTTCATGGAGATGTTGGCCTTGGTGGGCTTGAGGGAAAGGGTCTCGAATTTTTCGGTGAGCGGATCGCTCACTCACGCAATCGTGAAATTCTTGCTTCCGATTCCTGGCTGGGGCACGATCCTCGATTATGCGTAGGCCGCCCTTCACTGTACTCCTGATGGTTCTCCCGATGAGTCTGATCTTGTGCGGCCCGGCCCTGGCGGAAACCACGGCCCAGAGCGTCCACTGGGGCGCCATCGCCTATCCCGACAAGGACCGCACCCTCACGGCGGGATTCGTCACTGACCGGTTTACTGAGTTCGACGGCACAGGCAACCGCTACAACAACATACGGGAAACCATGGGCTTCAATTTCTGGTCCCTGAGCTGGACGGAGCGGTTGGAGCGCTACAAAGGCTGGAATACCAACCTCACGGTGGGCGCCGGCGAAACGCGCGACGGATTCAGCCGCTTTCTCCAGAACGACGTCGTGCACAAATTTCGCGGGCTCACGCCAGTGCCGGTCGGGGCCAAACGCAAGGAGACGGATTTCATGTTCAACGGAACGCTCACTAAATGGACGGGGCTGTTCGGCGATCACGAGGACGGATTCGCCGGGGTCGGCCTGGCGGCCGGCTCCCTCTACTACGAACCGTACGTTCAACTTGGAGTCCGGCGGATGTCGCTGGCCGATGCCTCGCGGGCCGGCTTCGGTTCGGCGCCGGCCTTTCTGGATCAGGCCTCAGACTACGTCCGCTTGTCGGCCCTGGCCCGCTATGGCCGGCCCTTCAGCGGCGCCGCCTTCCGCGAGGTGGCACCGCAAAATTACCTGTTCCAGGGATCCATCGGAATCGGCAATTACCGGTCGTGCCAGTGCGACCAGACGCCCTGGGAAATCGAGCTGGCCTTCACCGTGGACTCAGGACTTTTCGTGGATCACAGAGGGGATGCGCTGGAAGAACGGTTCGTTTCGGTGGCGCTGCGCTATGCGGCGGCAAGTTTTGAGACGTGGAACGATCTCATCAACCAGAAAGATTACGGTCCGACGTTCGGCGCCCGCCTGACGGTCGATCTGCTGTACCTCTACGATCACTGGTGACCACAATCACCATTCCTGCATCCATCCTGAGAGCGGCTGAGGGCCATTAGCGCCATCAGCCGCGTCCACCCTTCCCTTGCGGCGGAGGATCGGTCTGCCTTCGACTGCGCGCGTCGAACGAGCACCTTCCGAGTGTGCGCGTTCCGCGAGCACGGAAGGCAGACCGAGCCGCTACGCCTTCCCCTTCATCGCGCTCTGCGAGCACAAAGGACAGTCAGCCCACGCCCGCCTCCTTCAACACCTGCCCCGTGTACGAGCGCTTAATCTTCGCCAGCTCATGCGGCGCGCCTTCCGCCACGATCTCGCCGCCCCGATCGCCTCCCTCTGGCCCCAGGTCAATGATCCAGTCGGCGTTGCGGATCACGTCCAGATTGTGCTCGATCACCACCACCGTGTTGCCCGCCTCCACCAAACGATTCAGCACGTCGAGCAGACGCTGGATGTCGGCGAAGTGGAGTCCCGTCGTCGGCTCATCCAGGATATACAGCGTGCGCCCGGTGGCGCGCTTCGACAACTCGCGCGAGAGTTTCACCCGCTGGGCTTCGCCGCCCGAGAGCGTCGTCGCCGACTGACCCAGCCTGATGTAGTGCAGGCCGACATCGTGCAGTGTCTGCAGCTTGGCTTTGAGCAGTGGAATGGGCTGGAAAAATTCCAGGGCCTCGTCCACCGTCATGTTCAACACATCGGCAATGCTGCGGTCCCGGTACTTCACTTCGAGCGTCTCGCGGTTATACCGCTGACCTTTGCAGACCTCGCAGGTCACGTAGACGTCCGGCAGGAAATGCATTTCGATCTTGATCAGCCCGCCGCCTTCGCAGGCCTCGCACCGCCCGCCCTTCACATTGAAACTGTACCGGCCCGGCTTGTAGCCGCGCACGCGCGACTCCGGCAGTTGGGCAAAGAGGTCGCGGATGAAGGTGAAGAGGCCGGTATACGTTGCCGGATTAGACCGCGGCGTGCGCCC
>JBGPNZ010000037.1:0-13109 GCA_041487795.1 Nitrospiraceae bacterium
CCCTGGCTGCCGGAGGGGGTGTCTCGATGGGCTGTGCCGTGCGCGCAATGACTTGAGGTTCCGAGCGGATTGGCTGGGGGGCGGCCTGAATGATCGGGGTCACAGTCCGCACCTCCTGCGGCACCGCTTGAGCGACCGGCTCCGGTTCGACTTGCGGCGCGGGAGATGTATGAGGTTGCGACGGCGCAGACTGTTTAACCGACTGCAGCGACGACTGAACGACCGAGACATCCCATTTGAAAGGTTCCGGCTGGGGGGCCAGACGGAGATCCGTCATCACTATGACAGCGGATCCCACAGCCAAGCTGTGGAACAGCAGAGAGAATGCCCAACTGAGGGCATAGGAACTCGAAAATTGAAATGGGCGCTGTAAAATAGCCGTCACAGTTTCACCACTTCCAGGCTGACTTGCTTGAATCCGAGCCCCCGCACCTCGTCCACGATTTCAACGAACCGCTCCAAGAGGGTCACCCGGTCTGCGCGCACCACGACGAGGGATTCTCTGGGATGGGGGCTCATCACGCTTTTCAGCGTGTCCCTGGTGACGGGCTGGTCATTTAAAAAAAGGCGTCCGTCGGCCGTCAAGGTGATGACCAGAGGCACGTCACGTCGGTCTCCGGCTTCCTTGGCCTTGGCCAGGTCCACCGGAATCTGCCCTGTCGTGATGAATGTTGCCGTGGTCAGGACGATGACCAGCAGCACCAGCATCACATCCACGAGCGGGATGACGTTGATCTGATTGAGTTCACGATCCATGTTGGACCTTGTAGTGCGCGATCAGCTCTGCCACGCGGCGGCGCAGCACGTTGTTCATGACCACGCAGGGGATGGCGACCAGCAGGCCCATCGCCGTGGCTTTCAGGGCCAGGCTGAGGCCGATCATGATCGTGCTGACGGCAATGGTGCCCGAGGTGCCCATCGTGTGGAATGTCAGCATAATGCCCAGTACGGTGCCGAGCAGCCCAATGTAGGGGGCATTGGCCGCCACGGTGCCGATGACCACCAGCCGTTTGGTCAGCGCGATCTCAAACTCCTGCTGGCTTGGAAACTGGCGAACGTCCACGCGGCGATAAAACAGCCACCGCTCGACGGCGACGGCGACGGACCAGATGCTGAGGGCCAGCAACAACCCGATCACACCGTAATCTACGACTTCTTTTAGGGCATCCATGGTCTTCTCTCGTTCCTATGTCCTGGGTCAGGCGCCGTAATCATATCGTATATCGATGCCAGAACACCGCGAAATCTGTCAATCGGAGTCCCGTTCTGAAACGAGAGGGCGTGTCAGGACGGCGCGAGCTGGTTCTGTTCGAACAGCACGGTATGGGTGGCATTGACCTGTAATTCCACGGGCGTGCCGACCGGATAGACGGTTGTCGAAGGCTCACTGCTGTGCACGACCCGCCCGGAGGGAAGGCCGACCGTGTAGAGGTTTTCCGAACCGTGGAATTGGCGGGCCAGTATGTGTGTGGTGCTCTGTGCGAGGGGTACGATATGGACGTCGTCCGGACGGATCATCACCACGACCTGGGCGCCTCCCCGGTAGCCGGGCTGGTTGGGAAATTCTCCGATCTCGGTTTGAACCGTCCCGTTCTTGATCGTTCCTGGAATGAAGTCCGCTTGGCCGACGAAATCCGCCACGAACGGCGTGGACGGCGTGTGGTAAACCGCTTCCGGCGTGTCGAGCTGCTCGAGCCGCCCGTTGTTCAGCACAGCAATCCGGTCGGCCATGGCAAAGGCTTCGTCGTGGTCGTGGGTGACGAGAATAGCGGTGGTTTTGGTCCGCCGCAACAGGTCGTGGAGGTCTTCCCGCATCTTGCCGGTCATATCCGGGTCCAAATTACTGAAAGGCTCGTCAAGCAAGAGAACGACCGGTTTCTGCACCAGTGCTCGAGCCAGTGCGACACGCTGCTGCTGGCCGCCGGACAGCTCATGGGGATAGCGTGCAGCGAGGTCAGTCAAACCGACCATCTCCAGCATCAGGCGCACCTGCGTTGCCCGTTCGCCGGCGGAAAGATGCTGGAGTCCGAACGCCACGTTGTCCTGCACGCGCAAGTGGGGGAAGAGGGCATATTCCTGGAAGACCATACCAATGCGCCGCTGTTCAGTCGGAATGAGATGGCCCGGCGACGACACCAACCGGCTTTCGAGGCGGATCTCGCCGCCAGCCACAGGCTCAAAGCCCGCGATAGCGCGGAGTGTCGTGGTTTTCCCGCACCCTGAAGGACCCAACAAGCATATGATTTCGCCTTCCAGCGCGGCGAAGGAAATGTCGGTGATCGCCGGCCGATCCGAGCCATAGGCGCACGAGACACTGCGAAGTTCCAGCACCGTCGGGCGATGCTGGTCGCGTGGCGGCGGATTGCCGGGCCGATGATTTTGCTCGATGGAAGGCATGGGTTCGGAATGAAACATCGTATTGCTTAGGCAGCTCGCCAATCCTTCGAGAGCAACAACAGAATCGCCGGGATGGTCATGATGACGATCAAGAGCGCAGACGGCGCGGCCAATTGGTAGTATTCCTCGCTGGCCTCAAGCCATACGCGGACGGCCAGCGTATCGAAGCCGACCGGTCGGAGCAGCAGGGTGGCCGGCAATTCCTTCATGCTCTGCAGGAACATCAGCACCCACGCCGCGATGAAGCCGCTTCGCACGAGCGGCAGCGTCACGCGGCGGAGCGTTGCCGCCGTGCCGAACCCGAGGCTGCGCGACGCTTCCTCCAGGTTGGGTGTGACCTGCTGCAGGGCCGGCTCCATGGATTGCAGACCGGCCGGTAAAAAATGCACGACGTATGCGATGACCAATACAGCCGCTGTTCCGTACCAGAATGGCGCGAGATGAGAAAAAATCACCAGCAACGCCAGGGCGCCGACCGGTCCCGGCAGGACGTAGCCGGCATAGGCGGCCTGCAGGCACAGAAGATTCAGCCGTGACGGACGGCGGCTGGCGAGATAGGCGAGGGGCAGGCCGATTAACACGGCGCAGGTCGCGGCGAGCCCGGACAGAAACGCGCTGTTCCAGACGAATCCGAAAAAGCGGGCGTCCACGGCGCCCGACGATACTGCCGAAACACTCCACTGAACCAGCAACAGCGTCGGTATGCCGAACGAGGCGGCAAACACGCCGGTTGCATATATGTTGGCAAGCGTTGCGCCGAGCGGGCTGCACTGCCGCCGGGCCGGCGCCCGGTAGCGGCCCGTCGTTTGAAAAAATCGGCTCTGCTGTCGGAACCATCGCTCGGTGATCAGGAAGATCAACGCGACGATCACGAGGAGCAGGCTCAGGATGCTGGCGGCGGTCGGGTCATACCGGCCGGTGATCTGTTGATAGACCGCATAGGTGAGCGTCTGGTACCGGAGCAACGACACGGCGCCGAAATCCGAGACCACGTACAGGACGACCAGCGACAAACCGGCCACGATCGCCGGGCGCATCAGAGGAAGCGTGACGCGGAAGAGGGTACCGGCGCGGGAAACGCCACAGGCCCGCGCGACTTCTTCGTATGACACGTTCAGGTTAAGAAACGCAGCCCTGGCAAGCAGGTAGACGAACGGAAAGGTATCCAACGTCATCACCAGCGCCGCGCCCGCATAGCTATGGGGCGATGGGAAATGGCTGTCGGGACCGGCCAGAACCTGCCAGGCCGACTCAATCGGACCGCCGGCTCCAAGGAGATGGCTATAGATGTAGGCCAGCACGTAGGTGGGAACCGCCAGTGGCAGCACCAAGGCCCATTCCCATAGCTGTCGGCCTGGGAAATCACGCCGCGCCACCAGCCAGGCCAGGGAGACACCCAGCAGGAGCGTGCCGGCTGCCACGCCAAGCGCGAGAGCGGTGGTGTTGAACAGGAGTTCCGGGATTCGTGTCGTCCAGAGCCGCCCCCAGATCGCCGCATCGGCGGTGAGGGCCATGTAGGTGACATACGCGAGTGGAAGGCAGAGCAGTCCTGCAACCGTCAGCGCGACAAGAGAAAGGGAGTCGGGGAGTGCAGGCTTGATCGCTGCAGCCTGGTTCATCGCAGTTACCGGAGGCCCGCTTGTTCGATGAGCGTCATGGCCGGCTCGCGAAGCTCACCCAGCCGAGTCAGGGGAACCGGCGCAACACGTGTCGTCTTATAAGGGGGCAGTGCCGGGTCGGCAGCGACGCGGGGGCGGAGGGGGTATTCCTTGTTGAGATCGGCAAACTGTTTTTGCCCTTCTTCGGACGTCAAATAGTCCACCAGCCGCTTGGCGGCATCGGTACGTTTGGTGTGGGCAACGACTCCGATCCCGGCGACGTTGATGATCGCGCCCATGCCACCTTCGTGTTGGTCCGGCATCAGGACGGCGATCGGCGCCCCCGGGTGAGTTGTCAGGTGCCGGTACACATAATAATGGTTCACTATGCCGAGAGCGGCCTGCCCCCTGGCGACAGCTTCGACAATCTGCGAGCTTTTCCCGTAGACCTGCGTTCCAGCGTTGGCTTTGATTCCCTCCAGGAATTGTTTTGTGCGGTCGTCGCCATAGACGGCTTTGATGACCGAGACGCCGGCCTGGAGATATTCGCTGCCGGCGTTGGGAATGGCGATTTTGTCTTTCCAGCGGGGCTCGGCAAGATCCAGCAGCGAGCGCAGATCGGCCGGTTTAACCAGCGTGGTGTTGTAGACCACGATCCAGAACCGTCCGGAGAGGCCGATCCAACTGTTGTCGGCAGCCCGGAATTGAGCAGGAATGGCTGCGACACTGTTCGGAGCAGCCGAGGGGCTCAGCAGTCCCAGTTCGCGGGCGCGATCGAGGCTCCCGGCGTCGTTGGTGATCAGCAGATCTGCCGGCGTCCGAGACCCCTCGGCTTGCAGCCGATTCACCACTTCCGTCGTTCCGGATGAGAGGAGGTCGACTTGAATGCCGGTTTTGGCCTGGAATGAGTCGAGGAGGGGTTTGATCAGCCGTTCGGCGCGGCCCGAGTACACAACCAGGCGATCGGGTTCCGCCGCAGCCGGCAGGGCAGTCACTAGCATCATTGCGGCTAGGAGGCAGGGCAGGCCTAGCCGGACGGATCGAAGCGCGATTTGATGAAAATGATATTGATTCATCGTCTCAAGAAGATACCAAAAAAAGGGGGGAGACGTCAATTAATGGCGGCAATGGGAGCAGTGGCCGTACAGCTCGAGCTTGTGTGTCTTGATGGTGAATCCGTGCCTGGAGGCCACTTGTTCTTGAAGTCGTTCGATCTCCTGGTTCTCGAATTCCACGATCTTCCCGCAGCCGGTGCAGATTAAATGATCATGATGCCCCTTGTGCGCAACGTTGTCGTACTGCGTCTGGGAGCCGAAGTGGCGGGCCTGTGCCAGGCCCGCTTCGCAGAACAGATTCAGCGTGCGGTAAATGGTCGCCAGCCCGATGTGCGGGTCTTTCTTGGCCAAGAGGCGGTACATCTGCTCGGCGGTGATGTGCTCATTTTGGAGAAAGGCATGGAGAATGTATTCGCGTTGCCGGGTGAGTTTGAGTTGGTGCTTGGCGAGATGGTCCTTCAGGACGCTGATCTCCTTGGGAAGCTTGGTCATGTGCGCCCGGACCGGCATGCGGGTATTAAAAACCTATTTATGAAAGTCCGTCAAGTACGGAAATATCAGCATTGACGCCCGTTCAAAGGGCCACTATAGTCCCCACCCATGCGCAAACCGGATCAGATCACGATCGATCGTGCCTTGCTCGTCTCGCTGCTGCATCTCGCCGAGCCCCACGGCCTCCTGAACGACGTGAAGCTTCAGCAGTTGGCATTTCTCTGCGAACTCCAGATGTTCAATAAAGGCGTCAAGGGCCTGCATTGCGAGTTCTTTCGCTACGCCTATGGCGCCTTCAGCAAGGATCTGGATAACGATCTGATGTCGCTGCGGCGCAAGGAGCGGGTGGAGAATTTCAGCGTGTCCGAGGAGGCGCAGGAGGTTGTCGGCCTGCTCCAGGAGGCGGCCAAGGACATCGAAACTAACGAGCAGGTCCTAGGAATTCTGGAGGCCGTGGTGACGAACTATGCGCCGCAGGACACGAGCGCGATCACGAATTCCGTTGAAGCGGTTGAGTTGAGCACGCCTGAGCAGCCGGACTTCAAGCTGGCGATCCGCGACATCTCTTTCCATACGACTTTGCTGGTGCCGCATCGGATCGAAGTGAAGAGCGAATTCACCGTGCCGCCGGCTGTACTGGCCAAGTTGAATGCCGCAATGGGGTATTAAGGTGCGGAGGAAGGGCAGATGAAAAAGCTGGTCCTGCCGGAGATCGAAGTCTATGCCACGGCCCATTCCTGGGTCGAATCGGACGTGTGCAAGGCGCTTCGTGAAGAGACTGTCCGCACGATGGAGTTTTCGCAGATGGTCGTGGGACCGCTCGAGGGGGCATTGCTCAAGATGATGGCGCGGCTGGTGGGGGCGACACGCGTCTTGGAAATCGGCATGTTCACTGGCTACAGTGCTTTGTGCTTCGCGGAAGCGTTGCCGGCGGCCGGCCGGATCATCACCTGCGAGATTGACGAGAAGCCGGCGGCGCTGGCCAGGCAATATTTTTCCAGGAGTCCGCAGGGCGGCAAGATCGAAGTCAGGATGGGGCCGGCGCTGGAGACCCTGCGCGACCTGACCGGCCCGTTCGATCTGATCTTCATCGACGCGGACAAGGTAAATTACGTCAATTACTACCGGCGGGCGCTTGAACTGGTATCGGCGTCCGGCGTGATCCTGATCGATAATGTGCTCTGGTCCGGGGATGTGCTGAAGCAACCTCCGCCGGATCAATCCACGGCGGCTATTCAGGAGTTGAATCGGGTGGTTTCAACCGATCCGAATGTGGACGCCGTGCTGGTGACGGTGCGTGATGGCGTGCTGGTCGTGAAGCCGAGCGAAAGAGGCCGGCCGGCGTGAGTAAATCGTCCGACATGGCGGCGTTTGGCGCGCTGACGTTTGCCGCGGTGGCCTGGGGCGGTTCGATCGTCGCGCAGAAATGGGCGCTGGGCTCTCTGTCAGTCATCGAAATCTCACTCCTGCGAGGCCTGGGCGCCCTGGCGCTGCTGATTCCGCTCTGGTGGTGGCAGGAGGGGGCGACCACGAAATTTTCAGCGCAGGACCTCGCGATCCTGGCGGCTCTGAGTCTTGGCGTCCTTGGCAACCATCTGCTGACGCTCTTCGGGCTTCGCTATGTGGAGGCGGCGGTTGGCGGCGTCATCATCGGTGCGGCGCCGGCGATCACGGCACTGCTGTCGTCGCTGTTGCTTCGCGATCTGCCTTTTCGGGTCGTAGTGGCCGGCTGTACGGTTTCCTTTGCGGGAGTGGTGTTGGTCTCGGGCGCCGGACAGGCCGGCGGGGCGGGCGCAAATCCCTGGCTGGGCGGCGTCCTGGTGGTGCTCGCCCAGGTCTGCTGGGCGCTCTACTCTATCGGTGGGCGCCATATTATGGAGCGATTTTCTCCGCTGACCGTGAACTGGACGACGCTGGCGTTCTCGCTTCTGCCGCAGATTCCGTTGCTCTGGACCGATCAGAAAGCGATGGCGGCAGGGATGGATTCGGTCGTCCCTTCCGCGTGGCTGGCTGTGGCGTTCCTCATTATTGTTCCGACCGCGCTGGGACAGCAGGCATGGCTGCACGGTGTGAAAGGCGTCGGGCCGTCGCGCGCCGGAATTTTCATCAATCTGATCCCGGTGTCGGCGTTGCTGCTCTCGGTGTTGATTCTTGGCGAGACTCTTGATGGTGTGAAGGTCGCTGGGATCGGACTTATTCTGGCAGGGGTCTGGTTGGTCAACCGGCAATCAGCACGTTGGGCCGTATCGGACAACGCGGGGAAAGCTTGAAACAGCAGGGCGAATCGGTTAAAAAGTCCGTATCGTGGTTTGGGCAATAACACCGTGGAACGCCGTCATGTGTTATCAAGGAGGACTCTTATGAAACGCTTGCTTGCCATCGCGTTTGCGATCCTCACGGCCTCTGCGTTTGTGACCGGTTCCTTGGCCCCAACGCCGGTGTTCGCCGAGAAGAAGAAGTCTGACCCCGACAAGGAGAAAGCCAGGAAGGAACACGAGCAAAGAGCCAAAGAAGCGATGAAGAAGGCCCAGGAGGACAAAGCCAAAGCGAAAGTCGGTGCCATGAAGGGTGAGAAACCCAAGTGACGCCTGCTGAAGTGACAGGTAAGGTCCGCACTCCCGCGTTAATGTGCTCTATTCAATAGCCTCTTCGCGCCGCAGCGCGCCCCGTATGCTGCGGACGCGGCGAGTGCCCTGTATATGATTAAAGAGAGAATTGAGGAAGTCACTCGCGCCAACCAGGCGTTCTACGAAGCGTTTGAAAGCCTGGATATTGCGCAGATGGACCGCATCTGGGCGCCCCAGGAGTATGTCACCTGCATCCATCCTGGATGGGCGCTCCGGGTCGGCTGGCCTGCGGTACGCGACTCCTGGGTGCTGATCTTCAACAACACCTTCGCCATGCAGTTCGAGCTGGCCGAGATTCAGATTCAGGTGGCCGGTGACTTGGCCTGGGTGATTTGCACGGAACACATCACGGCCAGCCCATCTGCGGATGAGAAGCAGAACAGCCAGGTGCTGGCGACGAATCTCTATGAGCGCGTGGGGGAGGAGTGGAAGATCATCCACCACCACGGTTCTCCGGTGATGAGGTAAGGGGGCGAGGCTACCCGTCCCCCTTGCTCCCGGAGCGCGCACGATGAGGGGGCGAGCGTGGCGGTCAGTCTGCCTTCCGTGCTCGCAGAGCGCGCACACGCAGACGGTGCTCGCTCGATGCGCGCAATCGAAGGCAGACCGAGCCGCCGCTCGAAGATGGATGAAAAAGTAAGGGCGTGTGCTTGCAGGCTGCTCACGCTCGGAAGGTGCTCGCCCGAGGAAAGGGCGCGTCTTGGCGCGCCGGGGCGGGCGGGTGAAAAGGACGCGCGCAGCGAAGATGAGGGGATTGCTCTTAGAAGGAAGAAACGGGAGAAAGGGATCGATCTATTCGACTGTGACGTTCTTGACCCACTCGGTGGCTACGACGTCCCGCTCCGGCATCGTCATGGCGGCATATTTGGAAAACATCTGAGCGCCCTTTTTCCGCCGCCACTTCAGAAAATCCAGGAAATGCGCTTTGCAGGCCACGCCGGTTCCTGCCGGCGCGTAGGTCTTGTTTGAGCAATTGGGAACCAGGCAGTGCTGTGTGTCGCCCATTTTCTCTCCTGAGATTATACGGAAGTATGCCGGAGGCCTTTGACGGAATGCAACGGCCTTCACCCGGCACGAATAATGCGGGCTAATGGCTTGACGAGGGGAATAGGCTTCCGGTATGTGGAGCACGTGCGATCACGTTGCGACGACACGATCCGGCGGTTTCTTGTGATGCTGTGCCTCTTGGTGTCGGCCGGCTGCACAGGCACCGGGCAGTCGGCCGTTCCCACCGAAAAGCCGTTCCCTGACGATTGGGTGGCGATCACGACCGTGCCGTTGCCGCATGGCGTGGCAAGCGGGGATCCGACGAGCCGCGCGGCACGCATTTGGCTTCGCACCTCGGGTCCGGCGCAGGTCGAGGTCGAGTGGGCGCCTGACGGCCAAGACAAGGATCTCAGCCGCGCGGCTTTCGTCTCGACCTCCCAGGATCACGATTACGCTGCCACGGTCGCTGTGGAGAATCTGCAGCCGGCCACCCGCTATCGCTACGCGGTCAGGGCCCGGCGGACGGACCAGCGGTCTCCCCGCGAGGTGGTTGAGGAGTCGGGGAGCGGCACATTTACGACACCGCCTGCCGACGACAAGTCCCAGCCGCTGACCTTTCTTTGGAGCGGCGATCTCGGCGGCCAACAGCGATGCCGTGACGAATGGGTCGGGTATCCCATTTTCTACCGGATGCTGCAGGTCAAGCCGGACTTCGCCATTCTGCTGGGCGATACGATTTATGGCGACGACGTCTGTCCATCTCCGCCCAATGCGCCGGGGAGCGAATTTGCTGCGGCGACGCTGGATCAGTTCAGGGCCAAACACCGATACCAACGTGGCTCTGCCGCCGCACAGCGGTTTCTGGCGTCTGTGCCGGTCTATGCCATCTGGGATGATCATGAGGTCCGGAACAATTTTTCTGGTCCGTACGATCCGTTGATGCCGGCGGGTCGCCAGGCGTTTCTGGAATACTGGCCCATCGGGACGCCGCCGGAAGACCCCACGCGCTTGTACCGGAAATTCCGCCGGGGCGCCGATGCGGAATTTTTTATCCTCGACACCCGCCAGTATCGAGACAAGAATGCCGATCCGGATAGTCCGACGAAAACCATGCTCGGATCGGCGCAGCGCGAATGGCTGACGGAGGGCCTGACCCGTTCGACCGCGACCTGGAAGTTCATCGTCACGAGCGTGCCCCTGTCCAATCCCAAGGGCGGCACGGCGCAGATGCCGGGCAACGACAGTTGGGCGCACGCGGCGGACGGCACCGGCTTCCAGACGGAGCTTCGCGCGATCGTTAACGCGATTCTCAAGGGCCGCGTCCGTAACGTGATCTGGCTGGCCGGGGATGTTCATTACACGCAAGTGAATGTCTACGATCCGAATGGCGACGGCACGCCCGATTTCCACGAATTTATCGCCGGGCCGCTCTCCGCGATCACCGGCAAACCAATCCCGCCCAATCCTCCCTTCAAGCCGACAACCGTCCACAGCGAAGGGGGCTTCTACAACTTCGGCCTGGTTACGGTGAACAAGGGCGAGCTCCGATTGGAAATCGTGGACGACACCGGCCTGCCGCGCTTCACGCGCACCTTCAAGGCGCAATAATGGCCCGCACCCACCCCTTGCAATAGAGAACCTCCGTCGGGTACCGTACGTCCGCTTCATCACCGCTCTGAATCATAAAGGAGATTTGTATGGCAGGAGTACTGACCGCAGCACAGGTATTTGAACGGGCCAGGGATGCAGCAGCAGAGGCCACCGGCCCCGACGAGCAGGCGTTACAGATCGACTTCGATGCGCTGAAGGCGAACATCCATGCCGCGCTGGGTGATCGCAAAGTGGCGCTGATGCATGTGAACAAGTTTCTGCCGGAGGGCTATGAGGAGCAGGGACGGCTCAACGTATTGCTCCTGACACACGGCAAGGTAATTTTCGACATAGTCATTGGGGATTCCTACTTTCGCTATGACATCGTGTCGGTCGGCGAGCTGGACAAGGTGCAGGTGGTTGACGCTGTGTGGGAAAATAAGGAGAAGCGGCAGGAAGAGCCGTTCTTGAGTTTGCGGCTCATGCACGGCGAGGAAGCGCATCTCCTGCTGGCGCTCAATGACGACGAGCGCACAAGCCTGCTGGCCTTCGCCAGCGCGGTCGCGGCAGCGCGGAATCCTGAGAAGTAACTACAGGCGGGTATAGAAGGGCAGTTGCTGGACTGTCGCGTCGTGGCGCTGCCCGTCGATGTCCACGGTCAACGCCGTCCCTGGATTGCTGAAATCGCGCAGCGGAAATCCCAATGCGATTATGCGGTTTAGTGACGGCGCATGCACGGCGCTGCTGATCCAGCCGACTTCGCGATCACCGCTGAACAGCTTAGCCCCTTTCGTCGGGATCACGGGGTCTTTCAAGGCCAGACCCACCAGCTTTCGTCGGACATTGCCGTACGTATCCATCCGCGCCACGACTTCCTGTCCCGGATAGCAACCCTTTGAGAGGCTGAACGCTTTTCCTTCCAGATTGGCTTCGGGCGGGACGATTTCGTCGTTTAAATCCGGGCCGGCTTTCGGTAGACCGGCCTCCATGCGCAGCATCTCGCGCGCTTCGGTTCCAAATGGCTTCAGCCCCATCGGCTGACCGGCCGACAGCAATCTCTCCCAGGCAGTCACCACTCCATCGGTAGGAATCAAGACCTCGATATCGATTTCCCCGGTTTCTTCCGTTCGGAGGAGCAGGGCCTGATGCCCGGAAACTGCCTGCGTCACGAATGTGAGCGGTTGCAACCCGCTCACATCGGCTCCGAGAGCCGCCTTGATGCAGTCAGTCGTTTTCGGTCCGCTGACCAGCAGCAGCCCCCACGTGTCTGCGCAATTCTCCATTTTTGCCTTGGTGCCGTAGAGCAGAAACTTGCGGAGGGCTTGGAACGTTGTGTCGCCGATCTCGCCGACATCTTCCAGCATGAGCGACTCGGCCAGCGCATAGACGCGAAAATAGGTCAGCATCTTGCCCTTATGGGTCAGGAAGCTGGAGTAGAGGCCCTGGCCGGGCTTCAGCGGCAGGATGTCGTTGCTGATGACGCTCTGGAGCCATTTGACTCGGTCGTCTCCTGTAACCCTCAGCCGGCCGCGGTGCGAGAGATCTGCGATCCCCACGCCGTGCCGTACGGCGGCGTGTTCGGCTTGAGCGTTGCCGTAGTGGAGGGGCATCTCCCAGCCGGCCGCTTCGCCGAACGTGGCACCAAGCTTCAGATGCTGGTCATGCAATTTGGATTGCTTCATCGTCAGTCTCAAAGTCCGAAAGTCTTCAAGTCGAAAGTCTCAAGTCCCAAGATTTGATGACTTTACGACTTTATGACCTGGTCCCCTGATATTTCCTCGACGAGTTCCCGCGTCCTGGCTGAAAACTCGTTGCGCGAGACGATCTTGGTCACACCCAACTCCTTCGCGCGTTTCCATGTGTCCACTTCCTCGTGATTGGCAAAGGCCAGCACAGGGATGGTCTTGAAGCGGTCGTGCCCCTTGATTTGTTCGAGCGCCTGAAACGCGTCGAGCTTCTCATCGTTCATGTTCAGGATCATGGCGCAGGGGTGGAGGCTCTCTGCTTTGGCCGGCACGTCGTCCTGCGTGCGGGCACGCTCCAGCACATAGCCTTTCGGGAGCAGGGCATCGCGAATTTTTGTGTAGAAGAAAATGTCGCTGACTGCGACGAGGACGGTTTTGGGGTTTGTTTGGTTCATCTGGTTTGTCTTGTTGCTCTGGTTCGTGGGGTGGTCGGGTTGGGAAAGTTCATCGGCGATTCCGAGCCGGATTCTCTTTAACCAGATAAACTAGAGCAACCAGAGAAACCAAAGAAACGTTTCCTAGTTGAGCATTCCGATGAGCCGGCCCAGCGCCTTCTTGGCCAGCGTGTAGCTTGGGTTCAGCGTCAGGGCTTTTTTGTAGCAGTCGAGGGCCTCGTCC
>JBGPNZ010000038.1:0-12952 GCA_041487795.1 Nitrospiraceae bacterium
CATCAGAAAAAGCGGGTGCAGGAGGCCGGCCTTCGGATAGTGTCCCCAGAAGTACGTGTAGTCGCCGTTCAATAGATAGGGAGTCGGGATGAGCAGGAGAAACGCCGTGCTGATGAAATAGTTGATGACGATAAGCTTGTTGGGCATCCGGCGCTGCAGGACGCTGCTGGAAAAGTGGTAGAAGATAGCCGGAATGAACACGACCCCCACGTAGACGCACCGGCCCCAAAAACTTGCTTCCGCTTCATCGGCTGATGAATAAACCATGAAGAAGCTGAAGAGCCAGATGCTGACCGCGCCGCAGACCAGGCTGAACGTGATGTTGACGAGGGCCTGGGGCTGTTTCATCAACACCCAGAGACCGCACGCAATGATGACGGTGCCGGCCAGCAGGGGTGGAACGGAGTACAGTGTCGCGCGCTCGCTGGCAGCCACGGCCAGATAGGTCGGGATGAAAATGGCGGCGAGTAGGAATCCGTACGCGACACCTTTGTGAATGACGACTGTGATGTCCATCAGGCGGTAGCGGAAAATCGCGAATGCCAGTACGCTGATGAGGACAAAAATGGGCACGTACCCGAAGGGGTAGACTTCATAGCCGAACACGGGCAGGAAATCCACCGAGCCTGTATAGGCAAAGAGAAATGCGATCAGCACATACTTGATCTGGTTGCGCTTAATGGGCGACAGCGTTTCCTGATAGGATCTGAAATAGGCCAGGAACGCGGACGCCATGTAGCTGAAGAAGACGGCAAAAAACGGAATACTCGCGATCCCCCACTGCGGGTAAAACCCCCACCAATAGGACCGGACGCCGATTACGAACTGATCCGAGAGCAGGATGGTCAGGGCCAGCAGGGTGGCGCTGGCATATCCCAGCCGAATGGACCGCGGGCGAGACAGATCCAGGAAATGTACGGTGAACGCATAAAACGCCACGGAAATGAACATGACGCCGAGGTTGTCGATTTTGAACCACTGGATGGCGAGGGCGGGTGTTGCGGATAAGAGGCCGGCACCGGTGGCGCAGAGCCAGACGGCGATGCTCAGGCAGAGAATCAGGAAGTGGCGATTGGCGCGAGCGGCGGGGCTGGATGTATAGGCAAACAGGCCGAGCGCGCAGGCCACGATACCTGCCATGATGAGCGGAATGGCGTGTGGATTAAAGGCATACTGGGAGAAGTCAAACATGTGACGTCGCCGTCAGGCGAGCCCTCGCGACATGCAGGAGATGGTCTTCCGTAATATAGCCGCTTGCATTCCTGAAGTAGGCGAGCCGGAATCCCAGCGCGCGGCCGGCCGCAATCATTTCCGCAGCCTGTTTTGGGCTCGCCTTGCCCAGAGAGTAGTGACCTTCCCATCCAATCGCCGTCAGCAACATGGTTTCCGAGAGGCATCCCAGCGCTTCGTCATCGCCCAATCCGAGATCAAAATTGCAATCGACACTCGGCGTTTTCACGATCGCCGATTCGATCACCAGCACGTCCCGGCGTTCCGCGGGGACCGTTTCGGACACGTTCTTCGGCTGGGCAGCGTCAATGACGATGGCGCCGGGCTTAAGATGCTCGGCGGTGATCAGCGTATGCGGACTGTTGGTGGCGACAATGATGATATCGGCTTGCCGCACGACTTCGACGGAGGAGGCGCTTTCCACAGCGCTCAATCGGTCTTGTAGCTGCTGCACCACACCTTTGAGTGCGTCCTTCTTGATATCCACGAGGATCAAGCGCGCAGTGACCGGCGCCAGCAGCTTGGCGCAGGCAGAGCCTACTGATCCGGCGGCGCCCACGATGGCGGCGGTGGCATGCGGCAAACTCAGGTTTGTCAGCGCAGCAGCCAGCACGGCGTTCTGGACTGCGATGGCGGCGGAATGGGCATTACCGGTCGTGACGCCGACGTCGACTTTCCCCAACAAATCCTGTCCGTCCTTGGTGACGATGGACGTGAACGCACCGAGTCCGACAATCCGCGCACCCATCTTGCCGGCAAGCTGGGCCGTCTGAATGACCCGCGTGCGGGCCAGGCGGGGATCCTGGACCATCTGCTTGGTTGTGGGGGGAGAGATCAGCATTGCACCGGTGACGCGTTGTCCGTTCTTAGTTTTGAGTCCGGTGATGTACGAGGCAACGAACGGCCACTGGTAGCGGAACCACAGTTCGGCCATCCGTGCAGGCAGCAGGTATGCCAGGGGAAATTTTCTGGGAATATCGCTCAAATCCCTGGGATGTGCAATGAAGGCAAATGCAATCGTCGGGGCCAGCAGTTGCGCAATCGGACGAGGGAGCAGCCGGATCAATCCGTCACGCAACAATTGCAATGTCAAGGCAGCGGTCAACGGGAGGGATCGCCAGGCAAAGCCAGGGATAAAGCGCGACACCTTTCCGTTCACGCGCCGGTCCTTATGATCGCCATTTACATGCGGCTGCTGCAGGATGGCCGACAGGGCGTTCTCCACAGGTCCTTTCCGGCGGTAGTGCAGGAGATACGGGTTATCAGTCACGAAGAGCGAAATGATCGAGCGGGGATCGGTACCGGCTTGACGGGCAGGGCGTTCCTGGCTGGAAGCCGGATCGAGCTCCAGCATACAGGACTTCAAGATGGCCCGTTCAGTTTCCGTCGATTGAAATTCGATTTCGAGCCTGAAGATCTGGGAGGGTGTGTCGTCTTCTTCCAGGATAGCTACGACGCGGCCGGACAAGTTCATGTACGCAAAATTTTCAGCAAAACAGAACTGGATGGAGATGAACGTGCCGTGCGGAGGGCGAAGGTCGGACAGAATGGCGAGGTGGTCCGGCTCCAGGGTGACCACAACCCCGCTCTCGATGGTGCCAGAGAAGTCAAGAACGGCGGGAAGCCCGACCGCAACTTGCCTCCCCACAGAAACTGTCCGCATAGACCCTCCCGTCTAGCTGTCGACCAAATTCGCGCAGAGGATGTTTAACAGAACAACGTCTTCCGTGCTGTCCTCCCAGCCATTTTATGAATACGCAACCGCCCGCTGTACAATTTTGTACCAGCGTTGCAAGGTTTTGATACTGCTAGAGTTTTTATTTTTTGTCAACGAAACGCTGAAAAGGCGTGCAGAGGTTCGGCCGTCAGTTTTCTGGCGCTGGCGAAGAATTCTGCGATGGCCCTTTCGACCTCAGTGCGGATCCACGTTACGGGAATAGGGAGGGGAATATCGTCAGTCTCGCGCAACCGGGGCGGATACGGAGTTCCTGAAGCAATGAGGAGAGAATCGGTCCTTCGATTGTCCCAATATCTGCGTACAGAATGATAAGGCCGAGCCCGGACGGTCCGGAGGATGCGTGTGATGGCGGGAGAGATTGCCGGACCTCGGCAATCTTTCCATGGATTTGCAGGATGGCACCTTCCAGGAAGAAGTCGAGCCGGACCGGATGCTCTCGTGTGACAGCAGGAGTTCCTTCAACGACCACATAGACATCCGACAGGCTGATGTCACGGACGACCCCTGGAAATGCAGCATCTCGAAGGTGCAGGGAGGCTTCCATCTGAACGGAGACGCGATCGGCACGGCGCCGATCGGGATAAAAGGGACGCGGTTCTTCGACGGCAGGGGCTGGGAAGGGGGCTGGATCGGCGTGAAGAGAAGGTTCGTAGGGACGGGCCAGTGCCGACGCCGTTGCACTGCTCTCGATCGCGTGTTTGATGATGCCGATGGTGCCTAGGAACTGCCGTTGCTGACCATAGAGGCCAGCGGTTTGGCAGGCGACTTTCACGACGCCGCCATGCTTTCCAATGAGCCGTACCGCCTTGTCATGTTGAGCCCGCACCGCAGTCCGGCGTTCATGCACATGCTGCCGCGCCAGCTGCCATTCGTCCGGGTGAAGCAGCGTCGAGTAATGCGTGCCGATTAATTCCTGCGAACTGTAGCCCAGAAGGGCCGTCACGCCGGCGCCAATGGCAATAAACCGGCCATCGGAGTCCAGCTCGTAGAGCAACCCGGGAAAGTGTTCGATCAAACAGGCGTGGCGTTCCCGTGCGGCGGCGAGTTCTTTCTGAAGAGCCCGCTGCTCCAGCACTCCTCGTGTGACGATCGGCAGTTCCGTCAGAAACGCGGGCGATTTCTTGTAGAGGAAGAGATCCGCGCCGGCTCGGATGGCCTTTGCCGCCGTCTTGGCGTCATGGTGCTCGGCTTGCACGATGATGACGGACGAAGGGGCCTGGCGCCGCAGTTCAGGCAGCAGATCGAGGGCGCTTCGATGGGCCAGTTGTTCATCGAGCAGAATGACGCTCCAGTTCTGCTTGGGGCCCCACTCCAGGGCTTCTTCTGCAGAGTACACGGCTTCAACGCGACAGCCGGGATAGACCTGGCGCATGCAGATCGTCGTTTGTTTGATTTCTTCGGCCTGCTCGTGGATGAGCAAGAGCGCCAGCGCTTTCATGTCGGAGAGTGCCGCGCCACGCGGCGAGTCGCCTGCCGGGCTTGGCGGGACCGGCGACGCGAAGGGCTTTTTGAGACGCGATGGGTTCATCAAAGCGTAGAAATCGAGAACGGACTCTAGTGCTGATGCTAACGCGATAGCCTATGCCACAACAAGATGCTGTAGTCAAGGTCTAATTTGCCACAATATATAGGGTGAGAGCAGGTGGAGATGAAAATAAGAGCCCTGACTCCACATCGGAATCAGGGCTCTTATTTGCGCTGGCTAAAAGTGGAGATTACTGAACGGAGGAAGCCACCTTGGTCGAGGGGCATGCGCCGGGTGTCATGTAGAGTAAATAATTGCCCATGCCGTGCTGCACATTGGGATTGTGGATCGGGTGGTGATGGACCATCGTCATTTCGTACTCGTCTTTCGTATTGACCGAAAAGCCCTGCGCATCTTTGTAGACCTGATGCGGCTGGAACGCGAGAAAAGTTCCATCGATGCCGACATCGGGCACGGTCCGCAGTAGCGTCTGCTGCGTCGTCTTGTTGTCCAGCGTAATCAAGAGCAGTTCGTCGTGCCCGTGGGGATACGCAAACTTCACGCAGCCGTCCATGCTGAATTTGAGCGGCGCCGAATGGATGGACACGCCCGGTTTGATCTCGATGCCTTCATCTGTTTGGTCCGGCCCTCGCTGGGCGAATTTGCTGTAGCAGACGATGTTGATGCCGACCTGATACACGTCCATGTCCTTCATCGGCGTGCCTTTCTTGGCCGTGTACATCGTGAACCGGGCCATCACGTCTTTGGTCGGGGGCGCCTTATGGTAGAACGCCACGACGGACATCAAGTGTTTGCTCTTTTCGAGCTTGACGCCAAAGCCGTCCGGAAAGCGCGCTTCCGTCATTTCCAGTCCGGCGCCGGCGAAAAAGAGCGGCTCGCCGTCGCAGGACACGCTGGGCTTGTCGTTGTTCAGCATCAGAATATGGTGGAGGTAGTTCTGCGGCAGGGGTTTGCCGTCTTTCGTGAAGACTTCCGATTTATATCCGGTCAGATATCTATCTTCGGGCAGTTGGAATACATGTTTGGGTAGGCTCGCGGCCAGGTCCCCTTCGTGCGGGGAGGGAAGGTCGATCGGGCCGAACGTCAGCGTGACGGTCTCGTCGGTGACCGCAATTCTCGTCGTCACTTGATTCTTGAGCGTCGGGATGGCCGGCGCATGGCCGTGCTGATGGCCGCCATCGGCCAGTGCTGTTCCAGCCGGCATGACGAGAAGCATTGTCGCAAGCAGCAGTCGATTCATAACGTCCTCCACGAGTAGTGTGACACAGCTGTCTTGATCAGTGCGCCGGCAGCGGGGTGAGCCGTTTCCAGCTGTAGGTTCCTCCGTGTTCGCGCGGAGGAATATTCTTGTGGTCGCCGACACGGCTGTACCACCAAATCCCGTTGGCTTCTTTCCCATCTTCAGACAGCAGGACTTCAAAGCCTCCTTCGCGGTCGTTCTCGGGCTGTTGCCACGTGCCTTGCCAGAGGCGGTTCGCATAGCTGGTGGTTTTGAGCGTCCCGCCCTTGTGCGTGTAGGTACCGTTACCGGCCTTATCCAGCGTGGCCTTGTAGGTTTTGTCCTCCTCTTCGATCTCCCAGTCGCCGCTGAGATCGGGGGTCTCGGACGTGGCGGAAATCTTTTGCGCGGACGCTTCGTCGCCGGCTTGCGCGGTTTTTAAAACCGGTTTGGCGCGAGAGGATTCGTGCCAGACATGCAGGAGCCACTGGCCATTGCGACGTTCGAGGACTCCGGTCTCGCGCAGAGGGAGCGAGAGGCTTGTGAGATTGGCGCCGGTGCCGACATAGCGGATATAGTCCAGTTCCATTGTAAACCAGGCGATATCGCCCCTTTGCCACACGTTCAATTCTGAAATCGGGATTTCCAGCTTGGTGACGGAGTCGAATTCTTCGTGCATTGCCTGTTCGAGGGCCGGCCAGCCGACATATTTCCGTCCGCCGATGGTGTACCCGACGACATCGGCATCGTGAGCCATGTACTTCGAGAGGGTAGTCATGTCCTTCTCGGCGTTGGCGCGGACGATCAGACGGATGATGGCTTCAGGAGTGTTCGGCTCGGCGGCGTAGGCAGGAGCAGTCCAGCAAGCCGCCGCCAGCGCGAGCAGCATGAGATTTCCGGTGAAAGAGGGCCGCCAGGTTGATTGGTGATCGATCGTGGGCATGCAGCGTACGAGGCTACCTGTGCGTCCGCCGGATTGTCAATCATTCTTGCTTAGGTGGAGCGGTGTTGAGCGGACAGGCCGGAACGCGATACCAACTCACGGTAGAGATGCTCCGCGAGCGGTTCGAGATTTTTGGCATCTGCGGCATTGTAGGTGACGAGTCGGGACAGCGCCTGTTCGTCGCCGGCTTGCCACTGATACCATAGTTGGACGGCCTCCCAGCCGTCCATGCCCTGGACGGACGCATGGCGTGCAATGCCGAGCGTCGATTCGATCTGCTTCAAGCCGCCACTGTATCCCAGCCGCCTGGCGGCAAAGCACAGGTCGAAATGCGGCTGGTCGAGTTGCAGGCGCGGGTATTTGGCTTTCAGGAACGGCAGATCGAAGGCGCTGCCGAAAAAGGTGACGATCAGATCGTAGCGATCCAGCTCGTCCGCCAGCCTCTGGCCGGTCAGCGACTCGTTTCGAATCAAGGTCGTCATGCGGCCGGCGCTATAGAGGCCGACCATCGTGACGTCGCCTTCGTGTGGAGCGGTCCCGGTGGTTTCAATGTCGAGAAACACCGTGCGGGATCGGAAGGCGTCGAACAGCCGCCACTGGTCGCGCGGTTTGAGGCAGCGGGAAAAGTAGCGCGCGTTGCGCCGGTCGAGATGCTCCCGCGCCGCCGTTACGTCCGCATCGTACAGCGATTTTCTGGCGCGGGAGATACCGGGAAGCGTCGGGGAGGCGAGAAACGCGTCCCATGTGGTGACGCCCTCGTCCCAGAAGCGGCGCTCGGTGTATTCACCGACGCCTTTGAGGAAAATGAACGTGGATTCCAGCATGGATGCGACTGTGGTCGCGAGTCTAGCCTTGATTTCACCTGGGAAACAAGTTAGAGTCCGGCACGTCGTGCGCAGGAGTCTGTGCGTACGCGTGGTACTCACCCAGTATGGCAGATCAAACACCGCAACGCATCCGTATCATCGTCGGACCGATCAAGCTGGAAGCCGAGCTGAAGTCGAACAAGACTGCGGACGGCGTCTATGCCGCCTTGCCGGTCGAGGCGCCCGTCAATATGTGGGGCGAGGAATTTTATTGTAAAATTCCCGGCGTGAAGGATCATCGGGAAACGGCGACCACGCAGGTGAAGGTGGGCGACGTGGCCTTCTGGGGGGCTGGGGAAATGCTGGCCGTGTTTTTCGGGCGGACGCCCATGAGCATGGGGTCCGATCCGGTTCCCGCCGACCGGGTGAACGTCATCGGGCGTATTGTCGGCGACGCCACCGTTCTGCGGCAGGCGATGGGGTCCACGCGCATCAAGGTCGAACGGGCATGAAGCTCTCCAAGGAGCGAATCGCGCACATGGCCGAGTCGCTCGCGCAACGGTTGACGCAGCAGAAAGTGGTGGCGCCGGCTGGTTCCCATCAGGCGATGGTGGAGACACTGGGGCATGCCATCACGGAAGAATTGGCGGTTGAGGATAAGCTGAATGCCGAGGTGCGGACACTCATGAAGAAATATGAAGCCGAAATTGACCGAGGACAGGTCGACTACCAGAAGATGTTTCTCATGGTGAAAAAGCAGTTGGCCAAGGACCGGGGCGTGATTCTGTGAACGTTGTGGCAGTTAATTCCGTTGTGTCTGTTGTGTCCGTTAACGGACTGCAACGGACACAGCCGACCTAACGGTTTTAACGCTCCTCATGTTGCTTAGCGACGAAAAAGTCAGTCATCTGTCGCACGTCATTCTTGGCGCGGTCAAGAAGAGCATGGCCATGAAGCTCATCGGGGATGAAACCCTGGCGTTGCGCGAAATTAAGCGCGTGTTGGCTTCCGAACTGGCGCAAGAGGAGGCGGTCGATCGTGCCGTCCGGACCCGCTTGGCCTCCTATGCGCGGCCGATCGTGGAAGGCAGTCAGGAGTGGGAGGTCTTGTATCGGAAAACGTTCGAAGAGGAAAGACGAAAGAGGTTGCACCCATGAACACAAGACGAATCAGCGCTGTGATGATGCTGGCTTTGTTGCCGGTATGGAGCTTATCCGCCTGTGCAAGCGAGTCGAAGGTCAAGGTTCGTGAACCCTTGACGCTTTCGCCGAGTGTCCCGCCGACCGCGCAGCAATACACCTCGCAAGGCAGCAGCGCGTATCTGACGGGGCAGTACGATCAAGCAAGGTCGCTGTTCGCGCAAGCGGTATCGGCAGTGCCGAATTCCGGAGAAGCGCACTACAATCTTGGACTTGCCCTGTTCAAGCTGGGGGACACGGAGGCGGCGCGAGAGCAGTTCCTTCAGGCGGGTGTTCTGGCGCCTGGCAACAAAGTCATTTGGGATTCGCCCGCGCACAGTCCTTATGGCTCGCCGGATGCCAACCTTCCCAAAAAAACTAAAGAGCATCCCTATGCCAATTCAAAGCCGACCTTCGGCGGTGGGCCGCGGTAGCGGGCGCAGGGCTGCAATGGCCACGATCGTTGACGCGGGCGACCGGGCTCCTGACTTTTCGTTGATGGATCAGGCGGGCGCGGCCGTCCGCCTCAAGGATTTCAAGGGTAACCCGGTCGTCCTGTATTTCTACCCCAAAGACGACACGCCCGGCTGCACGAAAGAAGCGTGCGATTTTCGCGATGCCGAAGCCGCGATCAAGAAAACCGGCGCGGTGATTCTGGGCGTAAGCCTGGACGGCGAAACCGCGCACCAGAAGTTTATCGCCAAGTACAAGCTCCCGTTCTCGCTGTTGTGCGACGAGGATGCCAAAGTGTCCAAGGCCTATGCGGTTTATAAAGAAAAGAACATGTACGGCCGGAAATATTGGGGCATCGAGCGCAGCACGTTTGTCATCGACGGCGCCGGCGTGATCACGGCGGCGTTTCGCAAGGTCAAGGTAGACAGCCACGCCAAGAAAGTGCTGGCTGTGTTGAAGGCTCTGTAGCCTGATGGACGGCAGAGAGAAGACTTGGCACGGTCTTCGCGCTGCTTCGCTCTCGATCATCGCCGGTCTCGGTCATCTCTATCTGGGTGAAAAGGGCGGATACACCTTCCTGGCGTTCGGCCTCGCGCTGCTTCTGATTTCCCGTACGATCTGGTCGCCTGCGGAATTACTCTATCTCAGCTTTGCCATCTTCTCTGCCGCGGATGCTTTTGCCATCGCCAAGCGCGGCCACGGACTTGTGTAGTCCACCGAACGCATGTCTCATGGAGGATTCATGGGACGTCGGCTGACCGCTTCCCCATTATCCCTTTTGGTTGTATTCTTGGTCTTGCCCGCACTTGCGGCTGAAAAAATCGATGGACAATTGTCTGTGCGGGATGTGCTGGTTTTGTCGGGGCAGCCGGCCCGGATTGAAGCGGTGCTGACCAGAAACGGATTGCTCGGGACGCAGCAGGGGTTGGGCGGGGAACAGCTTGAACTGATCGTCGAAAGCAAATCGGTTGCGAAGGCCATGACGGGCGGGGATGGCCGCGCGTTTCTGGACTACACGCCGAAGGTCCGTGGCAATCACGAGATCGTCGTCAAGCTGGCGCCGAATCTTAGAGTGGCGAGTCCGGATGCTAAGGCCATGTTGGGTGCTTGGGAACGCCGGCGCCCGATCCTTCTTGTTGAGGTCGCGGCTTTGAGGCAGCCGGAGAAGACGTCTCCGTTGCCGGTTCCCTCCATGCCGATTCCGTTGGGTCAACGGGAGGACCCCGCACCCGCGGCGGACGCAGCCGACGAGTTGAAACGGCTGGCGCAGTTTTTTTATAACGTGGTCTACGTGTCATGGTCGCCCAAGGAGGCGGCTGGTCCGTTCAGCGACAAAACCGATGTGCGCGAATGGCTCGCGCAGCATAAGTTCCCACGCGGTCTCTCGATGACGGTGAGTCCGGGTGAACAGGCCTTGGCCGCCAAGATCGATCAGTTACGGGCCGATGGCTGGACCAACGTCAAAGCAGGTATTGGCAAGAGCCGGGCGTTCGCCGAAGTGCTCGTGACTCATCGGATGGAGGTGGTCCTTGTGCCGGAACCGGACAAGGGCGAGGTGCCGAAGAAGGCAAAGGCGGTCAAGGAGTGGAAAGACATCAGGAAGAAACTGTAGCGACGCAGGGGCTTTGTGTTTTTTTGTCGGTTCTTATAAGATGAGGCATCACCCTTCCTTAATTAGAGGCTCTGGCCAGTGAAGGCCAAAACCACGTTTCACTGCCAATCCTGCGGGTATTCCTCGCCTCGGTGGGTCGGCCGCTGCCCGGACTGCGGCGGTTGGAACAGCATGAAAGAAGAGCGGCTTCCGGCAACCGGCAAAGGCCGCCCTCCCGCCATCGGCGGGTTGACTTCCAAAGCGACTCCACTCGATGACATCGAGATGGTCGGGGAGCATCGGATCAGGACCGGCATCGGCGAATTCGACCGTGTGCTGGGCGGTGGAGTTGTCCCTGGCTCGGTCGTACTCATCGGCGGCGATCCCGGCATCGGCAAGACCACCTTGCTGCTCCAGGCTCTCCCCCGGTTAGCCACGAATGAAGACCATGTGCTGTATGTGTCGGGCGAAGAGTCACCTAGACAGATCAAGATGCGAAGCCAGCGGCTTGGAATTGCAAGCACCGGGTTGTTGATTCTGGCCGAAACGTCGCTTCAGGAAATTCTGAAGGCCGTGCAGGAACTCCAGCCGACCGCGATGGTCGTGGATTCGATTCAGACGGTCTATACGGATCAGCTGACCTCGGCGCCGGGGAGCATCAGCCAGGTGCAGGAAGTGGCCGGCCAGCTCATGTGGCTGGCCAAGCGGAGCGGAGTGCCGGTGTTCATCATCGGCCATGTGACGAAAGAGGGGGCCATTGCCGGTCCCCGGCTTCTCGAGCATATCGTGGATACGGTGCTGTATTTTGAGGGCGACAAGGGCCATTCCTATCGCATTCTTCGCGCGGTCAAGAACCGGTTCGGCTCGACCAACGAGATCGGCGTATTCGAGATGAAGGACTCGGGGCTGGAAGAGGTGGCAAATCCGTCCGAGTTGTTCCTTGCGGAGCGCCCACAGAAAAGTACCGGGTCGGTGGTGGTGTCGAGTCTGGAAGGCTCGCGGCCGATTCTGGTGGAATTGCAGGCGCTGGTAACGCCGACCAACTACGCGATGCCGAAGCGGATGGCGAACGGAGTCGAACTGAACCGGGTTTCGCTCCTGCTCGCAGTGATGGAAAAACGGTTGGGGATGCATCTCTCCGGGCAGGATGTCTATATCAATGTCGTGGGCGGGATGACGATCGACGAGCCGGCGATTGACCTGGGTCTTGTGGCGGCGGTGACATCCAGCTTGCGCGAGCGGCCGATCGACCGTCAGACCATTGTGTTTGGTGAAGTGGGGTTGGGGGGAGAAGTTCGGGCGATCAGTCAGGCGGAATTGCGGCTGAAGGAAGCCGTGAAAATGGGGTTCCGCCGCTGTCTGCTGCCTGAGCGGAACCTGGCGAAGCTGGATCCGGTGAAGGGCGTCGAACTGGTCGGTATTCGCGAAGTGGGAGAAGCACTGGATGCCGCATTTACATGAAGTAAAAAGTAAAAAGTTAAAAGTAAAAAGTGGAAGCGTCTTCACTTTTGCCTTTTTACTTTTGCCTTTTGCCTTGGCAACCCTGCCCGGCTGCGCGTGGTTTCAGCAAGCGCCGGAGATGCCGCTCAAAGAGGCGACGGCCGAGCAGTTGACCGGGCGGTTGCAGGAGCGAGAGGCGGCCATTCAGACGATGAAAGGTCTGTTCCGGGCTCAGATTGCAGGCTCCGGGATACCCATCGCGCAACGGGTGGAGGGGGCGATGTATTACCGCCGCCCCGAGGCACTGCGGCTTCAGGGGTTCAACCATCTCGGTGGCAAACTGTTCGAGTTCAGCCAGAACAAGACGCAGTACCGGCTCGATCTGCCGGCTGAGGGGAAGCGGTTCGCCGGGTCGCTTGAGGAATTGCAGCAAGCGAAAATCGGGCGGGTGTTGCAATTGAGCCGATGGGCGGTTGGTGGAGTGGTCGGGGGCGATTCGTCGGCGGGCGGTTCGCGGGCGGCGCTGGTAGAAGACGGCGACCGCTACCGGCTGGATGTGTTTCAATCGGCGCCGGAAGGCCGACTGCTCCGACGCCTCTGGTTCGAGCGCCGGTCGTTGCAGGTGGTGCAGGAGGAACGGCTGCGTGAGAACGGCGATGTGGAGGTCTCGATGACGTTCGAGGATTACCGGGTCATTCCTGCGGCGCCTGTTTCGGTCACGTCAGCGGGCGTGGGTTCTGCGGGCGTCACGCTGATGCCGTTCAAAGTCACCATTGTTGACCGGATTGCCTCAGGCTCGATGGTCCTGACGTTTCACGAGATCGTGCTGAATCCGGCGCTCAAACCGGAAGAGCTCGGACTGGCTGCG
>JBGPNZ010000039.1:0-12744 GCA_041487795.1 Nitrospiraceae bacterium
ATGAGGCCAAAATCAAGGAGGCAGTGGCGGCCTGTCCCATGGAAGCCATCCATATTGAGGAGAAACCATGACCGAAGCACAAGTCACCACGCTCGCGAAGAAGGCCCATAAGGCCGGCATCGACTTCGATGTCGAGAGGGCCGGAACATTCAACGGTGTCCGCATGGTCTGGGGAGACTGTCGGATGAGGATTCGCTTCCCCAACTTCTGCTGCACGGGCGTCTACAGCGACTATAAGCACACCGAGCAGGCGATCCTGAAGAAGGCTCACGACTTCAGGCACGGCAAACACTGAAGCCGGCATGACTAGGAGAGTACGGAGGAGGAGATGAAGATGCCGAATGAATGGGCGGAGTACAAAGTGCCGCAAGAGACATGTCCGAAATGCCAGTCGGACAACATCGCCAACGAGGACGGCCCGGCAGACGGCCTTCTCCACGTCACTTGCCACAGTTGCTCATTCCAATGGACGGAGCCTTGTGAAGCGATGATGAGCATCAGTCCGGAGTGGTTGTCGTCAGCGGCCCGATGGGCGGCCGATGCTGAAAAGCCTGCCCGAGCTCCTGTGGTCTGCGAATGCACGCACGGGATCCTCGATCACGAGCTCGTGGATCATGGCGAGGTAAGCGACCACACCAGGATCCTGGTGCGGGAGAAGTGCATGAAGTGCCCGTGCCAGAAGTGGAAGTTCGGAGGCCGGCGCGAAGCTTGTAAAAAGTAGGGAGGAGGAACAATGAGCGACCATACTAGTGCAATGCTCTTCGGTGAGATGTTCAAGCTGTTTGCCAAGGAACCTTCCGCCGATCACAAGGGGCTGGCTCTCAAGCTCTGGGATCTGATGCTGACCGTGGGCTGTGACTTCGCTCCCTATCAGATGGGAGCCGACAAGGCGCTCATCGCGCTCGGTCTGGCCCGCCACAAGGAAGGGTGCCTCTTCTACGGGCCGACGGGCAAGGAGACCCTATGAGAGCGTTCATCGGATCGATCCACTGGTGGGGATGGATCCTCATCTATCTCGTAGCTGGCATTCCCGCCTTCTGCCTCGCAGCCTGGCAGAACGGCCGCCACTACATGCAGGCGCACAAAAGCGATAAGGCCGTCCAAGGCTGCGAGGATCAGTCCTGTAAAGATCCCATCGGCATCTCCTTCTTCTGTCTCTTCGCCTGGCTGCTGGTCGTCACCATCTGCGGTCTCGAATGGATTTACGAGACTCTGGTGAAAGGTGGCGCAAACTCCCTGGCCGAGCCCGAGAATTCGTATCCCGTTAAGAAGAAGACCGATGTCGAAGCGTAGAGCGCACCGCTGCTGCATCTGCAAGGTCAAGGTCAGACGGACATGTCTTGAATGCTGCATGATCGTCTGCACCAAGCCAGAATGCAATGAGCAGCACCAGGTGATCTTTCACAAGATACCATCGCGGGACAATCTCGAAGCAGCTTCGAAGGCACTCAGATCCAAGAAATCTTTGTGAGGTAAAGCAGTCCCTGCTTTGTGCGGCGTGGCTTGCTAGGCTCGGCCCCCACGCGGTAAGGCAGTCGCGGCGCATCGATGCTAGTCGGAGTCGGGCAAGTCGCGGCTTGGCGCGGCAGCCATGGCTAGGAGTTCCAGTCACGTCGAGGCGAAGTAAGGCGGCCCAGGTTCGTCAAGGCGAGGCAAGCCTAGGAAACTCGCGGATTGGTGTGGCAGCCCCGCAGCGGTCAGTCAACGCTCGGCGCTGCGTGACGCGGATCGGCAGCCTAGTCCCGTCTAGGCTAGACGCTTCCTGTCGAGGAGAGGCTCGACCTGGCAAGGCCGTCTTGGCGCTTCTCGTTTAGGCAACGCGTCGAAGGGCCTGGTACGGCCGTCAAGGCTGGGCAAGCTCGGGCGAGTCCGGGTACTTCGATGTGCGCCCAGACATGGAAAGGCGAGGCAGTCGTGGAGCGGCCTGATGTCCCATGGAAAGGCGAGTCATGAGTAGGCAAGGCAGCCTTGGCACGGACTCCTTGCGGCCAAGCGAGTCCTACTCGGGGCCAGGCTTTTCTTGGAATGGCGAGGTAAGGCAGCCTTGGTAAGTCCGGTCCCGGCGGCGCATGACGAGCAAGTCATGAACTGGCAAGGCTAGGCAGCCACGGTGCGGGCCATCGGGGCACTGCTAGTTGTATCGGGTCACGGTAGAGGTGTGGCTTGGCAGCCCAGGCGAGGTTCGTCCCTGCAAGGAACTTTCTTGTTCAGGAACGACATGGCGCGGCAGTCTAGTTATGGTTTGGGCCAGCGGTGCATGGTTGCTCGTATCATCGCTAGTCCTGGCATGGAACGGCAGTCTCGGCCCGTTCGATCTCGGCACTTCAATTCCCGTCATTTCTAGTCGTGGTCGCGTTTGGCAAGGCCGTTATGGCGTGGAGTCGCCTGGTGGGTCGTCACTAGGAAAGGCAAGGCGAGGCGAATCGAGGCAGTCCTGGCGGGGCGTCGCACGACGCGCCCAGGCACGGCATGGCTTTGTTGTTCTGGGTGAGACACGGCAAGGCCCGATGAAAGCCCGGCCGCTTAGGCGCGATGTGTCAAAGCAAGGCGAGATAACGGCGCGGCCGTCGTGGAACGGCCCGACAAGGCTGGGCCCGTCCTCGTTGGGCGGCGCGAGGCGTTTTCCTGGCAAGGCAGTCTAGGTTCGGTGGAATTCGGTCTCTATCTGGCAAGGCTAGGCAGTCAGGGTGAGTCGGGTCGGAGTGCTGTACGTCACGGTTAAGCCCGATCCGGTTTGGCAGCCTAGGCGGGTGGTGCTGCGCTACTCATGGCATGGAAAGGCAGCCAAGGCGTCCACTGTCAAGCCCAGGCGTGGAAAGGCGAGGTACATTACGGCATGGCAGTCTTGGAATGGTTGTTCGAGGCGATACGAGGCCCATCGCGGTACGGCAGCCCAGGCAAGGTTAGTCTAGATGTGTTGGTGCACGTAAGTCTACGGCGCGGACTGGCAGCCTAGGCAAGGCTTAGCAGCCCAGGCAGTGCATGGCGACGCATGACGCGGAAAGGCATCGCTGGGCTTCGGTTCGGCAGCCAAGGTGTGTCGGTGCAAGTCTCGGCGTGGTCAGGCGCGGCCAGGCGCGGCAGCCTTGGATCGTCGGGGCCAGGCGGGTTGAGTTTCCGCAGAGCGGAGCTCGGCAGTCCAGGCACAACGTGGTACATCCATCCATGGCAAGGTGAGGTGTGGCGGGTCGGGGCAGCCCAGGCGCGGAAAAGATCGGGCCTGTCGGAGCCGTTCAAGGCTAGGCGGGTCGTGGTCAGGCGGGGCAGTCAAGGCTGGGCACGTCCAGGCGTATACGCGATCTGGCGTGGCAGCCTAGGTATGGTGACATCGAGGCCCGTTCCTTCAACGCTGCTCGAGGCCGAGCTGGGTTGGGATCGGCCGCCGCGGTTATCCCAGTCACGGCTTGTCCAAGCGATGTGAGGTAAGGCCGCCGAGGCATCGTCAATTCGATGCGCGGTCTGACATGGTTAGGCGCGGTACGGCCGCTATGGCTAGTCCGATCTTGGACTGCCGCGGTTGAGCTGGTCGCGGTGAGGCCGCCTAGGCTTGGCAAGAAAAGACGCGACCTGGTTAGTCCGGGCCGTCGAGGCGTATTCACTTCTTGTCCAGGCGAGTCCTGGTCGGGCCATTCACGGCTAGGCCTGGCCGTCATGGTTAGGCTCGTCTTAGGTTGGTCGGGATGGGGTGCGGCGTGGCAGTTGAGGCCGGTCTCGCCGTGGCAAGGCGCGGTTACGACTGGCGCGGCCGTCTAGGCCCGATGCGGACTTCGCGTCCCATCGAGGCAAGGCTTGTCTTTGCGTGGCGAGGCCGTCAAGGTCTTCCTAGTCGGGTCTTTGCATGTCTTGGTAATTCTGGGAATGGTCGGGCTGTCAAGGCAAGGCTGGGCACGTCCAGTTGTATACGCGATCTGGCGTGGCAGCCCAGGCGAGGCCAGTCGCGGCGCCTCTGGGCTCGGACTGGCTGTGCGCAGCTCAGCCCGGCGCGGCAGTCGAGGCTAGGCGCGGTATCGAGTAGAGAGGTACGTCATGGCTGCCACGGTGCGGGCATCGGGGCAAGGCGCGGTATCGTGTAGGGAGGTTCGTCATGGCGTGGCCGCCACGGTGCAACAAGGCGAGGCTGGGTCGGGTGACCGCAAGGCTGGGCGCTTTATGGACTGGCAGTCCAGGCGAGGCTTTCGAGGCGTCTCTGGGCCGTGTGTGGCGAAGTCAGACACGGAATGGTTAGTTAGGCCGCCATGGTCTGAGGCACGGTTGATTGTGGCTAGTCATCGTTGGGCAGCCTAGGTTAGTCGAAGTATGAGATGTATTGGCATGGAGTGATGTGGTATGGCCGCCACGGCCCGTTGATTCGGGACAGCGCAAGTGCTGGCCGGTCATCGCTCGTCGAGACTAGGCGAGGCGACTTCGGGGCAACGCAGTCTAGGTATTCTCTGTTGAGGCCTGAGTGGCGCAACAAGGTACGGCTGCCGAGGCGTTGCTGGGCACGGTTTCTTACACTTCACCGAATGGCGATTTGCGGCGAGGCACGGAAAGGCCGCCATGGCGCGTCGACGCGAGTTGTGGGAACTCGCAGGCTAGGCCGCCTTGGAGACTTCGAGGCCAGGCGGTTCTCTTCGGGGCAATGCACGGTGTGGCAGCCTAGGACTGGAGAGGCACGGTTAAGCAAGGCGGTGCTGGTCATGGCACGGCCGCCAAGGCAAGGGCTGGTAAGTCCCATCGCGGTTGGGCGTTTCCTTTCTGGGCAAGGCCGTTCAACCTCAAGGCGGGGCACGGCCGTCTGGGTAACGCTGGGCGAGTCCAGGCGTAACGCGGCTCTCCGAGTATGGCTGGGCAGTCATGTAGCTGCACGGCACTACAAGGTTGGTCGAGTCCAAGCTTGGCGTGGCAAGGCAGCCCTGGCTTGCACGACAAGGCAAGGCTGGGCGAGTCCAGGCGTAACGCGAACGGGCTAGTCATGGAATGGCACGGCAGTCAGCGTTTGTCTAGTCGCGGTAGATCACAGTCAGGCATCACACGAAATGGTGTTGTCCTGTACGGCACGGCAGTCCAGGTAACTCTGGGCTCGGCGAGGCCCGACGGCGTTGGGCATTTTGAGTCCCGGCGTTTTCGAGGTCGGGCGCATTCAACTCGAGTCCCGGAATGGGTAGGCGCGGTACGGCAGTCATGGCCTTGGTCAATACCCGTCGTGGCTTGTCGCTTCAATGTAAGGTATTGCACGGCAGGGCAGTCATGGTGCAACCCGTCGAGGTCAGGCCGTTCGGTTCCCGTCTAAGCTTTGCTTGGCGCGGAGAGTCGCGGCGTGGCCGTCATGGCTAATCGTCGCGGGGCGTTGACCGCTTTGGCACGGCAGCCGAGGCTTGGACGATCCGGGTTTAGGCGGCGCATGTTGATGCCCGTCACGGCTGGGTTTGGCCGTCTTGGCTTGGCGATTCATGGGATCGCGTGACGTGTCGAGGCGAGGTTTCCTCCAGGTGAGGCACGGCAGTCGAGGCGTGCGATGGCAGGTTGCGGGTTCTGGCTTGTCGAGGCGAGGTTTTGGCATGGCAGTCTGGGCTTGGCCAAGTTGTCGTTGTTGGGCGTCGCGGAGATAGTCCCGTCGAGGCGGAGCTTGGCAGTCTAGGCGAGGCCTGACGGGTCGGGCCTGTTGGATCCAAGCTAGGCGCGGCAGCCGAGGCGAGGATGTCAGAACAAGGTGAGGTGTACCAAGGCCTGGCAGTCGTGGTTTGTTCGTGGAAAGGCCAATCTAGTCGGGGTAAGACGGCGCATGGCAAGGCGGGGCAGCCTAGGCGCGGCGAAGCGAGCTCGCGCAGTTCGAGTCATGGCCAGGCGCAGCTTGGCGGCGAGCGACACGGTATGGCCGCCAAGGTTTCTCCAGGCAAGGCGCAGCGTGGCCTCGACCGACGTGGTTCGGCAGTCGTGGCACAAAAACGGTTTGGAACGAACTGATCTGGCACGGCAAGGAGATTTTCGGCAGCCCAGGCATCGCGGATCTTGGTGCTAAGTGTCAACGCGAGTCGCAGCGTGGTTCGGCAGTCGGGGTGCGGCATGCAGGGGCAAGGCGCGGAACGGTGTTGGTGGGGCTGGGCAGCCCAGGCATCGCGGGGCAAGGAGCTTCGTGTTCCGATCACGGCATGGCAGTCGAGGCTTGGCGATGTCGGGCAAGGATTGGCACGGCACGGTGCCTTCGGGCACGGAAAGGCGAGGTAAATTCTGGCGCTTCATGGCAGCCATCGCATGACGGCAAGGCATGGCAGGGCGAGGTTGTTTTCGAGGCGCGCACTGGACGGGCACGGCAGTCTTGGAGTGGTCGTTTGGGGCATGGACGCGCGAAACATCGCGGGTCTAGGCAAGTCTCGGAACGGCAGTCATGGTTGTGCGGTACAAGGCGGCGCTAGTCCGCATCTCTTCACGTCACGGAACGGCAACTTTGTTGGGGTGCGGTTTCTTCGGAGGCCGCACCCCAATTTACGGATCGATCGTCGTATCGGGAAGAGGCGGCACAGGCGGCCAGGGATCTCCGATCCCAGGTCTCGGATCCATGTTGTCGACTCTCTCGAAAAGATCGAATCCTGCGCTGAAGTAAGAAACGATGCCCATGTCATCGAGCACGATCTCGTTCACGATCATGCCGTCCTTGATCTGCGCGAAGATCATAGCTATTCCACCCATTCAACGATCAGTCGTCCATCGGATCCGTCGCCACCCTTCGAGCCTGCACCGCCCGCCGTCCCCGTGACGGCCAGCGTTCCGCCGCCGCCACCACCGCCTCCTGCGCCGCCGCCGTTTCCCGCAGGAGCCGCAGGAGCGGCCAAAGGAGCAGCACCACCCGCGACGCCCGCGGCACCGCCTGCTCCACCGTTCACACCGACGTTCGAGTCGGCATCTCCAGGGATCCCAGGAGTTCCTCCACCGCCGCCTCCCCCACCTCCTACGCCGCCCGCGGCCCCTCCGACTCCAGCGGCATTCTGCGTGAAGAAAGGCGAGTAGGCGCCGCCCGCGAGGCTTGCAGTAGCCCCGGCAACGTTTCTGGCACCACCGTTTCCGCTTCGGCCCGGCAGCTGGAGCCAGGGGCCTACGCCGCCCTGGTCATTGGCGACCCCGGCAGCTCCGAGGCTTCCCGCGGGGCCGCCCAGGCCGCCGTTCGTGCCCATGAACATGCCGATCGCGCCGAAGAGCGTGTCGGTTCCGTCCGTCCCGGCAGTTCCCGCGGTTCCAGCCGCCCCCGCAGCCGCCGCAGTCGCACCAGCACCGGCGGCACCTCCGAGTCCTTTGGTTCCGATGGTGATGGCATAAGCGGTGCCAGGAACGATGTTTACGGCGAACTCGAGTGACGGGTATCCTCCGCCTGAGGCTCCCGCGGCTCCACCCGCAGCGCCGAGCGTGGTGCTTCCTCCCCCGCCGCCGCCTCCACCACCCCCGCCGCCCGTTCCACCGCGGCCAAAGAGGACGACCCGGGTCACTCCCGCAGGAGCCGTCCAGCTTCCGTTCGAAGTGAAAGTCTGTCGAGTGATCTTGGCCATGGATCACTCAACCCATTCGATGATGATCTGTCCGTCGGAACCAGCGCCTCCCGTCGCGCCAGCGCCCCCCGCCGATCCCGTAACGGCTTTCAGGCCGCCAGCGCCACCGCCGCCTCCGCCCGTACCGCCCGACCCGGCAACGCCGGAAGGGGCGGGACTGACAGGCGCGGCCGATCCGTTGGCACCGGAAGCACCTGCGTTTCCGCCGTTGTTCCCGTTCTGGCCGTTCGCATCTCCCGCAAGAGGCGCAGAAGCTCCGCCTCCGCCTCCGCCGCCACCCACTCCGCCCGCGGTACCGCCCGTTCCAGGGGTTCCGTTCGCGAAGAAGGGAGAAGTGGCTCCCGGGGATGCCGCAGGACTTCCGCCCGCCGCGTTGGCCACACCGCCCGAGCCGCCCGCGATGGCAAGAACTCCGAAGAGACCGGCAGTTCCAGAGCGTCCAGCGCCCGTCACCGCGAGAGCGCCCGCGCCGCCGCCTGTGCCTGCCGCGCAGCCTTGAAATTTTGCCAGAAGATCGAAGGACGAAGTGCCGCCTGCTCCAGCCGCCGTTCCAGCGACTCCCGATGCACCCGCTGCCGCTGCGGTGGCGCCTGCACCACCCGCGGCGCCGGCTCCGCCCGCGCCGATGGTGATCACATAAAGCGTGCCGGGAACGACAGGAATCTTGAACGGGATCGTCTGGTAGGAGCCTCCTGCACCGCCGGAGCCGCCTCCGCGGGCCGCAGTCGTGGTGCTGCCGCCCCCGCCGCCTCCACCACCGCCCCCGCCGCCAGCGGCACCGCGCCCTCTCACAGTGACGAAAGTGATGCCGGCAGGAGCCGTCCAGAGACCCGAGGCCGCGAAAGTGACGGAAGTAAGCTTCGACATCTCTGTCCTTAGAACACGTACCAGTCAGTGCCGTCCGAGAACACGATCCAGCCGCCCCAGCTCGTCTGGAAGACTTTGCTTGCGGCCAGACCTTCGATCATCTCAGCGGCGAAGCGGGCCAGGGTCAGGTTGTTGGTCGAAAGGAAGCCCGTCTTATCGACGATATAGAAGGGCTGTCCCGTGACCGATGCGGGGTTGGGCAGCGTGAGCGTGAACGCGCCGCCTGACGTATCCACGAGGATGAACCCGTCCGTTGCGGAAATCGAAGAGTTGCCCGACCTCGTGACGACATTCAGGGGAGTGCTTCCCCCACCGCCTCCGCCGCCTCCGAACGAGGCAGGAGGAAAAAGGAGGATATTATTGGGCATAGACTGACCTCATCTACGGCAGATCCAGGACGTCGACGAGGGTGTTCGTCTCCCCGAGAACGGTCGTGGAAAACGCCCCCGGCGTCCCCTGGGTGGCGACGACACGGAACTCCCGTCCAGGGTTGATCGTAAGCGGGCCTTCAAAGGTCTTCATGATCGTTCCCGTGGTCGGGATCTCGATCTGATCCAGGGGAACGATGTTCAGGACGAAGTTGTCGTTGGATCCCTGGAGCAGAAGAGTCGTCGTCGCCGCGGCGCCGCGAGCCGTCCCGCCGAAGTCCGTGATCAGGATGGTGCCCGTCACGGCCGTTGCCGCGACAGGCCCGATGACCACCGTGGGGCCTGCACCGCCGGCGCTTGAAGCGAATTTATTGACAGTTCCCACTTCTCAATGCCTCCACTTTTCATGCATTATCTCACGCCTTCCTGTGGGAAGCAACAGTGTGATAGACTAAGGGCCTACGGGCTCCGATGCGTCACCCTTCGCCTACCGGAGGGTTGGTCCCTTAACCATATCGACCGTCGGAGCCCTGTTTTCCAAGGAGAGACTATGTTCGATCATTTCATCGAAGTCGTGTTCCATTTCCCGAAATGGTTCCTGTACGGGCTCTGTCCCGCGGCCTATCTCATGGTCGGGATCCTCATCTCCCATCTCTTCAACTGGCAGAAAGCGAAAAATGCGAGGATCGGGTGCGGGGACTTTTCTGCCGCCAACGCCAGCAACGGCGGCGGCTGGGGATGTCCGGCCCACTGTCCCGCGGACAAGCTTTGCAGTACTCACGATTCGCGCGATACCACCTACACGCTTCTCATGTTTTTCTCAGTTTTCGCGTGGCCCGGGACGATCGCGCTTTCCATCACTTGCATCGTCATCTTTCACGTGGTCAAGGGAATCTGGAAAGGCTTCGGCTGGCTTTGGGGGATCCCGGAGAGATCACTCAAGCGGAAGTGGGCGAAGCTCGACCGCTTAGTTGAGCTCCTTCGCGAGAAGTATCCTTTCGCTCCCATCGAAGTCAAAGAGGCCAAGAATCGAAGCGACCTTATGATCTTCCATGTCACCTACCAAGAGAAGATGGTCGTCGGAGGCTATCGCAGTGGAAGAGGCTTCAAGGTGCACGTGACGCTCAATACCGAGAACTTGGACGTCTTCCGTGAAGAACACAAGGATCACATCCCTGAAGTCCAGGGAGCCTATTGCAGGATCGTGGAACTGCTCGGAAAGCCAAGGTAGGAGGGAGAATCCATGGGTGCGGACTTTTGCTTTTCCTTTGTCGCGATCGACATCGGAAAGAAACCCGACTGGGAAGCCGCCGAAAAAGAGATCGAACGGTTGAAGGATGTGCACATCTCGGAGTGGTTGCAGGACTGGCTTCACTTCTTCGACTCCGAGGCGGCAAACGTGAAGGCGGGGGAACCCGACATGAACTTCAGGCTTCCCGCGCTCGAAGCGCTGAAGAAACTCCTCCTCGAATTCCGCGAGCTCTGGGATGACGGAACCCGGGAAACGGGCTATTTCGAGTACATCGGGAAGGCGTTCCTGCTCTCCGGCGGGATGAGCTGGGGGGATTCGCCGACCGATGCCTATACCATCATCAATGACTTCATGAACTCAGGCCTCGCCCGGAAGGCGGGGTTCGATTAGGCCATGAAGATGTGCCGCCGGTGTAAAAGCGAGATGTTGGCGATCGTCATCTCTACAAAGACGCAGGCCAGGCGTTACCGCTGCTCGGTCTGCGAGTTCAAAGTGCAGCTCAAGTTCCTTGACGAGATCAGGAGAAAAGAAGATGGGAAACGCCAGCGAAGAAAAGGCCAAACGCCAGAACAAGGAGAAGTATGACGTTGTCCTGACC
Source organism: Nitrospiraceae bacterium (assembly GCA_041487795.1). Taxonomy (GTDB): domain Bacteria; phylum Nitrospirota; class Nitrospiria; order Nitrospirales; family Nitrospiraceae; genus 2-02-FULL-62-14. Next base: position 10,606 of record JBGPNZ010000039.1, read on the forward strand.
GTCTATCTGGACGGCGGAGGCGACCTCCAGTTCCATGGCGGAGAGAGCCCAAAAACATTCAAAGACGACGTCGGGGCGAGCAACGCAGCCAAGATCCTCCGCCGCTTCTACATCAAGGGAAAAATTGTTGACGAGGATGGACTGATCGAACCCATTCGAGTTTGAGGTGAAAATGCCAATTTACATCAACGTGCTGCCAAAGGAGGGGGAATACGAACGTGATCGATTCAATCTCGTGGACATGAGTGTGCTTGAGCGCCAGCTCAGGCTTTTCGAGTCCATGTGCGACGGATACGAACTCAAGGGCGAGGATGCCAATGACGCCATGGGCCTTTCGCGCCTCCTGACCCGCGTCCTGGTCGATCTCAAGCTGGGCAGTGATGCCACGCTTTTTAGGAGGTGACGATGCCAGTCTTCATCAACCATCCCCGTGAAGAAGGGACTAAAACCCACGAGAGGTGGAACTATGTCGATTGTGCAGTACTGGCGCGCCAGATCGAGCTTCTTGAATCTGCCCTTGACGGCTATGAGCTGAACAAGGAGCAGAGCAGCGACGCGGCAGGCCTCAAGCGCCTGCTCAAGTGCCTTCAGAACGAGCTCAGGATCGAAGGCAACGTGGTTTTCTATACCTACGAGGGATAACCTCATGGCGAAAGAGAAACGGCGGAAGTTCTTCAAGACGGTCGTCCAGGTGACGATCCTTTCGGAAGACAAGCCCGTCGGCCCGAACATGGAACTCGACCAGATCCATTACGCGATCACCGACGGGGACTGTTCAGGCGACTGCAAGGTCGTCAGCCAGAAGCAGGTCTCGGGCAAAAAAATGGCCATGCTCCTTACCGAGCAGGGAAGCGATCCGGGCTTTTTCAACCTGGACGAGAACGGGAAAAAATTGGAGGAATGATGGCTGAAACACCCGAAGAAGCGGAGGCACGCCGGATGAAGGCCCTCGAAGCCTGGGAATATTCGAGACTTCCGATCGAGCAGCGCATGAAGAACAAGGAGAGATACCCGGGATACGTGACCGATTACGACAAGGAACGCGGCCCCGCCTACGTGTGGAGCGATGCCAAGGCCAAATGGGAGTACGTCGACCGGCGTACTCCCGAAGAGAAGGCCAAGGCCGAGGAGCAGAAAAAGATCGAAGATGAGATCAGCAAGTCCTGGAAGGATGTTATCCGTAGGATCCCGAAAGGCTGGGGTTCCTACGTCTCCTGCGGGCGGGGCTGGCAGAAAGTCATTCTCCAGCTCGCCCTGGATATCGACAAGGTCTGGGGAGGCTTCGGCAAGTGGAAGCCCGACGAGATCTGGTGCCCCGTCCAGGTGAAGGAGAAGTTCGGCGGTCTTCGTTTCTACACCGAGCTCTGGGTGAACATCGATGCCGGCGATGACCCTGCGGTCATCGAAGACTACCAGAAGCGCTGCGCAGCGATGCGCAAGCTGACCGACGAAGCCGAGACCAAGTGCTGGAACCTCTGCGAGCAGTGCGGAAAGGAGCTCGCTGAGGAGCGCCCCGTCGAGATGAGCGGTTCTAAGGGCATCCGTACCGTGGGCGGCTGGTGGCGTACCGTCTGTCAGAAGTGCTACACGGAATGGCTTGAGGCCGCCGCGGAGGATCGCAAGGAGAAAGTCGAAGATCTCATGGATAACATCGAACGGGCCAAGAGAGGGCTCCCGATCAGGGAGCAAGCGAATGAAAAAGACGATCAGGGCTAGGTGCTTCTCCGACGACGGGAAGCACAAGGTGAGCTTCGATGCGGTCGGGTGGTTCGAGTACGCGACGGACGACAACATCGCGTTTCTGGCCGACATCGGCTGGGGCAAGGAGAGTCCGGCCATCGAGCCTGTCCTCCACCTGTACGGCAGTGACAAGAAGATGTTCGCGATGATGAACTACATCGGCGAGCACCTGAAGGATGAGGCCAAGCCGAAGATAGGTTTCGGCTGCGTCGTCAACCGCAAGCAGGCCCTGGCTTGGCTCAAGGAGCATCGGGAGTACCTGCTCGATGAAATCAGGAACAAGGAAAGAAAGATCAAGCGGAAAGCCAAGATGGCCAAGGAGAGAAAATGAGCGATATCAACACGATCATCATGTCAGGACGGCTGGCCAACAATCCGCTGTACGATCCCGCCTTGCCA
>JBGPNZ010000040.1:0-12459 GCA_041487795.1 Nitrospiraceae bacterium
GCCATCGAGACCGGGATGCAGGTCAACCCTGCAAGTTATCCGCAAGTCGCCGACCTGCTTTACGAAGAGTTGGGTCTGCCGATCCTCATGCGAACGGAGACGGGCAACCCATCGACGAAAGAAGAAGTCCTGCTTCAACTGAAAGAACTGTCGCCGGTCATTCCTATGATTCTGCTCCACAGGGCGCTGGCGAAAATCAAGGGCACGTGGGTCGATGGCAAGGACAGCGAGAAGGGCCAGAAGAAGGCGCTGCGCGCCGTGCTCGATGAAGACGGCTACGCGAGAATGAACACGTTGGTGATTGGAACGGTCACGTTCCGCTTCGTCACGCGCAAGCCGTTACCCATCCACACGTTCCCGAAGACTCAGCCGGGGATGCCGAGCGTCCGTGCGCTCATCATCCCTGACGAGGGTTACTCGTTCATTGAGCGTGACTTCAAGCAGCAGGAGATGGTGATTCAGGCCATCGCCGCCGGTCAGTGGGACATGGTCGAGGCTATCCTTGACCGTGGCGAAGATGTTCACGAGTGGGTCACTCAGGAGTTGGGCGGCATGAAGAAGGATGACTATCTCATGCCAGAAGGCTTCGGTGGCTACGACTTCGACGGCTTCATCTGGAAGAGCAAGGACGACTACAACGCGTATAGTGTCGCCCGCAAGCACTGGAAAGGCGTGTCGTTCATGGTGCTCTTCAGAGGTCAGGCGAAGAAATTGGCCCGCATGGCGCTTGGTTGCACGGGCGACCGCAAGCGCGGGGTCGTCTGCAAGATTGAAGGCGAGGTTGTCTGCGGCTGCGAGGGTCGCGCTGCTCAGTGGATCGCCGACTACTACGACCGCTACGAGAAGATCAAGTGGTGGCAGTATCATCAGATCAAGAAGGGCTACGAGACAGGGAGGTCGCTCGGCCTGTTTGGGACGTATGAGAAACTTCCCGCGTTCTTTGACTCCGACGCCTACACCCGCTACGAGGCTGAGCGTCAGGCGTGCAACTACCCTATCCAGAACGGTGGCGCTCACGTCATGCGCCGCGCGTATCTGAAAGTCAAAGAGCGGTTCAGAAAAGAGAAATTCCCCGGCCGGGTCGTCGTGACCGTCCACGACGAGTTGATTTGCCAGGTACGCGACGATTTGGTTGAAGAGGGTGACTACATCATCAGGCGGTACATGGAAGCGCCGTACGCAGAGTTGGGCGGCCGGTCGCTGCGCACCGACGGCGTGATCACGAAGCGGTGGGGAGGTTGAGATGGCACTACACTACGCGACACCGGACGAGGCGAAGGCGGTCTATGGGCACTTCGCGAAATTCAAAGAGTTGTTCCCGCACGTGCGCTCGGACTACATCGGGCGTATGTGCGAGACGCGGCAGTGCATCTACGACAGTGGCGTCGTCATCACCTTCGCTCAATACAAGGTCAGGCAGACGCTCGGCACGATTGTCATCCCCGCCCGAGACTTCATGCTTCATCAGATTCTCAACAGCGGTCAGTTCAACGGTGCTGGTGGCCGTGTCTTCGAGCAATTCGTTGAAGAGATCGTCCGTCCGTATGCGGTCTACCTGTCCGTCCGTTCGGCAAACGACGTGGCACGTCGGTTCTACGAGAAGCACGGCATGTCAGTTGTCGGTTCAATTAGTTGGTTGAACGGGACGCTTCCGGGGGTTATCTACCGCCGCTAACTCGCGTATAATCCCGTGAGCAACGCGCTCAGAACGGGGGAGACATGCCAAGAGAAGACGGCTTCAAGATGAACGTTGCCGACCGGACGGTTGAGATCGTGCGTGCCTTGGGCGAGATCGACATGGACAACCTTACACGTGAAGTGCAGGACGCGGGGGGTCATTCTGTGTGGTGGGCTGTTCTCGCCGCAGAGCAGGATGCAAAGATCGAGCATACGCGTTTGGCACTCAAGACGGCAGAGGCAGAGAAGGCACAGAAGTATCGGGTGGAGAAGTCGCGACTGAGCGAGAAGGTCACTGAGGCGATGGTGCAGGAGCATTTGACCCTTGACGGCGTACTGGTTGATCTCCGTGAAGTCATGATCGACGAAGAGAAAAAGTCGGCGATCCTGCACGCGGTCAGCAGTGCGGTGAATCAGAAAGCCCGCACGCTGCAAAATCTGAGTTTCCTCATCGGACAGGAGCACGGCGCGAATCGCGAGGCGCTGCGCGACCGAGTTAAGGACGGCATCGCGAAAGAGCGTCGCTCAGAAAGGACGCCCGTCTGATGGGCTGGCTGGTTTTGGCGCAGACGCGAGCCGCGTATCCGGGGGTTGAGATTGTTGGTGAGTTCGAAACGGAACAAGAGGCTGAGCATGGCGCGCAGGCATGTTTCGATGTTGGGGGCGGAGTGTTCAAACTCCCAGAGGTTCTCGGCGTGTATATCTGCCAAGGCCGAAAGGTGGAGAGGGACTGATGGGCATCGAAGAGTTTCTTGGTGGCGTGTTCGGCGCGATTCCCCCGCACAAGCACCCAGAGCAGGACAGCAACAATCCGTCTGACTTCCCGCGTGCCACTGAGATCGCGGACAGCGATTGCCTGATGGCAATTTCTTCCCTCGAAGCGAATACGAAGCGACAGCAGGTGTTGTTCGAACAACTGCGCGAGTTGACCGATGAGTTGAACATCGTCCGCGCTGAGCGGCAGATCATCGACACGAAACTCTACCGTCGGCTGCGTGAGTTATACCCGGAAGTCAGCAAGCCCGTGTCGTGTGGCATGGGCTGGCGTCGTTGGGACGGCAAGACCTACTACGTCGGATGGGGCGGTCATCTTGCCGAAGAGCAATCGAAAGGGGGTGAGCCAAGTGGCGGCGAAGAAACGGGCTAAGAAGCGTCGCGGCACAGGCGCAGTGGCGCGTCAGCGCAGGAAGGTGAAGGTGCTCGAAGCGGCCGTGAACACCAGTCTCGCGGCAATCGTGCTGGCGAACACGCTCTCGAAAGTGCCGAAGCGGCTGTGGTCGGTCGTGGTCGCAACCGCGATGAAACTCGCGAAGTAAACCACTCACCGTCTGGGAGGGGGCTCGATGACCGCATGGAAGGACGTAGACAAGGACACATTTCTGAAGAACAAGGAGACCGCTGACGCCCGCAAGACTGGCGGCGGCTCGTGGGATTCATGGAAACCCACGGCGTCGAAGGCGGGAGTGACCGCAGCGAAGAACGTTCTCCGTATCATGCCGCCTCATCAGAACATGAACGACGTGTTCGTTGAGGCACGGATGCACTTCCTGCCGTCGAAGGAGATCGACGCGAAGACGAAGCGTCCGATTCCCATCGGCATCAACTGCTTCGCGCAGTACGGCAAGGACTGTGAGGCATGCAACATGGTCGACCGCATGTACAAGGCGGCGAAGGGGGAGGACGACGCTGACACGGCGAAGCGGCTCAAGTCGGAGGCGTACGACAAGTCCGCGAAGACGCGGCTCTACGCCAACATCATCGACATTCAGCACCCAGAGAAGGGAGTGCAGAAGTACGCGTTCGGGCCTGAAGTCGAGAAGAAGTTGCGCGCATGCTTCCTCGACGACGAAGGCGAGTTCCGCAACATCTCGCACCCGAAGAACGGCCGCGACGTGCTGATGTTCGTCACGAAGAAGCCGGGTGAGGGTGACTTCAACGAGTACGTGCAGGTCAAGGCGAAGGACACGTCGTCGCCTATCGCCGACATGGAGTGGCTCGACGGCATCAACGATCTGAGCGAGATCGCGAAAGAGCCGTCCCATGTGGAGATGGAGTTGGCGCTCAAGGGGGAGCGCCCGAAGACAGACGGCAAGGCGGCTGAGAAGGCGGCTGCTCCCGTTGCTGCTGAGAAGAAGGTTGAGAAGGCGGCTGCTCCTGCCGCAGAGAAGAAGGCAGAGGCGGCTGCCCCTGCGAAGTCGAAGCGTCAGCCCGTCACCGAAGAAGAGGAAGGTGGCGTCTGGGCGACAGCGAAGGCAGCCATCGCAAAGGCCGGGCTCGACTTCACGCCGGTTGACATCACCCCCGAGGAACTGGAAAAGGTCAAGAAGCCAGCGTGCTACACGAAGGAGACCGACATCAGCGACTCGGCGTGTCAGACGTGCCGCGTCCTGATTCCGTGTCTCGAAGCGAAGTTGATGGCAGAGGCGGCATAGAGGTAGCACAGCGATCCCGTGGCGAGGAGCCGCAGCGCCCTGATGGGACGCCACATGCTGTCTCTCATCAGGGTTATTTCACTAGATAGGAGACGAGACGCATGGTGAAAGAGCGCGTGAAGGTGATAAACGATAAAGAGACGCCTGTGCCGAAAGAAATCCTAGCCGAAGCCATCGTGCGCATCAGTGAGTCGATGGTGAAACTGCACAAGTCCGGGCTCAACGAGAAGGCGGTCATCGCGCTCGTGAAGGACTACACAGGCTATTCGAAAGCGATGATCAAGATCGTTCTCGATTCATTGGCTGATCTCAAGCGCGCCTACTGCCGATAGGAGACGAGACAATGCCACGGTGGCCTGAGAAGAAGAAAGAAGAGCCGAAGATCAAGCGGACGCCTGTGCCGCCAGCCGAAGCCGCCGTCACGCCTAAGATGGAGCGGGCGATTGACAAGGCGGTCGCGCTCGTCAGGAAAAAGTTTGGCGATGACGCGATCTATCGCTTCAATGAAATTGGTGAGAGCGTGATCGGTGTCTTCAGCAGCGGCATCAAAGAAGTCGACGACATCATCGGCATCGGCGGCTGGCCGCTCGCGAAACTCGTGCAGATCAGCGGAAAGGAATCGGTCGGCAAGTCTTCGTGGTGTAAGTGGCTCATCGGACAAGCACAGGCACAGGGCATTGTCTGTGCGTTCATCGACATGGAGTTGTCCCCTGATTCTATCGAGCGCGCGAAGGCGTTTGGCGTCGACATCGACTCGCTCTTGTGGTCTGAGACGATGTATCTCGAAGATGCGTTCTCCATCGCGGCGGCGTTGATCGAAAGTTTTAAGAACAGCGAAGTGCCCGTGTTGATCTTCATGGACAGCATCGCCGCAGGAGATATGAAGTCGAGCAAGGATCGGGAATTCGATGAGCAGGGTAGGTCGGGGGAGAAGGCGGCATTCCTTTCCAAGAACATTCCGAAACTCGTGCATCCGCTGAAGGGCACGAAGATCGGCATCGTGTTCGTCAATCAAATGCGGACGAATGTGCGGGCGGTCATGTTCCAAGACCCCAACTACGAGCCGGGGGGCCGTGCGCTCGCTCATTGGTGCCACTTGACGATCCGCATGAACGCGCTTGGGCAGATCAAAGAGAAAGGCGAGGTCGTGGGAATCAAGGCGCGCATGCGGGTGAAGAAGAGCAAGTTGGCCCCGCCGTTCAAGCAGACGGACATCGCGATCTACTACAACGGCAAAGTCAAAGCACTAGAGGATGGGACTGCTGATGCCGAAGACTAACGTCCAGCAGGTCGCACGGGGATTGATCGTCGACAGCCTCATCACCTACGCCGCGATTCTGCGCGAGCGCGGCTACAGCGGCATGTCCGCTCAACTGGCACTCGCCGCATGGGGCGAGGAATGCCATGAGATGTACCTCCGCGTCGTTAAGTTGGCTTTCCTGAAAGAGAAAGACAAAGTGCGCGACAACGACATGGACAATACCATTGTCGCTCTGCTCAGCGAATCACCCGACGAGCACGTGGAGGCGCTGATCGAAGAGCGCCGTGGCCTTCTGCAAGACGAGATGGAAGAGCAGTTGGCCGACATCGCGTCACCGGAGGACGTGTCCTTCAGGGAGAAGATGAGTGAGAACATCGAACGGGTCATCAGAGGAGACTTCGCGTCGCGTCGTCCAGACATTCACGACGAAGTGGAGAGCGGTGAAGATGGCGCGTAGTTTCGATTTCGCGCGCACCTATAACCGTCTCCCGCTGCTCGAAGTCGAAGCACAGGAAGACGGCACATGGGGTGTCGTCAATCCAGATGTGAACGCCAAGGCGCACGCGCCGAGGGTGCCCGTGACATGAGCGACGTGTTCGACGACATCATCCAGAAGGCGATTGAAGAGGCTAACCGGATCAAATGCTCCCCGTCACGGTATCGCTCGGGACTTCGTGGCTGGAAAGAAGAGATTGAAATTGCCATCAACGCGTCTCTTGAGTTGGACCCGGATAGGCCGGACAGGACGAACGAGGGATGAGAAACAACGCCGCGAGTGGAGCGATCATTATCAGCGACCTTCACGGCCACAACTGGCCGCGCTTCGCGACGACGTTGCCTGATGGCACCAACTCGCGCTTCGCCGACCTAATCAACGTGCTTGACCAAGTCGAAGACTTCATCGTTGAGCGCAAGCCGCGCTATCTGATCATCGAGGGCGACCTGACCCACCGCCGCTACTACGTCCAGTTTTCTGTCTACACGGTGCTTATGGCGTGGATCATCCGCATGAGGGAAATCCACGGCGTCATTGTGATCTGTCTGGTCGGCAATCACGACATCGAATCGGAAGGCGTGCACTCGCTCGGCCCGCTTGCGCTCGCGGGTATCTGTGTCGTGGATCGGCCACAGGCCCTCGATCTCGACGACTTCGGCCCGCAGTGGTTCGTCCCGTACATGAGCGGCAACCGTATCCCTGACTTCTTCCACGCGACGGGGGTGCCGTACAGGAAGGATCAATTCGTCTTTTTGCACTACTGCCTTGACGGGAAAATCCTGAGCAACGAATTCGCCGTGCCGTCACCACTGAAGAAGAGTGATCTTGATGGCTTCGAGAAAATCTTCTTCGGCCACATTCACTCCCCCTCTGTCGAAGATGACGGCCGGATCGTCTACGTTGGCGCACCGTTGCACTTCGACTTCGGTGATGTAGGGAAACGGTACGCGTGGTACTTGCACCCGAGTGGTGTGGTCGAGGCGTGTCCGCTCAGGTTCCCGCCGTTCATCACGGCGACATATCCGAAACTCCCTGTGCCGCCCCTTGAGACATCGGGCTTTCTGCGCGTCCTCGATACGCCACGGCAGATGTTCGCTGACGTGAAAAAGGCGGCGCTTGAGTCTGGCTGGCGCGACGTGATGCCGGTCGAGCAGCGGGTGCCTGATGAAGCAATCAAAGCCATTACGTCCGCGACCGTGATGGTGAGCGACGAGATGGTCAGAGAATACGTCGCGAGTCAGTACCCTGATGTTTCAGAGGCCACACGTCGGGAGATCGTCGAGCAGGGGCTTGACTATCTGCGAATCGCCGACGAGATGCAGTGAACAATTAACCGGGGGGTCTGGGCATGACGGTGAAAAAGAAGGTGAAGAAGAAGAAGGCAGCGAAGAAGGCTGTGGCGAAAAAGAAGTCGGTAGTAAAGAAGAAGGCAGTCGCGACGAAGACGCCGGTCGTGAAGAAGGAGCCGGTGCCGCCAGTGGCAACGCAGCAGGAGCAGCCGCCAGCGGCGGCAGTTGGAGCCGGGGCCTAACTCGTGCGCTTCCTCGCTGCCGAGGTCAGGGAATTCGCCCGTCTCACGCATCCGTTCGGGATGGCGCTTGATCAGCAGGGACTTGTCCTTGTCGAAGGGAAAAACTACGACAACGGCGACGCCTTCGATAGCAACGGCGCTGGAAAGTCGATGCTCTTCGAAGCGATCAAGTGGTGTCTGTTCGGGAAAATGTCGCGATACGGCGATGAGCGGCTCGGCAGCGAGGAAGTCTGTTACAACGGTCACGGCGCATCCGTTGATGTCTTCTTCGAAAGCAAGCGTGGCACGTTTCGCGTGCGTCGTGAACGCGCGCTGAAAGGTTCGCTTAAACTCAGCATCGCGGCGCGTGACGGGGACAAGTGGATCGCGCTCACTGGCTCAGGCGTTCACGCTGACGAAGGCACAGAGTCGGTCATCTCACTGCTTGGCTTCGACTACATGACGCTACGGTATGCCCTCACGCTCGAAGGTACTTCACTCGACATCGCGTCGGAAGGTTTTGCCGCGCAGATGAAAATCTTGGAGTCAATTCTGCGCTTCGACATCTATACCGAAGCCGCGAAGATCGCCAAAGCCAAAGAGGGCGAGGCACAGACGGGCATCAGCCGTGTCGTCAGTGAGATGGAACGCCAAGAGATGATTCTGCAACAGGCGCGCGGCACCCAACAGGAATTCGAATCGCTTGCCGAGACTGAGCGCCGTGATGAATTGCAGAACGTAATTGTCCCTGCGCTCAGGGAACAGTGCAAAGGCAAAGAGCAGTTGGTTGCTCGGGAGAAAAAACTCCGCGCTGTTGCCATCTTGGCACAGCAGCATGCCGAGGAAAAATGGTTTGAATTTGAGCATCAGGGCAAGCATGTCGCCGGGTTGCGTAACCTCTCTACTGGCGCTGAGGCAGAGGGCACGACAGTCTGTGAGACGTGCGACCGACCGCTCACTCGGGAAGACGCTGAATCCATCTTGTCGGTTGCAGAAGAAAAACTCGCGGCGCTCGAAGTCGCGTATAATCCCGTGAGTCAAGCGAGAAACAATGCGCTCGACGCTGCCGAAAAAGCGGAAGCAGAAGTCAAGGCTCTTGAAGAGAAGGCAGACGCACTTGACGACGCCGAACGGGAGTTGAAAGACATCAAGCAGCGGGAGGATAAGCGGCTGAAAATGATCACGGCACAAAGTCAGAGGGCGCAAGATGCTGAGTCGGCGTTGGCGACGATGACCGAAGAAGTCGCAACGCTGCGCCGCCGTGCGAACACCATCACCTTCTGGGCGCGCCGTGGCTTCAGCGACCTCAAGCAACGGACATTGTCAGCAGCGACCCCCATCCTGAATGAAGCCGCGCAGCGATACGGGCAAATCCTGAGTGACGGCGCGATTCAGGTGGAATTCGACACGTTCCGCGAGAGCAAGGGCGACCGCTTGATCCGTGCGAGCGGTGAAACGGGGCCGACCTACGAGAGCATGTCGAATGGCGAGAAGCGCCGTGCATCACTTATCGCTGCGCTCGCACTCAGGGCGTTGGCGCGGTGGCGCATCGCGGAGCCGATCAACTTCGCCGTGTGGGATGAAGTGTTCGATCCACTCGACGACAGCGGCATCAGGCGGGCGATGGAGGTACTGCAACAGGATCAGGATGAGTTGTCTAGTGTCTTCGTTATAACTCATTCGCCTGTTCTCAAGGCGCTGTTCCCCGGCGCGAAGACGATCACCGTCGTGCGCGAGCACGGCGAGTCGAGAGTGGAGGCATAACATGCGCTACATGGCGATGTTGGTGTTTCTCATGCTTTTCATGGTGGCGTACGACGTACACGCCGCCGAAGAGACTCCCGGCCTCTCGAAAGGAAGCGCGAATCCCGCTGACATCGGCCAGCGGTGCGCTCCGCTGATGGGCCGGGATGATCGGGCCTACTTGCAGTGTCAGCAAGAGGAAGCGGCCAAGCCGCTCCTGAATCCGCAGAAAGGAGGCGAGATCAAGTCGCAGCATCAGCAGTCAGGCGGTGGAGCACCGCCGCCTCAAACGTTTCCCAAACCGAAAGACTAACTCTCTAAGGAGAAGCAGATCATGAAGAGGCTCTTTGCAGTGCTGTTCGCGCTGGCGCTAATCTTTGCGCCGGGTCTGGTGCTGGCCGATTCGGAGCACAACGGCGGCACCAACACCAACAACAACTGCACTGGTGGCGGCAGTTGCTCTCCGTCGCAGTCGCAGACGTTGAACAATAGCAACACGGACGTTTTCGCTCCCAGCAACAGCAACGGGCAGTCGCAGGGGCAGGAGCAGGGACAGTGGCAGAAGTCGGTCAACATCAACATCCTCGACGTGGATCAGAAAGTGAAGCAGTCCAACGACAACTCGTCCTCGTCTTCGAGTTACGCGAAGGGCGGGTCGTCTGAGCAGTACCAGTCGCAACTCAGCGTGAACGTGAATAAGAACACCAACGTCAACACGAACATCAACACGCTGAAGAACGCCAACATTAACGGCTCAGGGAACATCAGCCAGTAGTCGGCTGAGCCGACAGAAAGGAGAACGGACACGTGAAGCGATTCATCGCAGTCCTCGCAGCGTCGCTGCTCTTGGTGGCCGTGCCTGTGTTCGCGCAGGTGCAGATCAACAAGGACACAGCGAACCAGTCGGTGATTCAGGGCAACACCAACACGTCGTCGTCGACTTCAGGGGCGACGGGTGGGACGGCTGTCCAGCAGCAGGGGCAGTCGCAGTCCAGCACGAACGTCAACAAGAACGCGAACACCAACGCGAACTCGTTGGCGAACGCGAACCAGAACAACCCCACGACGGAGCAGAACATCACGTCGATCAGTTCGCCCAACCTCATCCAGTTGCCGGGCGTGCCAGGGGCCTATCCGCAGTTCACTCAGCCGTACAAGCCCGACGTGTTCCTCAACGGGGCTGGCCCCGTGATGCCCGCCAACTTGACGTACGAGCAAGCCAAGGGCTGCTCAGGGGGGTATTTCGGTTACGACTCCGACTACGAGGGCAAGAAGGGCGACCGAGTGCAGACAATCAAGTTGGTCTATCCGGCCAGAGAGAAGCAACAGGGTCGGGAGATCGCTGTACTCGAAGACGTGACGAAGTATCAGGGGGTCGCCACTGCGTCCGCAGATGACAAGCCGTTCCTGCCGACGCTCTGCAAGGCGGCTATCGAAGCGATGGATCACGGCGTCGATTACGGCGTCGTGGAGTTCATCGTGAAGCCCAAGAACAAGAACAAAGGTGTCATGCTCGGCGCTTCGTTCGGAAGCTCGGGCATCGCCGGGGCCACGATGTCGCCCTACGCGCTGGCTGGCGTAGCGGGTGGTGGACTTGGATGGTCATCGGCTGAGGTCGAAGGCAAAGTGATGATCCAGATCACCGGCCTGTCTACTGGGCAGAAAACGGCATTGGTGGAGCCGACTCCTGCTGCTGTGAGTCCCGCTCCTGCTAGTGCTGCGCCGACGCCCGCCGCGCCGCCTACTGCCGCGCCGCCTGCACTGAAGCCTGCTGTCTCCCAGCCTGCACCGGCTGTCGTGGGTGAGCCAATCGGTGCTCGCGGCTGCCCGCAATCGCAGTACGGGCCGCTCGGAGGCTGCATCAAGAAGTAGAGCGCAGTACAGACGCTCAAGGGATGAGTGAGCGCGGCGGGTGACTGAGGACTACAGGGCAGTCACCCGCCGTTTCATTTCCACAAGGAAAGGAGTGTGAACATGAAAGAAAATCTGATGCTTGTTGTCGCGATTCTCGCGCTGCTGTCTGGGCCGGTCGCGGCGCAGTACGCAGGTGATCCTGAAGGGGCCGTCAAGGAATTGACCGGCGACGTAACGCTGACGCAGAAGGGGGTCAGGTCTGTCGCTGTCATTGACGCGAAGATGTTCCCGAGAGATACGCTGTCGACGGCTGAGAAAGCGTTGGCACGCGTGCTCGTGAAGATGCGCTATACCGTGACTGTGCGTGAGTTGTCCGTCTTCGCGCTCGGTGATGAGGAAGTCCAGTTGATCAAGGGGGCGCTCCGCGTCCAGTATCACAATCCGTTCGGAAAGCCTCTGCCTGTTCGTGGGCCGCAAGCACTCGCTGCTGTGCGAGGCTCAGACGCGGTCTTTGAAGTCGTTGGCATGACCTTCATCATCACAGGCATCTCAGGACAGATTGAGGTCTGCCGAGAGATCGTCGAGCAATACGACCAGATCGTTATCAATCCTGATTGCACGTCCAGCCGCCGCCGTATGGCGATCACTGAATGGGCGCAGTACATCGCGTGGTCGGAGAAGAGCACGGCGGGTGCGACCGATCTGTCGTGGAAGTCGCTCTATCTCTATTCCCCCGAAACGAAATTCATCCAGCAGGAGAGCCACATTCAACCGAACCCGTCGTCGGTCAATCCTCTTCCGACCACGGTGACGCAGCCGACGCAGAGTCAAGGTGGCGGCATCATCCACCAGTCACCGCAAGTGTTGCACTAGCCATGCGCGAGATGGTGACGAAGTGCGACGAGTGCAGGAAAGAAATTCCCGATACCACACCGTCGATCATCGTCGTCCTCGGCATCGCGAAGAGAGAAATTGCGTCGGTGGACATCGTGACAAAGGAAGTGCTCAAGCGCCCGGATTTGCCGAAGCCTATCGAAGAGTACGTGAAGCAGAAAGAGGTCTGCACGTTCGGCTGCGCGTATGCCTTCTTCAAGCGCGAATTAGGAAACGGTCACTCCGACACGTGAGGCTTGTAGTATTATCCTCACGTCATGAGTGACCGTTTCGTTGACATCGGACAGCGCAAGTGGAAGAACCCGTCTCCCGAGACGGCCACGAAGGTCAGGTGGAAAGCCTCGGCCAAGGGCAATCCGTACGCTGACATCAACGGCCGAGTGGTCGTCATCACGAAGGCAAATCGTGAGAGCAAGCCGTACAGTTATGGCCTCGCGCCAGAAAATCCTGAGAACAACAAGTTTGAGTTTCATGGCGCATTCGAGACGGAAGACGAGGCAAAGAACGCGGCGATTCAAGCACTGAGGCCGAAGCGGACGCCTGTGCCTGTGGAGGAGCCATGCCAAAAGCCGACGAGTACGAAGACGAGGCC
>JBGPNZ010000041.1:0-12364 GCA_041487795.1 Nitrospiraceae bacterium
CCACAAAGCCGTGGCTGTTGGCCAGCATGACATGGCCGTCCGACGAATTGAAATCCGCGCCCTCGGAGTTGCTCACACGCGGGTCGGCGCTTAATGCAGCCGCTTCAGCGCGTTTGGCCAACGCAATATGTTCGTCCGTGCCCAGTTCCGTTGCATCGTAGAGATCCAAATCCGGACAGTCTTTGGCATAGGCCTCGCTCGCCGGTAATCCCGAAATGGGATCCTCCACTACGGCCTGGGCCAACGAACAGGTATCGGCCACCAACTGATCAAGCGATGTACGGGAGAAATCGGAGGTGGAGGTGCTGGCGGATCGCTTCCCAAAGAACACGCGGAGGCCCAGGCGCTTCTCTCGTGCTTTCGTCAAGCGGTCTACCGCAGACAGCCGGACCTGGACGGACAGGTTCCGGCCGTCTACCACTATCGCATCGGCTTCGGTCGCACCACGCTGCTTCGCTCGACCGAGCAGGTCATGCGCCAGCTGCGAGTAGTTCTGCACGGCCGGCAGTGCGTTGCTCACCCGTTGGTTCCTCCGACCGTGATCTCATCAATCCGAATCGTCGGCAACCCCACGCCGACAGGCACAGACTGTCCATCCTTTCCACACGTCCCGATGCCTTCATCCAGCTTCAGGTCATGCCCGACCATGGACACTTTGGTCAGCACCTCGGGACCGCTGCCGATCAACGTCGCGCCCTTTACCGGTTTCGTCACCTGCCCGTTTTCGATCAGGTAGGCTTCGCTGGCCGAGAATACGAACTTGCCGTTGGTGATATCCACCTGCCCGCCGCCGAACGAAACCGCGTAGAGGCCGTGTGTGACCGAGCGAATGATGTCCTGAGGATCCGACTCGCCGGCCAGCATGAAGGTGTTGGTCATGCGTGGAAGCGGAATGCTCTGAAAGCTTTCCCGCCGGCCGTTGCCTGTCAACGGAATGCCCATCAGCCGCGCATTCAGCCGGTCCGTGATATAGCCGCGCAAGATGCCTTTTTCGATCAAAACCGTCCGACTGGTCGGCGTCCCCTCGTCGTCCATATTGAGCGATCCGCGCCGGAACGGCAGCGTCCCATCGTCCACGATCGTGCAGGCGTCCGAGGCGACCCGTTTACCCAATAGATGCGAGAACGCCGAGGTCTTGCGCCGGTTGAAGTCCGCTTCCAGGCCGTGTCCGATCGCCTCATGCAGCAGAATGCCGGGCCACCCGCCCCCCAGCACCACCGGCATCACGCCCGCAGGAGCATCGACCGCGCTGAGGTTGAGGATTGCCTGCCTGGCTGCTTCCCGCGCAAAGTGCTTGTAGCGCTCCTGGTCCTGATAATAGGAGAAGGCCATCCTGCCCCCGCCGCCGAACGTCCCCATCTGGCGGTTCCCGTTCTCTTCGGCAATACAGGTGACTTGCAGACGGGACAAGGGCTGGACATCACCGACCATCCTGCCCTCCGTCGTGGCCACCATCACGATTTTGTATTCTGTATTGAACGAGGCCATCACGTTTTTAATGCGGGGGTCATAGCGGCGGGCTTCGGCGTCGATACGATTGAGCAGATCCACGCGTTCTGCCGTCGCCACATCCGAGATCGGCGTCTCAGCCGGATAGAGATCACGCGTCGGCTTTGCGCAATGCGTCACCGGAACCGGCTGCTCTCCTTGCGGCGACTGCGCGATGTAGCGGGCCGTGCTGGCGGCGATCTCCAGGTCGCGCCGGGTCAATTCGTCCGAATAGGCAAACCCGGTTTTTTCACCGGCTGTCGCCCGGACACCGGCACCCTGCGACACACTTTTGACTGCGCGTTTAACGATCCCCTCTTCCATGGATACGGATTCGGACAGGCAGGACTCGAAGTACAGATCAGCATAGTCCACGTCACGGACCTTGACGACTCCCAGCGTGTGCTGGATTTCTTTTTCAGTAAGACCAAATTTGGTCAATTCGGCGTTTGGTTGGATTGGCATCGTGTTCCTTAGGGCTTCGTGACGCGAGGGAGTATAACTGATTCCTTTCCGAGCGTGCAACGACCTGACCGTGCGGAACTCCCTGCTTTTACTGGCAAATATCGTTGACTTTTCGCACCCTGCCAACTAGACTACGCTTACCTTCCATGCAGATCTTCCAAGCTGATTCCAACGGAAAGGACAGCCGGCGGTGGTAAACAAAGACGCAACGGCGAATACTGACCATCTGCCGGAAGCCGAACTGCTGGCACTGCTGGATCGCAATACGCTTCCCCGGCACATTGCGATCATCATGGACGGGAACGGGCGTTGGGCCGAACTCCGCGGCCTCCCTCGTATCGCCGGACACACCGAAGGCATCAAATCAGTCCGCGACATGATCACCCTGTGCTGCGACCTCGGTATCAAAGCCCTCACGATTTACGCCTTTTCCCAGGAAAACTGGAAACGACCGGCCATCGAGACCAATGCCTTGATGATGCTGCTCGAGCAATATTTGCAGCGCGAAATGGATGCGCTCATTGAAACCGGCGTACGGTTCCGCGCGATCGGACAGATCGACAGCATGCCCTCTTCCGCGTACAACTGGGTCCGGAAAGTCGAGCGGAGCACAGCGCACTTGAACAAAATGACATTGACCGTTGCCCTGAGCTACGGCGGCCGCTCCGAGATCGTGGAAGCGGTCCGGCAACTGGCGCAGGACTGCATGGACGGCAAGGTCCAGCCGGAAGCGATCGATGAGCCGCTGCTGGCCGGCTATCTGTCGACCCACGGCGTGCCAGATCCGGACCTCCTGATTCGAACCAGCGGCGAGGCCCGCATCAGCAACTTCCTCCTCTGGCAGTTAGCCTATACCGAAATGTACTTTACCCCGACCCTGTGGCCGGACTTCCGTCGGCGCGAGGCGCTGCTGGCACTCCTTGAATACCAGAAGCGCGAGCGGCGCTTCGGCGGGCGAGTCTCCGACACCCACTCTCAGAGCCGCACGTGAGCGCTGGGCAAGCCGCCGTCCCGCATGCAGCCGGCCAGCTCGTGGGCCCTCAATGACAGCAAAGCAATGGGACAGTCGGCGGGTCTATGCCGCGCTCGTGTTCGTTCCTTTGTTCTACGTTTTGGTCCGCTACGCCCCGCCGATCGCGTTTTTTGCGCTCGTTGCAACTGCCGCCCTGCTTGCCGTGGCGGAGTTTTATCGGCTGCATTTCCGTGACGAGGGATTGCCGGTTGCCGTCATGACCCTTGGATTCAGTGCCACGGCGCTGGTGCTGGCGTCCTTCCAGTGGCCGGGCGGTATTCCAGAGCGAACCATCGTGCTCATGATTATCATTGCCGCTCTACTCCACCGGCTCTGCGCCCGTCGCACGGTCACGCACGGCCTGATGGATCCGGCCATTGTCGCCTTCGGTCCCCTCTACATCGGCCTATGCCTCGGCCATCTGGTATTGACCCGCGCCATGCCTGAGGGAGAGTTTTTTATCTTCTGCCTGTTCCTCGTCACATGGGCAGCCGACACCGGCGCCTATTACGCGGGGACGAGCCTGGGCCGTCACAAACTGGCGCCCAGCATCAGCCCGAATAAAACGGTGGAAGGGCTGGCCGGCGGATTGATTGCGGCGGCGCTGGCCGCTTTTCTTGCCCAAGCCTGGTTCCTGCCCTCGTTGACGATTGTGGACTGCGTGGCTGTCGCCTGCCTCCTGACCATCGCCGGCCTGCTGGGAGATTTGGCCGAATCGGCCATGAAGCGCGGCGCAGGCGTGAAAGACTCAGGCAGCCTGATCCCGGGGCACGGTGGCATGTTGGACCGGCTCGACAGCCTGTTGTTCACCGCCCCCACTTTCTACTATTATGTCTTGCTCACAAAGTAACTTAGCCGAATCGGCGATGAAACGTAGCGCAGGTGTGAAAAACTCAGGCAGCCGGATTTCTAGCCACAGCAGCGTGCTAGACTGGTTCGGCAGCCTGTTGTTCACCGCCCACATTGTCTACTATGTATCGCTCGCGAAGTAACGTGGTAGGATCGCAGGCATGAAGCGCATCATTATTCTCGGCTCTACCGGCTCAATCGGCACCAGCACGCTGGACATCGTGTCCAAGTTTCCGAACGAGTTTCAGGTGGTTGGGCTGACGGCGGCCACCAAAGACGTCCAGCTCGAGGAACAAATCCGTCGCTTTAAGCCGGCGAAGGTCGCCCTGGCCGATCCGGCCGCGGCAGCGCAGTTGCAAAGCCGCTGCAAAGGACTCTCCGTTGAGATTCTCTCCGGCCCAGAGGGCGTGGCGGACGTGGCCCGAATGCCGGAAGGCGAGTTAGTGATCTCCGCCATCGTCGGCGGAGCCGGCCTGATGCCTACGCTGGCCGCCATCCGCTCGGATAAGCACGTGGCCCTGGCCAATAAGGAACCGATGGTCATGGCCGGCCAGCTGATGCAGGATGAGGCCAAGAAACACGGCGTACACATTTTCCCGGTGGATAGCGAACATAGCGCCATTTTTCAGTCCATGGAAGGTCATCGCCGGGAAGACATCCGCCGACTGATCCTGACCGCATCCGGCGGTCCCTTATGGAACATGCCCCGCGAGCAGATGCGGGACGTGAAACCGGAACAGGCCCTGCAACATCCAAATTGGAAAATGGGCGCCAAGATCACGATCGACTCCGCCACGATGATGAACAAGGGGCTGGAAGTCGTGGAAGCGCGCTGGCTGTTCGACATGCCGGCCGCTCAGATCGAAGTGCTGGTCCATCGGGAAAGCGTCATTCACTCGATGGTGGAATACAAGGATGGGTCCGTAATCGCGCAATTGGGCTTGCCCGACATGCGCACACCAATTTCGTACGCGATGCAGTATCCGGCTCGCGTGCCGTTGGAACTCCCCCCGCTGGATTTAGCCAGCATCGGCACGCTGACGTTCTTCCAACCTGACCACGACCGGTTTCCGTGCCTGCAGCTCGGCTACGATGCCCTCAAGATCGGCGGCACCATGCCGGCCGTGTTGAACGCCGCCAATGAAATCGCCGTGGCGGCGTACCTCCAGGAGGGAATCGGGTTCCTGGACATTGCCGAGATTATCCGCAGCACGATGGATGCGCATACCCTCCGGCAGATTCACACTCTTGAAGACGCGCTGGAGGCCGATCGTTGGGCCCGCGAAAAGGCCGGCGCCCGCGTGCATACGCTGGCTGGGAACGAATAACAACAATGTCTGAAAGTCGAAAAGTCTTCACGTCATAAAGTCAGGGAGCATTGAAGCACTCACGACTTGATGACTTTCAGACTTTCGACTTGACGACTGTTTTATAAGGAGATTAAACGTGCTCGCTGCATTCGTGTGGTCACCCGATACCGTTTTTGCCGTCATGCAAAAGGCGTTTTGGTTCGTCGTCGTGCTCGGCGTCCTCGTGGCATTTCATGAATTCGGACATTTCCTGATGGCGCGCTGGGTCGGAGTGCGCGTGCTCAAGTTCTCGCTGGGATTCGGCCCCAAATTAGCCGGCCGGCAAATCGGCGAGACCGAGTACCTGGTGTCGGCCGTTCCGCTGGGAGGCTACGTCAAGCTGTTCGGCGAGGACGAAAGCGACGCCATTTCCCCGGAGGAGCAGCGTCGATCGTTCTCGCATCAAAATCTGTGGAGCAAAGTACTTATCGTGGCTGGAGGACCGGGATTCAACTTTTTGCTGGCCTATCTGATTTTTGCCGCCTGGCTGGCGACCGGCGCGCCGTTGTTCGTTCCCAGCTTTAAGGACCTGACGCCGGACGTTGAGGCGATGAAACCAGGATCGCCGGCAGACACGGCCGGCATGAAGCCCGGCGATCGGGTGCTACGGGTCAACGAAAAGGACATCTCCACGCGAATGGAACTGTTTGACGCCGTCGCAAAGAGCAACGGCAAACCACTCACCCTCGATGTCCGCCGGGGGGCTCAAATCAAAACCTTGATCGTCACGCCGGCCGGGGCAACAGTTCACGAGGACGGCAAAAATGTCGTGCTGTACTCCCTCGGCATTGAGGAGACGGCGCCGGTCATCACCGCCGTCATGAACGGCTCCCCTGCCATGGCAGCCGGGTTTAAGGAAGGCGACCGTGTCGTCGCCATCGAAGGACAACCTATTCACGCCTGGTCCCAGATGACGGGACTGGTGAAGGAGAGCCCGAACCGCCCGCTCAAGGTCGAGGTGAACCGCGACGGACAGGTCGTTTCGCTCACCGTCACCCCGGCCTTGGAAAAAATCTCCGCGAACGGCAAGACCGTTGAAATCGGGAAAATCGGCGTATCGGGGCCCGGTCGGTCGCTGATCCGCGCATCCAACCCCTTGACGGCCGTCTGGCACGGCCTGGAAGCCACGTGGGGATGGACCGAGCTCACCGCCGTCGGCATCTACAAGATGATCGCCGGAGAAATCTCAAGCAAGAACATCGGAGGACCGCTCACGATCGCCAGCATTTCCGGCGAAGCCGGAGCCCAGGGCATGTCGAGTGTCGTATTCCTCATCGCCATCCTGAGCATTAATCTGGGCGTCCTCAATCTGCTGCCGATTCCCATCCTGGACGGCGGCCATCTGCTGTTTTTTGCCATCGAAGCCGTCATGCGCAAACCGCTCGCGGATCGCCAGCGGGAAATCGCCCAACAGATGGGCCTGTTGTTGCTCGTCTGCATCATGGTGTTTGCCTTCTGGAACGACATCGAGCGGCTGCTGCACTGAATGGACTGTCCGAAAGTCAGAAAGTCCGTCAAGTCATAAAGTCCAAACGACTTGATGACTTTACGACTTTCAGGACTTGATGACTGCGAAGAGGACATGATGCCGTTCAGGCTTTTGAACTTTCAGACATCATGCGTACATCCCACACTCTGATCCCGACCCTTCGCGAAGACCCCGGGGAGGCGGAAACCGTCAGCCATCGCCTGCTGCTGCGGGCCGGCATGATCCGCAAGGTCGCCGCCGGCATCTACACCTACCTCCCGCTCGGGCTGCGCGTCCTCCGCAAGATTGAAGCCATCGTCCGAGAGGAAATGAACCGCGCCGGCGCGCAGGAAGTCCTGATGCCGATCGCCTCGCCGGCCGAGCTGTGGCGCGAAACAGGCCGCTGGGACTTTTACGGCAAGGAACTGCTGAGATTTAAAGATCGGCACGAGCGGGACTTCTGCCTGGGCCCGACGCACGAAGAAGTCATCACCGATTTGATTCGACGCGAAGTGCGGTCCTACCGCCAGCTCCCGCTGAACTGTTACCAGATTCAGACCAAGTTTCGAGACGAAATCCGTCCTCGGTTCGGCCTCATGCGGGGTCGCGAATTCATCATGAAAGACGCCTATAGCTTCGACAGGGACGAAGCCGGCGCCAAGGTCAGCTATCAGAAGATGTACGACGCCTACAGTCGCATCTTTACCCGCTGCGGGTTGACCTTCCGGGCCGTGGAAG
Organism: Nitrospiraceae bacterium; assembly: GCA_041487795.1. Lineage (GTDB taxonomy): Bacteria > Nitrospirota > Nitrospiria > Nitrospirales > Nitrospiraceae > 2-02-FULL-62-14. The sequence continues at coordinate 7,370 of JBGPNZ010000041.1, forward strand.
CCGACACCGGCCTGATCGGCGGCACCTCGTCGCACGAATTCATGGTGCTGGCGGACACAGGCGAGGAAAGCATTGTCTACGCGGAAGGCGGCGCATACGCGGCCAACGTCGAGCGCGCTGAGACGCTGCCGCCTGCCGGAACCTCTTCCGACGCGCCGCGGCCACTGCGGAAAGTCCCGACGCCTGGTGTCCGTAGCGTCGATGAAGTCACGGCATTTCTCAAGGTATCGCCGGCACAACTCGTCAAGACGATCCTCTACCAGTCCTCCAAGGAACTGGTCGCGGTGCTGGTCCGTGGCGACCATGAGGTCAATGAGATCAAAGTCAAAAAGCTGCTGGGCGTGACGGCGCTGGAACTGGCCGATCCGGCCAAGGTCACGGCCGCAACGGGCGCGCTGGTGGGATTTGCCGGCCCCATCGGCCTGCAAAAGACGCGCATTATTGCCGATCATGCCGTGAAAGCGCTCCGGAACGTCGTGATCGGAGCCAATGAAGCCAATACCCATTATGTCGATGCCAACTGCAACCGGGACTTCGTTGTCGAGCAGTTCGAGGACCTGCGAAACGCCCAAGAGGGCGATCCCTCTCCCAAAGGCGACGGGTCCCTGCGCATTGCTCGTGGAATTGAAGTCGGCCACGTTTTCATGCTCGGCACCACGTACAGCAAGGCCATGGGCGCAATGTTCCTCGACCCTGAGGGCAAGGAATGCCTGGCCGTGATGGGCTGTTATGGGATCGGCGTCAGCCGCGTGGTCGCTGCCGCCATCGAGCAGCACCACGATGCCAAGGGCATGCTCTGGCCGATCCCCATCGCCCCGTTCCACGTCCACCTGCTCCCCTTGAGCCAATCCGCTGCCGTCTCCGCCACGGCGCAAACCCTGTACGAGACGCTGTCGCAGGCCGGAGCCGAAGTCCTGTGGGATGACCGCGACGAGCGGGCCGGCGTGAAATTCAACGATGCAGACCTGATTGGCGCCCCCTACCAACTGGTCATCGGCGAAAAGGGTCTCGCCCAGGGCACCGTCGAGTTCAAAGAGCGGAAGACGGGCGCCGTCAAGAAAATGGCGCCTGGAGACGTGCTCGCCCAAGCCAGGGAATGGCTTGGCTTGCGATAAGCCGCCGGGCAACTTCATGCAACTTTCTCTTGCGTTTCAACGTATTTCGTCCTAGTCTAACCACCAAAAACAGGAACCTGAGTTGACTCCTTAGACGGGCAGGAAGGACGCCGTGCCGGACACTAAAACCGCTCCCGACAACGTTCACGAGCTTCAGCAGAAAATCGCGTACGCGGAAGAGGTCAAGCGCATCACCAACCTCATCCACTCCGCGAAAGACCTCGATCAGATCATTCTCGACCTGCACAAAGACCTCCTGAACCTCTTCGATACCGAGGAGGTCACGATCTACGCGATCGACACCGAGAAAAAAGAAATCTTCTCCAGGGCCGCCCATCTCGATACGGTCCAGGAAATCCGCGTGCCGATCAACGAGCAAAGCATCGTGGGATTCACCGCAAAATACCTCCGCCCGGCCAATATCGCCGACGCGTACAACAAAACGGAACTGGCCAACATCCATCCGGCACTGGGGCATGACGCCTCGTGGGACAAGAAAAGCGGGTTCAAGACCAAGCAGGTCCTCAGCTATCCCATCCTGGCCGAAAACAAGTACTTGATGGGCGTCATTCAACTCATCAATAAAAAGAACGGGGTGCGCTTTTCGAAGAAGGACGAGGAGTCGGTTGCAGAAATCAGCAAAGGTCTGGGGATCGCGTTTCAAAACCTCCAGAAGCTGGCCAAAAAAGCCCCGACAAAATTCGGGGCGCTGGTCGCAGGCAACCGCATTACTCAAGCCGAACTGGACAGTGCCATCGCCGAATCGCGCAAAGGAACCCAGGATCTCGAGACCATCCTGCTGGACAAATATAAAATCCCGAAGACCGAGCTGGTCAAGTCCCTCAGCCAGTTCTACAAATGCCCTCATGTCGAATATGACGAGAAGATCATCCCAGACCCCGAGCTGATCAAGCCGCTGAATATCGAGTTCTTGAAAAAGAATTTCTGGATGCCCCTGCGGCGGGACAAGACCGTCATCGAAGTCCTGATCGACGACCCCAACGACCTGGACAAGATCCAGGATATCAAACGCAGCTTCCCCGGCCAGAGCATCAAGTTCTCCGTCTGTCTGCGCCGTGACATCGGCCAGTTTGTGAAACGGGCCACCGGCGCGGCGACCGCCCAATCGGCCGTCCCGGGCATGACTGATCCTGGCAGCCTTGATGAACTCCAGGCCATGATGGTTGACGAAGCCAGCGAGGAAGCGGCGGCCGACGCCTCAGCCGACTCCGGCATGACCGAGAACGACAGCACTGTCGTCAAGCTCGCCAATAAAATCATCATCGACGCGTACAAGTTGAACGCGTCCGATATTCACGTCGAACCCTATGGCGAGAAAAAAGATACGGTCGTCCGGTTCCGCGTTGACGGCACGTGCCAGGAGTACATGAAAGTTCCCCCGGCTTTCCGGCGCGCGCTCGTCTCCCGCTTGAAGATCATGGCCAGCCTGGATATCGCCGAGCGACGGAAACCCCAGGACGGCAAGATCAAGTTCAAAATGGCCGACAAGGAAATCGAACTCCGCGTTGCGACCATCCCGACCGCCGGCTACAACGAAGACGTAGTCATGCGTATCCTGGCGGCGAGCGAACCGGTGCCACTGGATAAAATGGGATTCACGGATCGCAACCTGCGCGAGCTCAAGCGGATCTCGGAAGTACCCTACGGCATCATCCTGTGCGTGGGACCGACCGGATCAGGCAAAACCACCACGCTGCACTCCGTGCTCGGCAACATCAACGAGCCGGAATGGAAGATCTGGACCGCCGAAGACCCGGTCGAAATCACGCAATATGGCCTGCGCCAGGTACAGGTCCAGCCGAAAATCGGCTTCACCTTTGCGATAGCCATGCGCGCCTTCCTCCGCGCCGACCCCGACGTCATCATGGTCGGTGAAATGCGCGATAAAGAAACGGCCGAGACCGGCATCGAGGCCTCGCTGACCGGCCACTTGGTGCTCAGCACGCTCCACACCAACAGCGCGGTTGAAACCATCACCCGCTTGCTGGACATGGGGTGCGACCCCTTCAGCTTTGCCGACGCAATGCTCGGCGTGCTGGCCCAGCGGTTGGCGAAACGGCTTTGCAAGGACTGCAAAGAGAAGTATCACCCCTCCAAGGAAGAATACGACGAGCTGGTCAATGCGTACGGCAAGGACTGGTGGGCGAAGCACGACCGCCCCCCCTACGACGATAAGTTTATGCTGCATCGCCCGAAGGGCTGCGATACCTGCAACCGGGGCGGATTCAAAGGCCGGGTCGGCATCCATGAGCTCATGATCGGAACGGACAATATCAAGAAGCTCATTCAGACCAAGGCCAAGACCGAGGAAATGGTCCATGCCGCTATGGCGGATGGGATGACCACCCTGGTGCAGGATGGCATAGAGAAAACTCTCAATGGTCTGACGACCTTCAAAGAAGTGAAGGCTGTGGCGATGAAGTAACGCGATTTACTTGCGCGGGTGCAAAAATGAAGGGGGCTGGTTCCATCTGAAACCAGCCCCCTTTGCTTTCCAGCCCTTGCGTGGGCTACTTCATCGCCCGCACGATATCTCCGACCTGGAACCCGGTACCCGAGGTCACCTTCGCTTCAGAAATCCGATCGTTTTGATGGCTCAGCAGCGTGACCTCGCCGATCAGTTTTTCCCGCTTGCCCATGGACCGGCCGGTTTCCGGATCGATCAGGTCCTGCCCGGCACGATAGACACTCAGCTTCGTTCCCGCCGCCAGCTTGGACTTCTCACCCGCTCGAATGATGACCGTCGGCCCCTCGACCAGCATGATGCGGCTCTGATACGGCAGACTGCTGAGCTTGTTAATCATCTTCTCCAGGACTTTCGAGAACGCATCGCGCAGCGCGCCATCCCGCAGTCCTACATCGGCCGTAGACCGCGACCCGAAGCCCAGGAAGCCGCCGGTCTCCTTCTTGTATTCGCCGGCCCCCGACTCGGCCAGGAGGCTCTTTCCCGTTGCGATGTCAATGAGCGAGTAGTCCACTGTCACTCGTGCAATCTGCGTCTTTGACTGCGTGATCAGCAAATCCTTGCCTTCTTCGGCTTCGGAATAGGCCGTAATGGCTCCCTGCACGCGGTAGTCCAGTGACTCGAACCCTTCTGCCGCATCCTTCTTCCCTTTCTTGACTGCGCCCGTCTGCTGATGCTTGATCAGCTCTTCCTGTTGTTGCAGGGCGTCTTCGCTGATGTCGATCGGCTCCAAGCCGGCAGACTTCAGCTGCGTGCGCAGGATGTCCGTCGCCGCCTCGCCGATCCCCAGCACCTTGGACGGAGTTTTGTTCGCGAACTTAATGATCGCGATCGTATAGGCCGGCCCATGATAATTGGCCCCTGCCGCTTCCAGCTTCTGGGTTTGTCCTGTAACACTGGCATCGTCTTTCACCTGCCCTGAAATCGTGGGCGAACAGGCGGCCAGCGCCAGCACGCAGACAGCCATAAGCACGTTTCTCATCCCGTGTCGAATCATACATCCCTCCATACCGACCTTTGGTTGAACCGCGGGCTCTTTATCGCTTTATCGAAGCTAGTGCCTGCGGAGAAGCCCCCCTCAAGTTTTTTTCACCGCCCCGGTCCCGTGGGGAGCATCTTCCCATACGTAACCGGCTGACTCAGTCCGCCTTGGTGATAGTATCCATGAAAGAGTACGTTCACGGCTGCGTCCGTTTCTTCCTTCAACACCGTCCCCATCGCCTTGCTTATGATCTTGCCCCCGATGCTCTGCACGGCAGCCATTTCCACTCCGGTGGCCCGCTCCGGAAGCTCCACCCATGGTGCATCGAGATCGTCGCCCAGAAACTTGGGTAAGGCAACGTCGTTTTTGTCGGAGATCTTGGAAGCGATAGAGGACAACGCCCCCGCAGCCCC
>JBGPNZ010000042.1:0-11991 GCA_041487795.1 Nitrospiraceae bacterium
CCGTTGATACCGCTTCGCAGCGTCTTTTTGCAACGCGCGGTCGATCACCGTGCCCACCGTCTTGGGCAAGTCCGGGCGCAAGTCAAATGGAGAGGGATGGGGCTGATTGGCGATAACGTACATCAGCGTGGCGACACTCTCACCTTGAAAGGGCCGCTCCCCCGTCAACATTTCGAAGAGAACAACGCCGAGCGAGAAGAGGTCCGATCGCCCGTCGACTTTGGCCCCCGACAACTGTTCCGGCGACATATAGCTGGGCGTGCCGAGCACGATGCCGGTTTGCGTCTTGGCCGAGGTGACGATCTTGGCAATCCCGAAATCCGTCACCTTCACGGTGCCGTCCGGCATCACCATGATATTGGCTGGCTTGATGTCTCGATGGACCACGCTCTGGCTGTGCGCATAATCCAATGCTTCGGACACCTTCGTGACGATTTCCAGCGTCCGCTTGACTGGCAAGAGATTTCGCTTTTTACAGAGGTCCTTGAGATCGACCCCATCCAGCACTTCCATGGCAATATACGCCAGGTCTTGTTCCTCGCCGGCATCGAAAATCGTCACGATGTTCGGGTGCGAGAGTTTGCCGGCCGACTCCGCCTCGCGGAAGAACCGCGCTTTCACATCCGGCAGTTCATCGGCCTCCACCTCATCCAACCGCATGGTCTTAATGGCCACCGACCGGTGGATCTTGGGGTCTTTCCCAAGATAGACGATACCCATGGCGCCACGGCCCAGCTCTTTGACGATTTCATAACGTCCCAACGTCGGCTTGATGTCGCTACCCTCCGACAGCAACGACCCGGAAGACTGTTTTCCTCCGGTGCCGGAACTCTCGGCCGCGCTCAGACGTTTTATTCGTTGTTCAATGTCCTTGTAACCCTTGTCTTTGGTTGCGACATGCTGGTACACGGACAGCGCCTTGCTCGACATGCGCTTGCGCTCGAAATCCTGACCGAGGTTATACAGCAGTTCTTTCATGCTGTCGTCGATCGGGCAGGTCCTGAATTTATCGAACGCCAATTCGAGCATGCCCTGCCCCTGAAAAGTCAGCCCCAGCATTCGGTTCGTTTCAGAGGCACCGCTATCGACCCCTGCACCCCGTTCGGCCAGCAAGGCCCGTTTCGCAGCAATAAAGGTGTATCCAAGAACCAGCATCAGCGTCGGGTGAACCACCGTCAGTATATAGCCCTTGGACGCGTATGCGATCGCCACAAAGCCAAGATAGCTCACTAGGATGGTCCCGGCCACAATCCCTGACCACTTCGTCCCTAACCGCGGAAGTGCCAGCACAACAAAGACGCCGACCAAAAGAATGACACTCAACTCGACGGCGGGCGCCCAGCGGGGCACGGTCAGAAAACTTTGGCTGAGCATATTCTGGATGACATTTGCGGTGACCTCCATCCCTGCGATAGACGGGGAGACCGGCGTTTCGTACGAAATCGCTCCGGCCGTCGCAGCCAGCGGCCCGACCACCACCAACTTGCCGCGGAACGTGCTGGGCGGAATTTTTCCGCCTAACACATGGTACGCAGAAAAGGCCTTAAAGGAACCGGCAGGACCGTTAAAGCTGATCCGCGCGCGCATGTTGCGATCGGTCGGCACCCACAGTTCTCCGATCCTCACGCCCTTCCCCAGCACCACGTGGACGTCACCGGGCGCGACATCCAAATAGGCGCTGACGGCACGAAGCGCAAACGACGGATAGAATCGATCGAGATACTCCACGAGCACGGCCTCGCGACGGACGCTATTGTCCTGATCATGGGTGGCAACCGCATGACCGAAACCGACCTGAGGCAATTGAAACGCCGGCAGCGGAGCGATTATTTTCCTGACCTTGGCAGGCGGAAAGGACGTCATGTCGCGCGGATTATCGACCAGGCTGAAAGAACTGGCGGCAATGGGCGCGCTGGGCTCCACGCTGCTCTCTCTTTCTTCCGGACGGCCCAGCTCGAAGTAGATAGGCAGGAGCACCTCTGAGCCCCGACCGAGGATCGTCGCAAGCTTCGCATCCTGGTCTAATCGAGTTTCGGACTCGCCTAACTCCTGCAGCATGCGAACATAGGCTTCCCGCTGCCGGGCATCGGTTTGCGGCGAAGCAATTTGGGCCGTGAGTTTCTGCCGCATCACGCGCATTTCCTCCATGCCCTGGCTGCTGCGATCCGGCTCGGACAGAGGGAAATCGAATGCGATCACTTTCGCGCCGCTTGCACGGAGGTTCTCGATCAGGCGGGCCTGGGTGGCACGGGGCCATGGCCACCGCCCAACTTTATTCAGGCTCTCTTGATCCACCGCGACAATTTCGATTTGCTCAGACTGCTGCCCGTGCGCCCGCAAGGCTGCGCGTAAGTCATACGTGGCATTTTCCATCAGCCTGAGGTTGGACCAATCGGCCACATATCCAACTAAGAAATAAAGGGTGAGGACTCCTCCGATCATCCAGTCGGCAAGCAGCACCTTGAACACATTGGCAGCCATATGACTCCTACTTTGCAGATGTCGCGCGAGAACTGTATTCAGTCAGCCGGGAGCCGACTGAGGGAGTACGTGTACCACGTCCGCCCTTTCATTGCAACGGGTTACGAGGAAATTACGAGCTTGGCCAACTCCCCCCACTTGTGTTATCCCCTCACTTGCCTGCGACAAACAGAGTGCCGTCTCAAATAGACGGATCGGAAGCGCGATCATGCTGATCTGGTGCGCGATTTCAAGCCATGGCTTGGGGCATGCCGCCCAAGTCGTCCCTGTCCTGAACGAGTTGGGACGGATCGTTCCCGATCTCCATGCCATCCTACGCACGCAGGTTCCCGCGTGGTTCTTTGAAAACCGACTGACGATCCACTCGACGCGTTCACCGGCGCAACAAGACATCGGCTGCATCCAGCATGGCCCGCTCACCATCGACGTTGCAGCCACCTGGAATGCGCACGCACAGTTTCACGCAGGGTGGGAGCAGAAAGTCCACGACGAAACCCTTGCCATACGGGCCGCCAAGCCGGCACTCGTCCTCTCCGACATTTCCTATCTCGCCATCGAAGCCGGCAGTCGATCCCTCGTTCCGACTATCGGACTCTGCAATCTGTCCTGGGACCGGATCCTGGAACCACTCGCAGACCCGGCACGCAGCGATCATCGCGAGATCGTCAGCCACATCCGGCGCGCCTATGCCCATGCTGACGTGATGCTCAAACTGGTGCCGGGGATGGATCTGACTGCATTTCAAAAAGTCATCGGCATCGGCCCAATCGCCGAACCGGCACCCGCGGCAACGCCAGATCTCCGCACAGCCATCGCGGCCGCACCGAGCGAACGCATCGTCCTCATTGGATTTGGCGGGATCGCGCTTAACGCCCTGCCATTCGAGCAACTGGACCGACTCACGGGATACCGTTTCATCGTCAGCGGGCCGGTGCCGGACCGGTACACACGAATCCACGCGGCCTCGGCTCTACCCTTCTCCTTTCGGACCCTCCTGGCCTCAGCCGACATCCTCGTCACCAAACCCGGCTACAGCACGGTTGTCGAAGCGGTCGCGCTGGGGAAGCCTGCCATCTATGTACGACGGTACAATTTTGCCGACGAGCAGGCGTTGGTGGACTACCTTCATCGCTACGGTCGCGCAGTGGAATTGTCGGAGCAGGACTTCACCAAGGGCCGCTGGCCGACAGCGCTCCAGGCCGCCGTATCGGCGTCTCTCCCTCGTGAAACATCCCCCCCACCGACCGGCGCCGCCGAGGCGGCAGCTTTTTTGGCGGAATATCTACACCGCAGATGAACCAATCTGGAGCCGGGCCTACTGCTATTGCAAATACCCGGCAAAGATATTACATAGGTCGTGAAACGACGGACCTCTCAATCGTCACCTCTCCTGATCTGAAACTCGGGAAAGGCAGTCCCCGCAAGCGGGCTGATTCCGACAACGAACCACCGGATGAAGGATGACATATGCATATCGCCGGCCACCTGATATATCTGTTTGCCCAGTGTCTCGAATCCGTAGGCTCTCTGTTCCGTTTTTCTGCGGGCCTTTTGAACGGATTTCTGCCTGTTTTTCTCACTCCCGCCCGACTCACCCAACTGACGCAGAAATGCTACCGCAAAACCTATACGGAGGAGTTCTCTGCGCGGATCCTAACTTTCGATGAGCAGCACCTGACACCTTGGGAGACAGACATCCTCGGCCGGTACAACATACGTTCCGGCCGCATGCTCGTTCTTGGGGCCGGGTCCGGACGAGAGACGATTGCGATAGCCAGACGGGGCCTCGAGGTGATCGGGGTGGAGTCGAACGACATGGCTGTTCGCACCGCTTCCAGTCTGGCCAAACACCTGGGAGCGCGTGCTCATTTTCATCACGCTGATTTTCTGCACCTCCCCTATGGCCCGGCCAGTTTCGACTATGTGCTTCTGTCGAGCACCATGTATAGCGCCATACCCGGCATGTCACTCCGACAGGCGTGGCTCAACAATCTTCTCAGGCTCCTTTTGCCTACCAGCCTTGTGATTCTCAGCTTCGAAACCAGGCAAGCTCCTCGTTCACGCCTGGGCATGCTCCGCATTCGCTTGAACCAGATACTGGCCAAGCTTCCTGGCGCGAACTCAGCGTATCAGATCGGCGATAATTGCACGGACGGGCACTTTCTCCACGAATTTCAGGATGAGGAGGATATCCGAAGGGAACTCGTTGGCACTGGCCTAGTGATTATGGAACTCAACTGGCCTAGGGGTTTTGCTATCCTGACCCATCCCCTTCGCACCCCTGAGACCATTGCAATACCAGCCCGTAAACTGGTCGCTCGGAGCCAATAGACTTATGGAAGAAACCGATGGCTTCTGCTATCCTCTGGCACCTTACAGGCCATGGGAAAAATCTACGCCAAAAATGCGGATTTCGTTCAGCGCGAAGTCGCAGGCGAATGCATTCTGGTCCCTGTCCGTCGTCAACTGACCGATATCAACAGTCTGTACGTCTTGAATGAAACCGCGGCGGCCGTGTGGAAACGCCTTGACGGCAAACGGCCGATGCAGGATATCGTGGGCGACATCGCTCAGCAATTCGACGTGGCTGTCGAGCAGCTGGAGAAAGACATCAACGCATTCATCGAGGACCTCCTCCGCATCAGGGCGATTGAAGAGGCGCCTTCCTGAACGAACGATGGAGCAGAAACGGTTGACGCTCATTCCCGAACGGTTCCCGTTTCTTTGCCAGTGGGAGATTACCTGCCGCTGCAACCTACGCTGTGTCATGTGCTATACGGATTGCTTCAATCGGCCCGACAAGATCAGAGAGGAACTGACGACAGACGAAATCGTCCGCATCATGGATGAATTGGCCGACGCCGGCTGTCTCGAACTTTGCTTGACCGGTGGCGAGCCCTTCGCGCGGCCTGATTTCTTTGCCATCTACGAACACGCCAAACGGGAAGGCTTTCTCGTCACCCTCTTCACGAACGGCACCCTGATTACCGAGGATATCGCGGACAGGCTGGCCGCACTGCCCCCGCATCGGATCGAGATCAGCCTGCACAGTCTGACAGAGAACACCTTCGACCGCGTGACCCAGGGGAATGGATCTTTTAAACGCTGCATGAGAACGATTGAGCTGTTGCTGAAACGCAATTTGGCCGTTGTGCTGAAGACAACTGCCATGACCATGAATAAGAACGAGGTGCTGGCGATCAGACGATACGTGAGCGGGTTGGGGTCGGTCGGCTATAAACTGGGCGTCGAGATGCGCCCCACGCTGGATGGAGACGACTCGCCGGCACGATTGGGCCTATCGCCGGCCGAATTGCTGGAGATTACCCGGCAGGACCCTGAGCTCTGGACCGAGGCCTGCCGCAAACAATCACAGCAGATGCCTCCGTGTGAAAGCGGCAAGCGCACCTTTCACATTGATGCCTACGGCCGGCTCCAACTCTGTTCGGGCAATCGTCGCCAGGGCTACGATCTTCGACAGGGCTCCTTCAAGGAGGGCTTCTATCACACCTTGCCGACGTTCGCGTGTCCGTTCAAAGCCGGCCTGCCCGCCTCTCTCATCCAAGTGAGCGCCGGCCATGTCTGAAACGCGAACCATTCCTACCGTCGCATACAAAGACTTCAGCCGCGCGCTCCACGAACGCGCCGAGCGATCGGATCGGGTCATCAAAGCGCAACTGGAGCTCACCTATCGTTGCAATCTCCACTGCGTCCACTGTTATACCGATCCGTACAACACCCGTGAGTTTTTTCCCAGGGAATTATCCCTCAAGGAGATTCTACGAATCCTCGATGAAATGGCCGACCTGGAAATTCTCTACCTGAATCTGACCGGCGGCGAAATCTTCACACACCCCAACTTCTTCGAAATCTACGACTACGCCTACCGCAAGGGCTTTCTCCTCATGTTGTACACCAACGGCACCATGTTCACCCGGGCCATCATTGATAGGCTCACGCAATCCCCGCCCTTCTCCATCGATATTTCCTGCCATTCCATCAACGAGGCGGCCTTCGACCGCTTCACGCAGGTCCCCGGGTCCTTCCGGCAGTTTCTGAAAGGCATGGAGCTGTTGAAATCCAGCAGCCTCCCTTTCTGCTTTAAAACCACTGGCATGAATTGGAACAAGGAGGAGCTTCCCCAGATCCGGCGATTTGTCGAATCCTTCGGTCAGCCGTTCAAATTCTCCACCTCACTCTCTCCCAGGCTGAACGGCGATCTCTCCTCGCTCGAGTATCGTCTGACGCCGGCCGAGATCCAAGGGCTGGAAGGAAAAGAGCTCTATCCAAGCCACGATGACGACCCCTGTCACGAAACACCCCGTTGGACACCGTCCGCTCCGTCCGAGCGCCTATATCGCTGTGGCTGCGCGACGAACACCATCCATATCAGCGCCTGGGGAGAATTGGGTACCTGCACGATGCAATATGAGCATCGCGCCTCTCTGCGTGACCATTCGTTGAAAGACGCCATTCGTAAAGTGTTCGCGGAGGTCCGCGCACATCGGTACACGACCGATTCCCCCTGCAGACGGTGCGAGATATTCTCCTTTTGCAGCAAGACGCCGGCTGACGCCCGCTGGGAATACGGCAACCCGGAAGCGCCGATCCCGTACGATTGCGATGTCGCGTTGACTCGTGCGGAGTGGGTATCTCATCGGACACTCATCCATCCGTTGGCAACCACACAAAAAAACTGGAGGTCCACGCCATGAATGACATGGATAAAAAGAAGCCCTACACGGCCCCGCAAATCTTTCGAGTAGAACTCAACCATGAGCAGGCGGTCATCAGTGTCTGCAGCACGACGTCGGGGAACGCCATGGCCGGTGGCGCAGGGGGCGGCTGCAGAAGTGGTGGTTGTAAGTTTGGCGCCGCGGGCGGCTCTTCCAATAGCGCCGCTCGGATGTCATAACGGGTCAATCGTTCGCCCGTTGTTGTCCGAAGTGTCATCTCATGCAGATTGACTTACTGATCGGCGGGTATGCGATTCGGCTCCGCGAGCGCGAAGCCCACCCGTGTCTACACTGGCCGCTGAGGCCGTTTGACTCATTCCTGATCCAACCTGAACGATCGCCTGACATAGACATCGAGGTCAGGACCGTGAAAGACCTTCCTGAAGTCCCTCATGGACCATTGATCTTCGATGCCAGCCACGGACTCTGGAAACTGTATGCAGCGGAGTCCGGTTACCTCCTTGAATCGCCTGACACGCTGACGCTCGGACCCCGCAGTCGTGCGATTGTCTCGGAAGATTTTTCACATGCCGAGGTGTGGCATCTCGAGGAACACGGCCAAGCAGGGTCCGCTTGGACCCCCATGCACATCATCACCCCGATCGTTGAAGTCTGCCTCGTTACCAGACTGGCGAGAGAAGGCGGGCTGCTCCTCCATGCGTCGGGCGTCCTGACGGACCATGGCGGGCTCGTGTTTACTGGACCATCGGGTGCAGGGAAATCCACCCTGGCCGATTTGTTCGCTGCTAGAGGCGCGTGCGTCTTGTGCGATGAGCGCATGATCATCCGGAAGGTCGCGGGCGAATTGGTCGCCTGCGGCACGCCGTGGGTCGGCAGCGGTCGGCACGCGACAAACGCGGTGAGCCCGTTGCGGGCGCTGTATTGCGTCCGGCATGCAGAAACCGCTCACGCCCTATGCGCAATCCCTCCCCGCGCGTTCGGTCTGTTCGTGCTGCGGCAAGGCTTCCTGCCCCATTGGGATCGCACCGCGATGGAGCGCACGCTCGCGTTCCTGGACGAACTGATCGCGCAGATCGGAAGCTTTGAACTGGCCTTCGCGAACAACCCGGACATCGTGGACTATCTTGAGGCGCAGCACCTCGAACATCCGGTGGCATCAGCATGAAACACCTCCCATTCGAGCAATTCTTTGACGCCCTCTCGGCAAAAGCCCGCGAGATACGATCGCCCGAATCGGTAACGTTCGAGCTGACCTATGGCTGCAACCTCCGTTGCGTCCATTGTTACAACCCAACGCACAAGGTCCTGCCGCAGGAGTTGACGACGGAGGAAGTATTCTCCCTTCTGGATCAACTCGTAGATCTTGGAGTGATTGAATTGCATTTCAGCGGGGGCGAACCGCTCGTCCGGCCTGATGCGTTCGACATCTTCCGGCGCGCGAAACGGCATGGGTTCATCCTGTACCTGCTGTCCAACGCCACCCGTATCACCTCGCCTGTCGCGGACGCGTTGCGGGACATCGGGTTCTATAGCATCAATGTGTCCCTGTATGGGACGACACGGACGACCTATGAGCTGGTGACTGGAATTCCCGGGTCCTATGAACCGTTTATCCAGGGGCTGCAGTGCCTCGCCTCCAGAAAACTGCCCGTCGTCGTCCGCATGCCGGTCATGATCGAGAATGCTCATGAGATCCACGATGCGCGGGCTCTTGTGGAAGGCATGGGGTTCAAATTTCAATACTGTCTGGATATCACCCCCAAAACCGATGGCGACCTCAGCCCGTTGGCACACCGTCTCAGTCCCGCCGAGAAGGCCTGTATCGACCGCGACATGATCGGCCGCCAGGACGGCAGGCCGACGGCCGAAGAATCTTGCACGGCTGCCACGCGTGACTTTATCTCCTGCGCGTGCGGCCACAGCCGGTTCGCCATCACGCCCTACGGCGAAATGAACCTGTGCGCTGCATTTCCCATCCCCAAATTCGATCTGCGGAAGGGAACGGTCAAGGAGGGATGGGAAGTCCTCAAGCAAACCGTAGATGAGGCCAGGCCGAATGAACATGACGAATGCCCGACCTGCCCCGTCCGCCCCAGCTGCCGTCAGGGCCGCAGCGACGCCTGGCTTGAGACCGGCGACATGAGCGTCTGCCTTCCCCATTACAAAGAATTCGCCATCCTGGAAATTGGCCTCGATGAGCGTTGCAAGCCCCGGCAAGCTGATTGAAACCTACGCTCAGGTCGGCGCCGCCAACCAGCGCGCCATGGACAAGCTGACAGCTGTCCTGACACAGTTTCGCGCGCATGGGATTGACTGCCTGTTGCTCAAAGGCGCCGATGTGCTCTCCCGCCTCTACGGCGTCTGGGGGATCCGGCCCATGGCCGACTTGGATCTGCTCGTCCACGAACACGACCTGCCGGCTATTGATCGCATCGTCACACACCTGGGATACCGGCCGGTCATTGACGGCAACCCTGGCTATGCTGCTCCCGACGAGTCGTTGGTGCTGGATCTCGTGACGGAGATCTGGTACGCGGACGACACAGAGACCATCTGGCGAAGGGCGGTCCAACGAAACATGGCGGGCCTCCCCGTCAAAAGCATGGGTGCCGATGATCTGCTCATTTATCTGGCCGCCTATTCCGTGCTGAACCGAGGGTATTTTCCGCCGTCCTTCTCCAAGGATATCGCCCTTCTTGTCGGCAAAGAGCCGCTGAACTGGGAGTTCATTTTCGACGAAGCCGTTCGCCACAACCTCAAAATTCCACTGCATCATGGCCTGTCATACGCTGCCCAACAGGAAGCCGTGCCGGTTCCAGACAGCATCCTGGCACGCTTCGCCCCCTCGACGAAGTCCGAGACGGCGCTGGCTTTCATTCTTCGAAAACTCGTCACGCAGACGCCAGTGGACGGCGCAGGCCACTTTCTGTTGCTCATCTTCCAGCCGGGGATGAAGAAATGGCGGCGGCTTCGGCAAGCCTTTTGGCCGTCACCGGCTTTTCTGAAATACCGATACGGCGAGCGCGGCGAAACCTTTCCTGTACGGACACGATTAGCCAGAGCCATGCACCTCACGATCCAAGCCCACCGCTTATTGGGGCACATCCTTTATCGCCTGGTGACGTAGTCTGGCATCCACCATGATTCACATCCTTGACCCAGGCATCTCCGACTCGACCTTTCCCATCCTGGACGTCGTTCCGGCCGAAGACTTTCCCCGGGCCAGCCATGCCTTTTCCTTGCGCGTCGCCAGCTGGAGTATGTACCCGACTATTCTGAAGGGCGACAGGCTCATCATGGATCCTCCCGACCAGGTCCAGCCTGGCGACATCGTCGTGTTTCCATTCATGGATACGCTTGTGTGCCATCGCGTGATCGGCATCGAGAACGACATCGTGCACACGCAGGGCGATTCCGTGGACACACAGGATCGGCCCGTTCGGATGCAAGAGGTTCTGGGCAAGGTGGCGACGATCCTCAGAGGACCCCGCAGATTTGCGCCGGCGTCCGCTCCTCGGCCGTCGCACGCTGTCCTCGCGCAGAAGAAAATGGACGTATTCTGGATACGTCTTCGAGAACAACTGACGACCTGGACATTGACCGTCCTGGCGTTCCTGAAACGCCGCACCCCGGTTAGAATGTTGGCGGTGTTCGTGCTCACCCGATATGTCCGGTTCTACCTCGGAGTCCGCGTGCCCGTTCAATCCGTGCAGGCCTATCGTTTCATGCCTCTTCCCAAAGTCGCCCATGGGGGCATCCTCGTCGGCCCACTCCCGACGGACTTCCACGCCACGAGTGATATGCTGATTCAGGCACGTCTCGGTTGTCACCGCCTCGGCACGTTTCATCCGGCATCGAACACGATGCACGTGCGCCGGGCAGCAGCAGGGCTGGGGCTCGAAGAATATTTCCACTCCTTGAATCAAATGATGCAGTTGCCCCAGCCAGTGGACAGTCGCTGAGAAAGAGCTGCCATCATGCTGCCGCTGTGTCGGCATCTCTCCCGTTCCTAATTCTCCTTCAAACCGTACCGTTGACCCATCCTCTTGCTGACTCCGCCCGTAGAAATGGTATGATGTGCCCCGCACCGGTTCCAGGCAACGCACGGCGTCTCGCATTCGACACGCATGGACTCATCGCCCAAGCACGCGGTATCCGGTCTCGACCCCGATCTGCTGGCCCGCGTGGCCAGGGGCGACCGGGGCGCATTCAGCCAGCTCTACGAGCAATCCAGCGCGCTGCTCTTTTCACTCGCCTTCCGCATTCTCGGCGACCGGGAATCGGCTGCCGACTTGCTGCAGGACGTCTATCTCGAAGTCTGGCGCAAACGGGTCCGGTACGACGCCGATCGCGGCTCCCCAATGGCCTGGATGGTGACGATGACCCGAAGTCGCGCCATCGATCGTTTGCGCTCGCGTACCGCGAAGGGACACGGCGTGACTGATCCCATCGAAAGCTCGCTCGCGGCTCAGCTGGAAGACGCGAGCCCAAGCCCTCTGGAAACCAGCGCCGGAAACGAAACCCGGGGTCTGGTCGGCAAGGCGTTGACCGAGCTGCCGGAGGCTCAACGGAAGGCGATCGAACTGGCGTTCTATCAAGGCCTCTCGCACTCCGAAATTTCGGCACAGCTCAATGAACCGCTCGGTACGATCAAAACACGGATCAAACTTGGAATGGATAAGCTAAGGACAGTGCTGCGTCCCTGCTGGGGACAGTAATCACGACCATGGCTCACGAAGAATTTGAACAGAATGTAGCCCCCTACGCCGTCGGCGCGCTGGAACCGCTGGAGCGCCAGGCCCTGGAAACCCAC
>JBGPNZ010000043.1:0-11939 GCA_041487795.1 Nitrospiraceae bacterium
CCACCCGCTTAACGAAGGTTTCCCGGCGCATGCGATGTTCGATCAGCGCTTTGATCGTCACCATCATCAGTTTGTGTGCTTTGGCAAATTCCGCCAGCTCCGGCACGCGGGCCATGGTGCCGTCCTCGTTCATGATTTCGCAGATCACTCCGGCCGGCGCGAGCCCGGCGAGCTTCGCTAAATCCACCGAGCCTTCAGTCTGGCCGGCGCGCTTGAGCACCCCGCCCTTCTGCGCCTTGAGCGGGAAGATATGGCCAGGCCGCGCTAAATCGGAAGGTTTGCACTTCGGATCGACGGCGGTGTGAATGGTGGTGGCTCGATCGGCGGCCGAAATGCCGGTGGTGATATCGTGGCGCGCGTCGATCGACACGGTAAAGGCGGTGCCGAACGTCGCGGTGTTCACCGGCGCCTGTGGCGGCAGTTGCAGCTCTTCGACACGCTCCGGTGTCAGCGCCAGACAGATCAGGCCGCGGGCATGCTTGGCCATGAAGTTGATTGCTGTGGGCGTGACTTTTTCGGCCGCCATGACAAGATCGCCCTCGTTCTCGCGGTCTTCGTCGTCTACGAGGATGACGAAGTGGCCCTTCTTGATCTCTTTGATGGCGTCTTCAATTGTATTGAACGGCGATGCCATGTGCCTGCTCTGCTTGGGAGAGGTGAGAGACTTGATAAGTGCTTAATATATAAAACATTTTGACCCCGACTGTCAACGAAGAAACCGCCTCTGCGACCGAATCTACGAGACGTCGTGGCGTCGGTTCATCAAGAAGATGCTGATCCATGCGGCACCAGCTAGTGCGGCAAACAGCAGGAATCCGCTCTGGTACGTCCCTGTCGCATCTTTCAGCACGCCCAGAGAGGTGGGCAGCAAAAACCCGCCTAGTCCGCCGGCGGCGCCGATCAGCCCTGATGCCGTTCCCATCTGTTTGGAGTAGCGGTCGGACACGATCCGAAAGACGACCCCGTTCCCGAACCCCATACTGGCCACGGCCGCGACGAGCACAGGAATCGCCCACGCGAGCGGCGGAAGGGCACCCACGACAATGACCAGTCCCGCCATGATCGGGAACGCCCACGCCAGCACCGCTTTCCCTCCTGCCCGATCGGCGATGTATCCGCCCCACGGACGAATCAAGCTGCCGGCCAATCCACAGAGCGCCGTGACCGATCCGGCAGTGACAACATCCAACGCGTAGTGATCGTGCAGAAAGATCGGCAGAAAACTGGACAGCCCGGCAAATCCACCGAACGTCACGGCGTACAGAAAACACAACCAATAACTGAACGGCTCCCTGAGCAGCCCCGACACATGGTCCCATCCGCCTGCGCCTCGTTCGCCGGAAGCGCCGCCGATGTCCCGGCGAACCAGCGCACCGAACAAGACCAGCGTGATGACGACCGGCGCCGCCATCAGGCCGAACACGCCATGCCAGCCGACAACCTGTCCGGCTATGGGCGCAAAGAACGCGGCCAGGACGATCCCGCTATTGGCCGACGCCGCCACGCCCATCGCCAACCCTTGATGCAACGGCGGATAGGCGCGGCTGGCCAGGGGCAGCGAGACGGCGAAGCTGGCGCCGGCGATGCCTAGACACAGTCCCATCGCCAGCAGTTCGCTGTAACTGGAGCTTCCCAGCCACCCCCACAGCAGCACCAGGCTTTCACCGGCCAGCAAGACGAGTCCCGTGGGCTTGGGGCCGAACCAGTCGCTGCACAAGCCGACCGGGACCCTTAGAATTGCGCCGCCCAGGAGCGGGACCGCCACCAGCAATCCCTTTTGCGTGGCCGTGAGATGAAATTCCTCCGCGATGAAGACGCCAAGCGCCCCGATCAGCAGCCAGGCCATGAAGCTGACTTCAAAATGCAGCCAGGCCGCGGCCAGCGACGGCCAGTGCCCGCTCCGGATAGCCCGTATAATTTCCCGCACAATGCCTCCCGTTCCTGCGCCGTGGAGCATACCACGGGATGCAACATATTTTGTTCCTGCCGCTCGTTGTGTTTATAATCCACCGACCCGCATGACGACGACACCGCCGCACAAACCGGACGACGAGATGCCGAACGAGGAGGACGACTCCCCGCGCGCCGTCACGCCGGAACTCGTCGAAAATTTGCTCGACACGAAATCCGCCCGCGCCGCCGAGAATCGCGCCGCCGCCGATGCCTCCACGGCGGTCACGCCGATCACCACTCTGCAGCGGTATCTGGTCGAAGTCCGCCGCTATCCGTTTTTGTCCAAGGAAGAAGAGCTGGCGCTCTTCCGCGAATACCAGACGACGGACAGCCGCGAGGCGGCGGTGAAGCTGATCCTCTCGAACCTCCGCGTCTCCGTGTCGATTGCCGCGGAATACCTGCACACCGGCGCCGATCACATGGATTTGATCCAGGAAGGCAATGTTGGATTGATGCAGGCCATCAAAAAATTCGATCCGGCGAAGAACGTCCGGTTCCACGCCTATGCGGCCTGGTGGGTACGCGCCTACATCCTGCGCTATCTCTTGAATACCCACCGGCTGGTCAAAGTCGGCACGACACAGGATCAGCGCAAGCTCTTCTACAATCTCCGCAAGGAAAAGGCCAAACTCGAGCGGGAAGGGTTTGCGCCCGACGCCAAGCTGCTGGCCGACCGGCTCAACGTTAGCGAGCGCGATGTCGTTGAAATGGACCAGCGCATGGGCAGCTGGGAAGTGTCGCTCGATCAGCCCCTGACGCACGACACCGACAGCGGCACGCTGCTCGATATTCTTCCCGCGCAGGAGGCCCCGGCCGACGAGCAGATCGCCAGCTTCGAGCTCCGCCGCCTGTTTCGGAAGAAGCTGGCCGAATTCAGCAAGACACTCCCCGAGCGCGACGAGGACATCCTCCGAAACCGCATCCTGTCGGAGACACCCGTCACGCTGGAAGACCTGGGCCAGAAGTACGGGATCACCAAAGAGCGGACCCGCCAATTAGAGGCTCGCTTGATCGACCGCCTCCGGGACTATATAAAAAAGGACGTGGCAGACTTCGACCGCCTGCGCTCATAAGCATTGAATATTATGTAAAATCAATGGCTTGCGTGCATTCTGCCAATTGAAGTTTCGACGAAGAAAATCCAGATCCTCCCCTTGACTCGGACGAGAAAAGCGCTATATCCCCTCTTGTTCTTTGTGATAGCTTCGAACGTTCCGAGCCAATCACAATCATAGAACCGTCAATAATCACCTGTAAGGAGGAGCAGCGTTATGTCATCGGCAACGAAGGAGAAGAAAGAGTCCAAGGCCGCCAAGGGCTTCCAGCCCCTCGGCGACCGCGTGTTTGTCACCTATACGGAAGAAATGGAACGGACGTCGGGCGGCATCTACGTGCCGGATTCGGCGAAAGAGAAGCCGCAGCGGGGGGTGGTGCAGGCGATCGGGAAAAAGGTCGAGCACGTCAAGATCGGCGATCAGGTCCTGTTCGACAAGTATTCCGGCAGCAAACTCAAGATCGACGACGAAGAATGCCTCATTCTCAAGGAAGAGGATATCCTGGGCATCTTCAGCCACTAATTTCACACTTTTCACACTCACACACGACACGCTAGTTTTAAGGGAGGACTCACATGGCAAAGCAGTTATTGTATAGCGATGCAGCTCGGGCCGCGATCCTGAGAGGCGTCAACCAGTTGGCCAACGCCGTGAAGGCAACACTGGGCCCCAAGGGGCGCAACGCGATTCTCGACAAGAAGTTCGGCGCGCCGACCATCACCAAGGACGGCGTCACCGTCGCCAAGGAAGTGGAACTGAGCGACCCCTACGAGAACATGGGCGCCCAGCTCGTCCGCGAAGTCGCCAGCAAGACCAGCGACACGGCAGGTGACGGCACCACCACTGCAACGGTACTGGCCCAGGCCATTTACCGCGAAGGCGCAAAGAACATCACGGCCGGCGGCAATCCGATGGAAATCAAGCGCGGGATTGACCGGGCCGTCGAAGCCGTCGTCCTGGAACTGAAGAAACTCAGCAAGCCCTGTCAGAACAAGACCGAGATCTCACAGGTCGGCACCATTTCAGCCAACAACGACAAGACCATCGGCGACCTGATTGCCGAGGCAATGGAGAAGGTCGGCAAGGACGGCGTCATCACCGTCGAGGAAGCCAAGTCCATGACGACCTCGCTGGACGTAGTCGAAGGCATGCAGTTCGACCGCGGGTACATCTCCCCCTACTTCGTCACCAACGCCGAGCGGATGGAAACCGTCATGGAGGACCCGCTCATTCTCATTAGTGAGAAGAAAATCAGCAGCATGAAGGACCTCCTGCCCCTGCTCGAGCAGGTGGCTAAGATGGGCAAGCCGCTCGTGATCCTTGCTGAAGATGTGGAAGGCGAAGCATTGGCGACCCTGGTGGTGAACAAGCTACGCGGCACGCTCAACGTGGCGGCCGTCAAGGCGCCCGGCTTCGGCGATCGCCGCAAGTCCATGCTGGAGGACATTGCAATTCTCACCGGCGGCCAGGTCATTTCCGAAGACCTCGGCATCAAGCTGGAGAACGTGAAGCTCACGGACCTCGGCCGCGCCAAGCGCATCACGATCGACAAGGACAACACCACGATCGTCGAGGGCCATGGCGATCCGAAGAAGATCGAGGGCCGCGTGAAGCAAATCAAAGCGCAGCTCGAGGAGACCACCTCCGATTACGATCGTGAGAAGCTCCAAGAGCGGCTAGCGAAGATCGTCGGTGGCGTGGCCATCATCAACGTCGGCGCCGCGACCGAAACCGAAATGAAGGAAAAGAAAGCCCGCGTCGAGGACGCCCTGCACGCCACCAAGGCGGCAGTCGAAGAGGGCGTCGTCCCCGGCGGCGGCGTGGCGCTGCTCCGTTGCATCCCGGCGCTGGACGCCCTGAAGGGCGTTCCGGCCGAGCAGATGGTGGGCGTGACCATCGTGAAGCGGGCGCTCGAAGAGCCGATCCGCCAGATCGTCGGCAATGCGGGCATGGAAGGTTCGGTGGTTGTGGACAAGGTCCGGCAGGAAAAGAACCCGGCGTATGGCTTCAATGCCGCCACCGAAGAGTATGGAGACATGCTCAAAGCCGGCATCATCGATCCAACGAAGGTCACGCGGTGCGCGCTCCAGAACGCGGGAAGCGTGGCGGGCCTGATGCTGACGACCGAAGTCATGATCACCGAGTTGCCGGAAGAGAAGAAGGAATCGGCCGGTGGTGGTGGCCACGGACACAGCCACGGCATGGAAGGCATGTACTAAGAAGCAAGCAGCACGTAGCGAATAGCGATAGCTTCGGAAAAGGGCCCGGAAACCCAACGCGGTTTCCGGGCCCTTTGTTTTTCCGATTCGGGCTGCCAGCTATTCGCTGTTCGCTACTAGCTTTGGCTGCGGGCGGCCTTTACGAGACTGGATCGAGCCGGAACGTCGAACAGGCTCCGGAAAATGCAATGGACATTCGCCGTGTGCCGGCGATGATCGGACAAAAAATTCCTCCCTGCGGTCCGCCGGTCCGCGGCGCTATATCCGAGCCTGATCGCGCAGCGCGCCAGCTCGTCGGGTGACTCCGGCAGCGCATGCGTCTGAAGATCGTGGACCATTTGAAGCTTGTGCTCGACGTCTCGCAGAAACACATACGCCCGCTCCAGGGCCTGCCGGTCTTTGGACGAGAGAAGACGATGGCGAGCCAGCTTCGCCAATGCCCCCATCGTGCTGCGGTCGCGGAGATCGGGCCGTTTGCCGCCGCAGAGGATCTGCGCCGCCTGCACAATAAACTCGATTTCACGGATACCGCCCCGTCCCAGTTTGACGTTCCGCCGTTCCTGCCCGCGGCCGGCCATTTTGGCGTCAATCATGTCCTTCACGGCCTTGACCTGGCTGACAATCGCCGCCGGATCACGAACTTCCGACTGATCATAGATAAACGAACTGATCCGGCTCAGGAACGCCTCGCCGACTGAACGGTCGCCGGCCACCGGCCAGGCTTTCAGCAGCGCCATCCGTTCCCATTGCTCTCCCCGCGTCCGATAGTATTGCGCGTACCGATCGAGCGACCGGGCCAACTGACCGCTTGTGCCTTCGGCGCGGAGCCGCAGATCTACCCGAAAGACATGGCCCTCCGGCGTCACGTCCGCCAACGCCTTTGTCACCTCACGCCCCAAGCGCTCAAAATATTCCTCGTTGGAGATGGCCCGGCTTGATTCTTTTTGGCCCGCGCGACCGGCCGGCGATGTCGCACCGTTCTCGGAGGCATAGACGTAGAGCAGATCCACATCGGAGCTGAAATTGAGCTCGCCGCCACCGAGTTTCCCCATCGCGATGACGGCAAAGCCCGTCTCGATCAGCCGCCCGCCGGAATCTTTGTGTTTGGGCCGGCCATACTGCCCGCTCAACCCGGCATCGGCAATCTCATAGGCGGCCTGAATCAGCACGCAGGCCAGGTCCGTCAACGCGGCAGTCGTCTCGGGCACATCCGCCAGTTTGAGCAGATCCCGCACGCCGATCCGGAGCGTCTCGCGCCGCCGGAACCGCCGGAGCGCATCCAACTGAAGCTCTGCCGCTATGACGTTCGCCAGCATCATGCGGAGCGATGCCGCCAGCATCTCGCGGGACGACCGACGCGTCAGCACTTGTTCTTCCGCCAGCCAATAGACCAACAGCGGGTCACGGATCAATGTCTGGGCCATGGACGGACTGTTTCCGAAGATCGTGCAGAGCAGATGCAGGATGCGTGGAGTGCCGTTGAGATAGTCCAGAAGCTGGCTGCGGTTGAGGCCGGCCTGCAGGAAGCGATCCCAGTGAGTCAGGCCCTGATCCGGATCGGCGGTCTGAGCGAGGGATGCCAACAGTTCGCCGAGAACCCTGGCCAACAGCAGCCGCGGGCGGGGCTCGCCGGCCATGGACTGAAGATTGGCGTCGGCCAACTTGAGGTCCGTCAATCCGTAGGGAGCCAGCAGTTCGGCGGCCCCGGCCGGCGTCAGGCCTGAAGCCAACAGCAATGGCGACGGGTCATGGCTTCGGACGTCCGCCGGAGACCCCTTGCGGGAGCGCCGCGAACGCAGAGAGGACGCGCGTGTCATGGATGGGCATTATACCGGCGTTTGGCTCGGACAATCACGCACGCTTTCGCTATACTGAAATCATGGACCCGCAGGCGATCCGGCGTGACACCATCCAGAGCAGTCTTCTGGCATTGGCTCCCGACATGCCGACGGACGTGGTGCGTGACTTCGTGTCCCGCATGGACGAGGAATACTTCCAGCGGTTTCAGCCCGCCGACATCATCTGGCATCTCCAACTTATCGAACGCCTGACACCCGATCATCCCTGCGACGTGTCCATTACTGCGCACGAAGACGGATTTCTGCTTGCCATCGTGGCCTACGACTATTTTTCTGAGTTTGCGGCCATCGCCGGACTCCTTTCCAGCTATCGCCTGGATATCCGCGAGGGAGCGCTCTATACATATACCGACTCACCAAACCCCATCACTCCCCGCCCTCCCACCCATTGGAAACGTCCTCACGGACGTCCCGGCCTCACACGGAAAAAGATCGTCGACGTGTTTCGAGTCCGTCCGCTCCCCGGCTCAACGTTTGGCCCCGCAGAGCAGCGCATGCTGTCCAATGAGCTCGAGCAAGTCGTTCGCCTGCTGGACACCCAGCAATTTTTGGATGCGCGCCGGTTCGTCAATCGCCGGCTGGTCGAGACGCTCAGCGCGGCGCGCGGCGCGTTCCACGGCCTCCTGGCGCCCGTCCAAATCAGGTTCGACAACTCGGCGTCGCCGACCAGCACCGCCATGGACATCCGCTCGACCGACACGCCGGCGTTCCTCTATGCCTTTGCGCTCGCCCTCTCGATGCGCGGGCTCTACATCCACCAGGCCCGTTTCGAACATGTCGGAGACGAGCTGCACGATCGCTTTTTCGTCCGCGGACGGCACGGCCGGAAGATCGAGAGCAAGAACGAGCAGCAGGAGTTGCTCGTCACCGCCACCCTCGCCAAACAGTTCACGCAACACCTGATCTGGGCTCCCGATCCGACCAAAGCGCTGGAATCCTTCGATCAGTTTCTCGATCTACTGTTTCGCGATGCGAGCGGAAAAAAAACGCTGGCCTTTCTTTCCAAAAAATCGACGCTGCCGCTCCTGGCGCGACTGCTCGGCACCAGCGAGTACCTCTGGGAGGATTTTGTCCGCCGGCAACACGCCAATCTGCTGCCGATCCTGGATGCCTATCGCGACACGCCGCTCGTCCGGTCCCGGCAGCAATTGGCGCTCGCGCTCCGCCGGCAGCGCGCCCGTGCCCGCACCGACGAGCGGCGGCGCACCCTCCTCAACCAGTTCAAGGATCAGGAACTGTTTCGCATCGACATGAAACACTTGCTGGATCGGACAACCACGCTGCCGGATTTCTCTCTCGCTTTGACCAACCTGGCCGAAACCATCCTGGACCAGGCCGTGCGCGACTGTTCCGCCAGTCTTGTGCGGGCACATGGCACGCCACGACTCGACCGCCGACCACCCTGCCCTTTTGCCGTCTTTGCCATGGGAAAATTCGGCGGGCGGGAGCTGGGATACGCCTCCGACATCGAAGTGCTCTTTGTCTACGGGGGCCCTGGACGGACATCGGGGCGGCACCCCCTCGATCATAGCGAGTACTACGAACGCCTGGTTCATCTGCTGCTCCAGTGGATCGAATCCAAGCAGGAGGGCATTTTCCGTCTGGACGTCCGGCTCCGGCCGCACGGCGGCAAGGGCGTGCTGGCCAATACGCTGGATGAACTGCGGCGCTACTACAGCCCGTCCGGGCTTGCCGCTCCGTTCGAGCGGCAGGCGCTGGTCAAGCTTCGGTTCGTATGCGGGGAACGCACGTTAGGCAAGCAGGTGGAAGCTCATCGCGATGTCTTCGTCTACAGCGATCAGCCGTGGGACCTGGCCGCCGCCCTCTCACTGCGCCGGCAGCAAATGAAGGAATTGGTGGAGCCCGGACGGTTGAACGTCAAATACAGCCCCGGCGGCATCGTCGACATCGAATACGCGGCCCAATATCTTCAAGTCATGCACGGTCATGCCCTCTCCGATCTTCGCACCCCGAATACGCTGGAAGCCCTGGCGGCGGCGGAACGTCATCGAATCCTGTCCGCCGGCGAGGCCCGGGCCCTCCGGGACGCCTATCTCTTTTTGCGCAGCGTCATCGATGCGCTGCGGATTGTCCGCGGCCATGCCAAGGACCTGGTGCTTCCCGATATCGGATCGGACGAATTTATTTTTCTCGCCAGACGGATGGGCTACACAGAAGATGATTGGCGCGCAGGCGCTAACAAGCTCGATGACGACATCGCCCGGCAGATGGGGCAGGCACGCACGATTTCCGCGAACCGCTTTGGGTCTCCATCCACGTAACCGCTACGCCCGCATTTTCTCCAGAATCTTGTCCATCTCCGCGGCATCAAAGGCGCGCAGGGTTTCCGTTCGGACGCTCCCCAGCGTCCCGCCGCTGAGCATGATGGCGGTCGCCGACGCTTCATCCGGCGCTTCAAACACGATCAGCCCATCGTAGCGACCCAGCGTCCAATAAATTCCCTTTGTCGTTCCACCGGATTTCTTGATGGCCGCTTTGAATTTTTCGGCCCGCTTGGTCGTCTCCCTGACGTTTTTGATTCCTTGGTCCGTCCAGTTGAATAAACACACGAACGTCGGCATGCACATCCCTCCCACTTGATGGTTTAGTCGTCGTCTTCCCCCTGCCCTTCCGCATTCAACCCGGCCAGTTCGGCATAGGCCCTCAGGATATCGGACACGGACAGTACGCCGATGATCGTGTCGTCCTCGGTCACCGCGATATGCCGGATCGCCTTCTGCTTCATGAGCGTGATCGCCGTCGCCAGCGGCTCGTCATCCTCGATCGAGATCACCGGCTTGCTCATGCACGACTTCACAGCCGTCGTGTTGGGATCCATCCCCTTCGCCACGGCCTTGCGGCTCAGATCCGTGTCCGTAATGATCCCGAGATAGCGCGACCCGTCGTCCACCAGCAGCGATCCGACCTTCCATTTCTGGAGCAGACGGCCCGCCTCTTTTATCGGGACATCCTTGTGAACGCTTCGCACATCATGGGACATATAATCGGACACACACGCATTGGCGAGCGGGCTCCTGGCGCCGCCCCCGCCCGTTTGCAGCGTGATGATACAACTGTCCAAGGCCTGTTTGCGTTGTTGCAGGCTTTCGCGGTAGGTATCCCGGGCGCCGCCCTCCTGCGCCTCTTCCTGCATATTCAGGAGCGCGGCGGCCTCGCCCATTTTCGCGTATGCGTAGGCTTCTCGGAGCTCGGACGTCTCGCCGAACAGCTCGCCGATCAGTTCCTCGGCTTCGGCGTCAAACTCATCCAGCGACGCTGCGGGTTTCCTCCGGGAGAGAAACGGCTGGAAGCTGGCGAGCAGCAGGCGGAGCCGCTCGATGTCGTGCGTAACGAGCGACGCCCGACCCTGTTTCTTATTGCCCGGCCTGCCCATAGCGCTCCTCGTAAAAAGCAGGTGGAGAGTACCGCACCGCCTGTCCCAGAAACAAGGGGGCGTTCAGACCGGCCATGGCATGGACGGGCCGCTCCGCGCCGCTCAGAGATGCGCTAGCTGCCGCCTCGCTTGCCCTGCATCTCTTTGTCGTAGAACTCGATCATCTTGGCGATCTCTTCTTTGGTCATGCCCTTTTCCACCCACTTATGACTCTCCTGCGAGACCAACTCCTTCGCCACTTCGGGCGACAGCTTGCGCACCATGGGAAGGAACTTGGTGTAGAAATGCTTGGCGACCTCATAGAAGCCCTGCCAGTGGACAAAATCGGGCGCCATCTTGGAGAGCCCGTGCCTGGCTCGCCGTCCCTCATGGTGCCACAGCTCGTAGAACACCCATTCGATTTCTTCATCGTAGGGAGTCGGCGTGATCTTTTTCATGGCGAGCAGCTTGTCCATTGCCGCCTTGGACGGCTTGCCAAATTTTTCGTTATAGAGTGTGATCCCCTGGTCCATCGACGTAAAGAATCGCTCCACGATCTGCTCACTGTGACACGAGGCACAGACTTGTCGCATCTCTTTCCGCCGGACTTCATAATTCTCGAGCCTGGTCGAGATGACCGGGCGCAAGGTCCAACTGATGCGATCGCCCACATCGTGGGTCACCTCCTGTGTCGTGGTCGCGCTCATATGACAGGTGGCACAGGTGGGAAACAGATAGTCTTTCCCGGGATGCCACTTCTCCGACGGCTGGGCGAGCTTCATCTTGTCCTTGTTCGCGCTGAACATGACCCCGTGCTTGCTTTCGTAGTACGCCTCGATTTGAGGATGGTCCGGCCCCATATGACAGCGGCCGCAGCTCTCCGGCTGCCTCGCCTGGGCGATCGAGAAACTGTGCCGCGCATGGCAGGCGGCGCAGGTTCCCTTGGACCCATCCGGGTTCACGCGTCCAATGCCCGAATTGGGCCAGGTCGATGGATGGAGCTTGCCGTTCTCCATCACCTTGACGACGCTCCCATGGCAGCCGGCGCACCCGGTTGTGATCACCTCCGGTCCTTCCACGACGTTCCCGAGGAAATTGTCGAGCGAATTGGTAAACTGCGCGCCCTTGGCATGATGGGACTTGGCGAATTCCTTGGCCTCCTTGTCGTGACACTGCATGCAGTCCTTAGGCGTGACCAGCGTCGAGACCATCGAACCGTAATGGTCGTAGGCGTCCGGTTCCCCCTTCTCGGCCCGATGGCATTCGATGCATCCGATCCCCTTCGGCGCATGGCGGCTGTATTTCCAATCATTGATCCCGCCGATGGCGATGTCTTTTGCCATGTGGCAGTCGATGCACTTTTTGTTGGCAGCGGAAATGAACGGCCGCAGCCCGCCGCCGAGCCGCTCCTCGACCTGAACATACCCGACCGCGGTCAGCGCCAAAAACAGCACCAGGCACAGCCCGCCGATGAGGTAAC
>JBGPNZ010000044.1:0-11897 GCA_041487795.1 Nitrospiraceae bacterium
AAAGCGCAAGCCGAGTTCCGCCGGTCCAAGGAACGGTTGCTGTCCCTGCGAGTGCCTGCTGCCGAATTGGACAAGCCGCTGGCCGAGCAAAAAATCACCTCCCGCTTTGAAATGAAGAGCCCGCTGGCCGGTACGGTGGTGGAGCGGAACGTGACGCCGGGACAGTCCGTGAACGGCGACCCCACCCAGGTGCTCTTCACCGTGGCCGATCTGGACAAGTTGCAGGTCGTGGCGGATCTCTACGAGCGGGACCTGGATCTGGTCAAGGTCGGGCAGGTGGCGGCCGTCACTGTGGAGGCCTATCAAGGCGTTTCGTTCCCCGCAGTTCTCTCTGCCATCGGTGATGTTGTGGATCCCACCACGCGCACCATTAAGGTCCGGGCCATGGTGGACAATGAAACGCACAAACTCAAGCCGGAAATGTTTGCGCGCCTCAACATCGACGTCGGTGACAGCAATCAGTTCATCGCCGTGCCGCGCGAAGCGGTGCTGGAAGTAGACGGGAAAGAGTTCGTCTATGTGGCGGAGGCCGGGAATCGGTACGTCAAACGGCCGGTCAAAACGGCGACCGCGTCGAACGATCAGGTGCGCATTCTTGAAGGGCTGGCGCCCGGCGAGCGGGTCGTGACGAAGGGCGCGGTACTGATCAAAGGCCAGGAAACCAAGGCCCCAGGCGCATGATCGTGGCGCAGCCTCTTTACCAGTCAGCCGTTCCTCTCCTCGCATGATTCCACGGATTGTTGAGTTTGCGCTCGAGCAGCGGTTCTTCGTGTGTGTGCTCGGGTTGATGCTGCTGTTCGGCGGCCTCTACGCCTTTCACACGCTTGACGTTATCGCCTATCCCGACCCGTCCCCCCCGATGATCGAAGTGATCACCCAGTACCCCGGGTGGTCGGCGGAGGAAATCGAACGGCAAATTACGATTCCGATCGAGGTGACGCTCACCGGCATGCCGGGCCTCACCGATATCCGCTCGCTCTCCATTTTTGGTCTCAGCGACATCAAATTTTATTTCGACTTCAGCACGAAATACTTTTTTGATCGCCAGGAGGTGCTGAACCGGCTGGCGATGATCACGCTGCCGAACAACGTTCAGCCGGCGCTGTCCCCCTGGTGGGCGATCGCGGAGATTTACCGCTACGAGCTGACGGGCGACCCGGGCACGACGCTCACGGATTTGAAAACGCTTCAGGACTGGAAACTGCAACGCGAATTCAAGCGCGTGCCGGGCGTCATCGACGTGACGGCGTTCGGCGGGACGACACGGGAATACCACGTCGAGGTGGATCCCGGCGCCTTGATCAGTTACGGCGTGTCGCTGCAGCAGGTCCAGGATGCGCTGACGAACAGCAACGCCAACGTCGGCGGGAATTACCTCACGATCGGGTCGCAGAGCCACAATGTCCGTGGCCTGGGGCTGATCGAGAATCTCCGCGACATTGAAAATATCATGGTCGCGGAAAAAAACGGCACGCCGGTGTTCATCCGGAATCTCGGTAAGGTCAACGTCGGTCATCGGATTCGTCTCGGGAAGGTCGGGATTGACGATCGGGATGACGTGGTCGAGGGCGTCGTGCTGCTCCAGCGCGGCTATAAGGCGCTGTCGGTGCTCGATCGGGTCAAGCAGAAGGTCGAGGAGCTCAACGCGTGGAAATTACCGCCCGGCGTTCAGGTCAAGACCTTTTACGACCGCACCGTGCTGATCCACACCACCATCGAAACGGTGCTCGACATTCTGATCAGCGGCATCGTGCTGGTGTTTATCATTCTCTATGTTTTTCTGGGGCATTTCCGGGCGTCCGTCATCGTGGCGCTGACGGTGCCGCTGGCCTTGCTGTTTACCTTCAGCATGATGGCCCTGGTCGGCGAGTCCGCCAATCTGATCTCGTTGGGCGCGGTCGATTTCGGCATCATTGTGGACTCCACGCTGATCATGGTGGAAAGCATCTTCTATCATCTGGCCAGCCGGAAGGGGCCCGGGCTGACGGTCCCGATGCATATCATGCGGGCGGCGCGCGAAGTAGGGCGGCCGATTTTCTTCGCCACGACCATCATTGTGGTCGCGTTTATTCCGTTATTTACCATGACGGGAGTGCCTGGAAAAATTTTCGCCCCCATGTCGTTGACGTACGGGTTTGCCTTGACGGGCGCGCTACTGATGGCTTTTACCCTGGCGCCGGCGCTCTGTTCGCTGCTGTTAACCGGCGCGGTACGGGAAAAAGATACCTGGGTCGTGTCCGGCTTGCGCAAAACCTATTCGAAGGCACTGAAATGGGCGTTGACGCATGACGTGCTCGTGGTCGGGATAGTCGTGGGATTGTTTGTTGCGATGCTGGTGGTGATCCCGTTTCTGGGCGGCGAATTCATGCCGGCTCTGGAAGAGGGCAATCTCTGGGTCCGGGCGACGATGCCGGTGGATATTTCGTTCGAGCAGGCGGATCGCTTGGCCACTGAGATCCGCGGCATTTTCCGGCAGTACCCGGAAGTCACGCACGTGGTGTCGCAGCTTGGCCGCCCCGACGACGGCACGGATCCCACCAGCTTTTTCAACGCGGAATTTTTGGTGAATCTGAAGTCGAAGAAGGAATGGCGGGCGGATATCGAGACCAAACACCAGCTGATCGAAGAGATTGAAGAGCGCTTGACCAAGATTCCCGGTGTGACGTTCAATTTCTCGCAAGTCATCCAGGACAACGTGCAGGAGGCCATGTCGGGCGTCAAAGGCGAAAATTCCATCAAGCTGTTCGGCTCCGATTTAAAAGTGCTGGAACAGAAAGCGGTTGAGATTGAGGCGGTGATGAAACAGGTTCCGGGCGTGAAAGACCTGGGCATTTTTCGTCTCGTCGGCCAGCCCAATCTGTTGATCCGGGTGGATCGCGACGCCTGCGCGCGCTACGGGCTGCTCGTCGGAGACGTGAACGCGGTCGTGCAGGCGGCGATCGGCGGGCAGGCCGTGACGCAGGTCTTCGAAGGCGAACGGCGATTCGATCTGGTCGTGCGATTTCTGCCGGAGTACCGGCGCGATGAGGAGACGATCGGTAACATTCAGGTCAACACGCCGAACGGCGCCCGGATTCCCCTCAAGCAGTTGGCGAATATTTCAACGCAAACCGGCGCGTTCATCATCTATCGTGAAAATAACGAGCGGTATATCCCGATCAAATTCAGCGTGCGCGGGCGGGACCTTGAGAGCACGGTGCGGGAGGTGCAGGCGCGGCTTGCGAAGCAGGTGCAGTTGCCGGAGCGGTATCGCATGGAATGGCATGGGGAGTTCGATCAATTACAGGACGAGAAAAAGCGTCTGGCGCAGATCGTGCCGCTCAGTCTGCTGTTCGTGTTGTTTCTGGTCTATATCGCGGTCAAGTCGTTCCGCGATGCGGTGCTGGTGTTGGCCACCGTCCCATTCGCGTTGATCGGCGGGGTATTTTCGCTGGTGCTGACGGGGACCGATTTCAGCATTTCGGCCGCGGTTGGCTTTATCTCATTGTTCGGTGTGGCCATCCAGGGCGGCTTGATTCTGATCGTCCGCATTCAGGATCTGGTCGAAGAAGGCCATGATCTGAAAGAGGCGATTCTGGCGAGCGCCGAGACGCGGATGCGCCCCGTGCTGATGACGACGCTCGCCGCTGCGATCGGGCTGTTGCCTGCGGCCATTGCGACGGGAATCGGCGCGCAGTCCCAGCAACCGCTGGCCCGCGTCGTCGTCGGCGGCATGCTCACGTCCGCCGCGCTGATCCTGCTCGTGTTGCCGGTCCTTTATCAGATGGTCCATCGTGCCGATGTGCAAAAGCGGATACAGGAGGAGGCGTAGATGCGTGGGCAAGGCCTGTCACGTGTGATGGTTCTGGCAGCCTGGTGCGTAGCCGGCGGCCTGTCCGTCTGCATCGCGGCGCCGTCAGGTGAGGCAAGCCGTGAGGCTTCTGTCCTGCCGGCTCAAGTTTCCGACGGGAAAATTCCCTATGGGTTCGAGATGCCGCCTCCACAGCAGGGAGCGCCGGACACCTCCATCCCGCCGTCGGACAAACCGCTCGGGCCTGAGGAACTCAAACGGGCAGAGGCGCTGCTGCCGCTCCTGGAAGGCAAACAGGAATTCTGGGCCATCGGGGAGTTCGTGCATTTGGGCCGGCCGGTTGTGCCGGTCGTGATCAAGGCGTTGACGATGCCCGGGACGCGCATTCGGTACAACGCGATTGAGACGCTGCTGTTGATCAAGGATTCGAGCGCCGTGCCGGCGTTGATTCAGGTCGCGAAGGAACCAAAGGAAATGTCCCGCATTCGCGAACATGCCCTGCGAGCGGCCGTCCGGCTGGATCCGGCGCTGACGCCGCCTGCGATCGAGGCCATGGCGAAAGACCAGGAGTCGGCGATCCGAAAGGTCGCGGCATTCGAGGCGCGGTATGTGCGCCAGAAGGCCGTCGTGCCGGCGCTGATCGGTTTGATGGCGGACGAGGAGCGGTTTGTGGCGATCACGGCCATCCAATCCCTCTGGATCCTGACCCGCCACGAGAGCGAGATGCACG
This sequence comes from Nitrospiraceae bacterium, assembly GCA_041487795.1. Classification (GTDB taxonomy): domain Bacteria; phylum Nitrospirota; class Nitrospiria; order Nitrospirales; family Nitrospiraceae; genus 2-02-FULL-62-14. The sequence goes on from JBGPNZ010000044.1 coordinate 4,521, forward strand.
ACTGGGATATCTCCACTCGGCAAGACCGGGAGGAGTGGACCAAGGAGTGGATCGACTGGTGGGCAACAAACCGAGAGACGTTTCAATTGCCCGAACCGCGCCAGCCCCGTAAGCCGCTGCCCAAGGACTGAGTGCACAGCGCTGCGTGTGAAGTGCCGAGAGTTCCGATCTCAGGACTCGGTTCTCAGCGCTGACATTGCGAGCCCGGCGAGGGCTATGTTATAAAACGAACAGAATGGCGCTCTTACCCATCGCAAAACTCGGCAATCCGATGCTGCGGCAGATTGCGGCCCAGGTCAATCCGAACGACATTGTCACCCCGTCGTTCCAGCAGTTTATCGACGACATGTTTCATACGATGGTCGACACCCATGGGATCGGGCTGGCTGCGCCACAGGTGTCCCAGTCGCAGCAGGTCATCGTCATGGAGTGTTCCGGCGAGGGGGGGTTCCCGAAGACTGTCCTGATCAATCCTGAGATCGTTTTCTACGGACCGCATCAGGTGGACAGTTGGGAAGGCTGCCTCAGCGTGGATGGGCTTCGAGGCAAGGTGACCCGGCCATCCATGGTTCGTGTTCGCGGATTGGACCGTCATGGGAAACTGCTGGACATTGAAGCCACCGGCCTTTACGCCGTGTGCATTCAGCACGAGATGGATCACCTCATCGGCAAGGTGTTTTTGGATCGCATGACCGATATGTCCACGTTGGCCCAGTTGGATGAGTTTGAGCGTTTTTGGAAAGAAGAACATGCGGCGGTCATCTAGCAGGCCGCATAGCACGCACCCGTGAAGGCTCTTCTCCGCGTCCTTCAATACCTCCGACCCTACCGTCTGCTTGCCTGTGCGACGTTGTCGAGCGCCATTGCCGCGACGGCCCTGGATCTCGTGCCACCGTGGCTGATCAAAATCGTCATTGACGATGTTATTCAGGCCCATCGGCTCGAGTTGTTGGGATGGGCCGTGGCCGGCTTGATCGGCGCTTATGCGTTGAAAAACGTCTTTATCTCCCTGCGCATCCGCCTGAATAACACCCTTGAGCAGCGCGTGGTATGTGATCTCCGCAATCAGGTCTTTGCGGCGTTGCAACGTCTCTCGATCAACTACTTCGAGAATCGTTCTTCCGGTGAGATCATGTCGCGGGTGACCAACGACACCGAGCATATGGAGCGCATTTTTGTGGACGGGCTGGAAGGCATGCTGACGGCCGTCCTGACGCTGGTCGGGATCATGGTCATGCTGTTCGCGTTGAATTGGAAGCTGGCATTGCTGTCGCTGATTCCTGTCCCCGTGCTGGTCCTGTCGGCCACGGCGTTCACCGGACGGGTCCATCGGTACTATCATGACATCCGCCGTCATGCAGCCGAACTCAACGCGTATTTGCACGATGCACTTTCCGGTATCCGCGAAACGATGGGATTCAATCGGCAGGCCTACGAGCAGGTACGATTCGATGCCCGGAGTCGCCGATACAGCGACAGCAACCTCGATGCCATGCGCCTGTGGTCCTTCTACTCGCCCGGCATGATGTTCGTCGGCAGCATTGGGACGGTGTTGATCTTGTGGTATGGGGTCGGAGAGGTGACACGGGGGGTGCTGACGATTGGCGAACTGGTGATGTTCCTTTCGTATCTGGCGCTGTTCTACGTGCCGGTGAATCAAATCCATTCGGTGAACCATATGCTCCAGCATGCCCTCGCCGGCAGCGAACGGGTGTTTGAAATTCTCGACGCCCGCTCAGAGGTGCAGGACCGGCCCGGCGCCACCGTGCCGGCCGAGCGGTTGGGCGGCGCGGTACGGTTCGACGAGGTCTCCTTTGCCTATAGACCCGACGTGCCGGTTCTGCAAAGCCTGACGCTGGATGTCAGGCCAGGCGAGCGCATCGCGCTGGTCGGTCCCAGCGGGGCCGGCAAGAGTACGTTGCTGAAACTACTCATGCGCTTTTATGACGTGCGTGGCGGGGCCATTCTTCTTGACGGATACGATCTTCGCGATCTGCCGCTGGCGTTTCTGCGCGGCCAGATCGGCTTCGTGCAACAAGAGCCGTTCCTGTTCAATGGAACAGTCAGAGAGAACATTGCCTACGGCGATCTCGATGCCGATCAGACCAGGATCGAAGATGCGGCTCGCGCGGCGCGCGCCCACGAGTTCATCGATGAATTGCCTGACGGCTATGACACCTGGATCGGCGAGCGGGGCGTGAAGCTTTCGGTCGGGCAGAAGCAGCGGGTGTCCATCGCGCGTGTGCTGCTGAAAAATCCTCCGCTGGTCGTCTTCGACGAAGCCACGTCGAACATCGACACCGAGACCGAGGTCAAAATCCGCGAGGCGCTCGACAACCTGACCAGGGGCCGCACCACCTTCATTATTGCGCATCGCCTGTCCACGCTGCACAATGTGGACCGGATCGTTGTGATGGACCGCGGTCGGATTGTCGAGCAGGGAGCCCACCAGGAATTACTGGTCCGAGGCGGGCTCTACGCCGGCCTCTACGAAGCCCAGTTCCAGGCATAGTTCCGGCTCAACGAACGCAGAGAACGTATGGTGGCTGACAACGCACTGCCTGAGCGTATCCGGTACCTCTACGTGTTTCAATTCGCGAATGGGGTTGAAAAACGGTTTGAGGTCAACCTGGACCCTGCTACGTTGGCGCTGATTCCCCCCGCCGAGTCACCCAAGCCGGAGTGGACGAAACTGGCGTATGATCAGTGCGAACGATGCCCTCTTGCAGACACCGTTGCGCATTGCCCGATTGCGGTGAATCTTTCCTCTTTGGTCGAGAGTTTCAAAGACTCTCTTTCGTTTGAAAATACGACGGTGACCGTCCAAACCCATCAGCGAACCTACACCAAGCAGACGACACTTCAGCAAGGGCTGAGTTCGATCATCGGAATCTATATGGTGACGAGCAGTTGTCCGGTGATGGACAAGCTCCGCCCCAATGTGCGGTTTCACCTCCCGTTCGCGTCAGGAGAAGAGACGATCTATCGTGCCGTGTCCATGTATCTGACGGCGCAGTACTTTTGTATGCGACGCGGAGAGACGCCTGATTGGACGCTCGAACATTTGTCTGAAATATACAAGGGAGTCTGGCTGGTGAACAAAGGCATCAGCCAGCGGCTCTCTCATGCCTCGGCGCAAGACGCCAACGTCAACGCGGTTATTGTCCTCTCTATGTTCGGTTCGAACTTGGACGACTATCTTGAGGATAGCCTGAAGGAAATCGAACCGCTCTTCAGCGATCACACCAAACCGGCGCAGCCATAACTCGTTCGGGAAAGCCGGCGTATGGTTGCGAACTCATGGATTGCGATGGACGCGGCTGATGGGTATACTTTCGTACGTGTGAGGTGGGGTGCGCATGGTGTTGGTCTTTCAAAGCGATCCGCTGGACACCGACGAAGCTCGCGGGCGTTTCTATCACGTTTGTCTGGGCCGGATGCAGGAGGCGGAGATGCCGGTGCCGCCGCCGGATCAGCCGTATGAATGTCCCCGCTGTGGCGTCGAGCTGGAGACCGAAGATTTCTGGATCGCCCAGGTGAAAGGATCGGTGTAAGCCGTGAGTGCGACGCAGGGGAGTTCCGGACGAAAGATGGTGTCGGTGATGCGGGGCTTTATGATGCTCTGCAATACCTGTTATGACCACGTGATCCACGACAAGCTGGTGAACGAGAAAAACTATGTGGCCGACCATGAAGCCTTGTTCGATACGATCTGCCCGGGATGCACGGATATCAATCGGCCGCTGATCGACGATATGCTTGGAAGTTCAGAGTAGTCTGCTGGTTTTCTCATCTTTTACTTGCAGGTTTTCCCATCGAAGATTTTGCACGTCGACTCGCCGGCTGCGATCTTCCACCGTTTCACCAGCGGGGCATTGTCCGGACGTATTTCGACAACGATATCGATCAAACCGGATGGCGGCAGTTTGTCCAGATGCGGTTTCGCGGCTGGTGGCACTTCCACGCCGAATACGGCGCCGCTGTTTGAGATCACGATAAACCCTTTCTCTTTGTCCACGTAAATGATCGGGCTGTAGTAGCTTTTCTCTTCGGCGCCGGCCGAACCGGTCCAGCACAAACCAATCAGCGCAGCCAGGAATATGAAGGAGCACGTAAGTGAAAAACGTCCGCTCATGGTTGATGCCCTCCGAAGACGATACTGTGCGGATATTATGGCATCGGGCGCACACGTGCGCCAGCACATTTTTGCCCGCCCTCGCAGTACGCCACGGGTTCACATCCGTGGCGTACTGCGAGGTGGGTAACCCTCCGTAGCCTTGCCGCCTTCGCTGAAGCTTCGGCGGCCCACCGAAGCCTTGGCGAAGGTTGGGGCGAAGGAGGGTATGCTTCGGCGGGTTGCACCTCCACCAGAACGGGCGCGTGTGTCGTTCAGATTGGTTGGAACTCGGCTCGAGCGACCTGACGATCCTTGATCCAATAGGCCCGCAGGTCCGGTGCCGTCTTGTGTTCCAGGGAAATAATGAGATAGGCCGCATCGGGATAATAGGCGAGCCCCACGTCGGTGGCGGAGGGGTAGGCAGGAGAATGGGTGTGGGAATGGTAGATCACGGCTAACTCAAGATTCTGCTGACGCATGTCCTTGAAGGCCGCCAGCATCTCTTTGGGGTCCATGAAGTAGGCGACTTCGGCCTTGGTGGAATCCGACAGGTGCCCGAGCTGCTTGACGTCGGCGCCGTCGAAGACCTCCATGGCCCTGGCGTCTTTTGCCACGGTGTTCGTGATCCGATAATGGCGCGAGACCGCGCCGTTCGTGCCGGCCAGTAACCCGCAGCACTCGAACGGGTCCAATTCGCGCGCATGAGCGATCATGTCGTCCAGAATCTGTTGAGGGATTTTGAGGGAGGGCATCATTTTGTCCGAAAGTCGTAAAGTCTGAAAGTCATAAAGTCTTGTGAGTCAGCGCTCATAAAGAGACTTTACGACTTGATGACTTTGTGACTTTCAGACCGGGCTGCATCAGATCGCGCAGGAGACGGCGTAGTCGCCGCTAAGATTGGTGATCGTCGGATGCGGGCCGCAGAGTCGGCAGTTGGGATCCTTGGGCCGAGAGACTTTGCGGAATTTCATGTCCAGCGCGTCGTAAATTAGGAGCTTATCCGCCAGCGTGTCACCGACTTTGAGAATTTCCTTGATCGCTTCCGCTGCTTGTAACACGCCGATGGTGCCGGCCAACACGCCCAGCACGCCGGCTTCCTGGCAGTTGGGCACGAGCCCGGCCGGAGGCGGCTCTGGGTAGAGGCACCGGTAGCAGGGGAACCCCTCGTGCGGCTTGATCGTTGTCAGCTGGCCTTCAAACCGAAAGATGCTGCCTGAGATCAGCGTCTTCTTCGCGAAGAAGCAGGCATCGTTGATCAGGAACCGCGTCGAAAAATTGTCCGATCCGTCGACAATGATGTCGTAGTCATGGAACAACCGCATGATGTTCTCGGCCGACACGTTCTCCTGATAGGTTTTGACCGTGATGTCCGGATTCAAGGCCGCGAGCGTCTGCCGGCCCGACTCGACCTTGGGAACGCCGATGCGGTCTGTCGTGTGCAGAATCTGACGCTGTAGATTGGAGAGATCCACCACGTCGCCGTCGACCAATCCAAGCGTGCCGACTCCCGCCGCGGCCAGGTACAGTGCGGCCGGCGAACCCAGTCCGCCAGCGCCGATGATCAGTACCTTGGCCTGGGACAGTTTTTTCTGCCCCTTGCCGCCGACTTCGTTCAGGATAATGTGGCGGCTGTATCGTTCCAGTTGCGCTTCGGTGAATTCCATCACTCCACCACGTTCAGCTCAATGGGGTCGACAGTAACCCCTTTCTTCTTCATGCCTTCAATGGCCCGCTCGATCTCGGCCGTCTCGCCGCTTAATTCCAGATCCATCCAGCCGGTGGTTTCCCGGACATCGGCCCGGCGGATGTTGGTCACCACCTTATATTCGTGGCCGATCTGGTACACGATCGGCTCCTTGATTTTCTGTTCAGGGAATCGGATATGGAACCGCATATTCGGCATCAGTTGCCCCCTGCAATGGCCGGCACGATTGAAACTTCGTCGCCATCCTTGAGCGACGTGTCTTTGCCGTTCAAAAACCGGATGTCTTCCTCGTTGACGTAGATGTTCACGAAGCGGCGCAGCTCGCCCTTGTCGTCGCACAGCCGGTCTTTCAGGCCGGGATGGGCGGAGTTCAGATTCTCGATCATCTCAGAGATGCTAGCCGCCGTGGCTTCCACTTCACCCTGGCCTTTGGTCAGGGGTCGCAGGGGAGTGGGAATTCGAACTTTAATCACGCGTTGCCTCCACCGTTCTTGCCGATCTTGAAGGTCTTCTCGAAATTGACCAGACTCGGCTGGATGCGGAACGGCCGGCCGACCGCGTCAATCACCGCTTCCTGCGTCTTGAGCCCGTTGCCGGTGATATAGGCCACCGTGACGTCGCTTTTCTTGATGACGCCCTGCTTGACCAGCTTCTGGAGCACGCCGATCGTCACGCCGCCGGCTGTCTCGGCAAAGATGCCCTCCGTTTGCGCCAGCAGCTTGATGCCGTCCACCACTTCCTCGTCGGACACCATGTCCATCGCGCCTTTGCTTTCAGCGGTGGCTTTCAGCGCGTAGTAGCCGTCTGCCGGGTTGCCGATAGCCAGAGACTTCGCGATGGTCTTGGGCTTGACCGGCTTGAAGAAATCCCGGCCCTCTTTGAACGCGGTCGAGATCGGCGAGCAGCCTTCAGCCTGCGCACCGTTCACTTTCGTCTGGACCTTGTCGATCAGGCCCAGCGCTTTCATTTCGTTCAGGCCTTTCCAAATTTTGGTCAGCAGCGAGCCCGATGCCATCGGAATCACCGCCTGGTCCGGCGCGCGCCAGCCAAGCTGCTCGACAGTCTCAAAAGCCAGAGTCTTGGAGCCTTCAGCATAGTAGGGCCGGATGTTGATGTTGACAAATCCCCAGCCGTGCTCGCCAGCAATTTCGCTGCACAGGCGATTGACGTCGTCATAATTGCCTTCCACCTCGACGACGTTCGGCTTGTAAATCAGGTTGCCTAGGACTTTCGCCGCTTCCAGATCGGCCGGGATGAACACGTAGCACTTCATGCCGGCTGCGGCCGCGTGAGCCGCCACGGAGTTGGCCAGGTTGCCGGTCGAGGCGCAGGCGACGGTTTCGAAGCCCAGCTCGCGCGCGCGCGTCAGCGCCACCGAGACGACGCGATCCTTGAACGAGAGCGTCGGGTGGTTGACCGTGTCGTTCTTGATGTACAGCTCGTCGAGGCCCAGATAGGCGCCGAGATTCTTGGCGCGCACCATCGGCGTGAGGCCGGCATGCGGCCCGATCACGGAATTGATCGACGCGGTTTCGACGGGCAGCAGATCCATGTA
>JBGPNZ010000045.1:0-11835 GCA_041487795.1 Nitrospiraceae bacterium
CATCGCCTTGGCATCCGCCATTTCTTCGGCCGGAACGCGCGGCTTGAGCGGATCCGCCTCTTCGGCCACCGCCACAGTGGCCACGACAAACATAAGTGCGGTCAAGAGACCGATTGATTTGAGATACCCCATCACTGTTCCTCCTTGTTGTGAACGACCGACCATCATGATGCACTGACTCGATGTAAGACTGCAAAAAACCGCGGCACTATAGCAACGCACACGTAACCTTGTCAAGCAACCGCGGCCTTATCTGGCTTCTGGTGCTTCAAGCCTCATGCCACCGGCGCCGTGACCGACCCATCGCATTATTGAGGAGTTGTGAGGCCCGTGAATCAGCCCGACCGCGGCGTCAGACATTTCCGCCACAGCGCTCCCATAATCGCCCCAGTAAGAAGTGGACAAAAACAAGAACACCACCGGCTATAAAAGGAACGCGAAGCGGAAAGGTGACAGGTCCATCAGCGGCCTGTCACCTTTCAACTTATATTAAGGGGAAGTCGTGCTAGGAGCAACGTTGCCGGAGAAGCGGGGTACCCACCGAGACTTTGCCAAGAGGGAAAACGGAAACTGACCGAGTCTTCGAGGGAATTTCCGAAGGCTTCCGCTTGGCAAAGTCCGGAAGGGTCGCTTCGAGAGGCACGGAAGCGAAGAGCGCGACTTCCCCGTTCCCTTACCGCGTGATGACTATATCCCTGACGACCCTGCCCTTGGGCCCAAACGGCGCCAGCGGCTTGCCATTCAGCTCCCCGCGAATGCCGCCGGCGTTACCGATCGTAAGCGCGAATTTCTCCTGCGCCTTCCATGTCAGTCGATCACCGGGACGCAGCAGCGCTTCGTGCGGACTGGCATCGTCTGTCTGGACCACCACCCAGCTTAGCTCCGAGGCCTCCAGCACCAGGACCATCCCTGCTTCCGTTGACCCACCGCCGTCAAATGGCAGACCTGCCAGAGGATCGCTGGTCGTCGGCGGCATCGGCAACGAAGACGGTTTCCCTGACTGAGCCGGCGCAGCAGCCGCAGGTACGGAGGTCTGGGGCTTGGCCGCATGATCAGCCGGCGCGGTCTCGGTCTTGGCCCGGCGATCGGCCTCGCGCGCGGTTTTTGTGCGGGCCGCATCGACATCCGGCCGCATGACCGACACCGACCCCTGCTCGCGCGTCAACAACAGCACCAATCCCAATACCGCCACACCGGCTGCGGCGATCACGGCCTTGCGATTGGCCTTGCGCTTGCGCTCATCCTCCACCTGCTGCTGCCGCAGTCGTTCGCGTTCTTCATGTTTGTCATAAAAGCTCCCGGCCGAGACCGTGAAGCGGCGCATGGCGTCGTCTTCATCCAGCCCGAGCGAGCGCGCATACGAACGCACAAAGCCCTTGGCAAACACCTGTTCCGGCAACTTGGCGAAGTTGGACTCTTCGAGCGCTTTGAGATACTCCGCATGAATCCGGGTCTTAATGGCGACCTCGTCCAGCGTGAGTCCCTTGGTCTCGCGGACCTGCCGGAAAAACTCGCCGACCGATTCTTTGGTTTCTGCCACAGGGCCCGTCATAGCTTGAGCCGCTCCATCAAGGTTTTGGCCTCCGCCGAAACCGCCCCGCTTTTGTCCTTATCCAGCGACACGGCGCGCGCCAGCGCTTCGCGCGCCTTGCCATCCTCGCCCAGCTTGTAGTGAACCCGTCCCAGTTCCAGATACACCATCGCCTGCGGCACGTTGGGCGGAGTTACTTTCAGCGCATCCTCGAACGCCTGCCTCGCGTTCTGCATGTCTCCGTCCAGCTCCAGAGCGAGGCCCAGCTGATAATACGCCACATCGGGCGTCGAATAGAGCGGGTAGCTCGCCGCTTTACGAAAGGCGGCAATTGCTTCTTGCCGGCGATTTTGCTTGATCAATACCTGGCCAAGGAAATTGTAGGCATCGGGATAGTCCGGATCGGTACGGAGCGCTTCCCGGACTTCGGCCTCCGCCTGATCGAATTTCTCCTGGAAGGCGTAAATAAACGCCACATAATAGTGCGCGTTCTTGTGACGCGGATCTTCCTTCAGCGCCTTCTGGAAGGACACGTAGGCGCTTTGCTGATCGTTGTTGAGGACGGCCACGCCTTCCTGATAGTAACCGTCCGCTTTCTTCATGCGCTCCTCGGATACGCAACCGGCCGCGGCCAGCAGGCTGAGACACACACCGGCGGCAGCCCACGACGAAATAGACTTCCGACGAACGAGACCGTCTTGCTCAAGTTTCACAGTTACACTCCTGTTAGATCTTCAAAGTGTGTCAATCGTTTGAACTCGCGGAACCGTGCTTCGATCTCTTTGTAATCGAGGACGCGCAGCCGGTCAAGACTAAAGGCTTCCACGGTAAAGGAGGCCATCACGCTGCCGAAGATCACCGCCTGCCGGAAGGCGGCTTCGGACACGTTTCCCGTCGCCGCCAGATAGCCCACGAACCCGCCGGCGAACGTATCGCCGGCCCCCGTGGGATCCTTGGCCTGCTCCAGCGGAAACGCAGGAGCGCCGAATGTCTGTTTGTGATTGAACATCAAGACTCCGTATTCCCCTCGCTTGACGATCAGATGCTTCGGCCCGCGGGCGAGGATCGTCTTGCCGGCCTGCACCAGACTCGAATGGCCGCCGAGCGCCCGCGCCTCCGCGTCGTTCACGATCAGCACATCCACCTGCTCGAGCACCTTCCAGAGCGCCTCGCGCTTGCGTTCGATCCAGAAATTCATCGTGTCGCAGGCGATCAGCGCCGGCCGCTTCACCTGGCGGAGCACGTCGAGCTGCAACTCCGGATCGATGTTGCCGAGAAACAGCATGGACGGCGCCCGGTACGACTCTGGAATTTTCGGACGGAAGGTCTCGAACACGTTCAGCTTCGTGTCGAGCGTATGCGCTTCGTTCATCTGATACGTGTACTCGCCCTTCCATCGAAAGGTCTTGCCGGGCCGCCGCTCCAGTCCCGTCAGGTCGATCCCACGGCTCTTGAGAAATATCACATGCTGATCGGCGAAATCCTCGCCGACGACCGCGAGCAAATCCACGCTTGTGAAATAGCTTGCCGCCGCCGAAAAATAGGTGGCGGAGCCGCCGAGCACGTCTTCCGCCCGACCGAACGGCGTCTGAACCGTATCCAACGCCACGGAACCGACCACCAGCAGCTTCCCCATCGTCACAATCCTTCGTGACGCGTGACGCATGACGCGTGACGCGCGTTAGAAATCTGGCCTTCGGTTTTCATCCTCGCTTCTCTACCCGTCACCTGTCACCCGTCACTGGTCACGTCTTCTTGAGATACTTCCCGATCAGCGGCTGCAGCCGCTTGCGCATGGCGGAGGAAATCCGCTCCGGCGCCGTGACGATGGCATACTGCAACGCGCTCCCGCATGGACACGTCCGCAGCCCCGCAACCGCAGGCACTGCTGCGCGCAGAACGCGCTTGGCTTGCGCGACATTGTTGTGCAACGTGGCCAGGATCATCTCGACCGTCACCGATGCTTCGCTGTTATGCCAGCAATCGTAGTCCGTCACGAGCGCCATGGTGGCGTAACACAGCTCCGCCTCGCGCGCCAGCTTCGCTTCCGGCATGTTTGTCATCCCGATGACATCCACCCCCCACTGCCGGTAGAGGAGCGATTCTCCTCGCGAGGAAAATTGGGGGCCCTCGATGCACAGATACGTGCCGCCGTGATGCACCGTCGTCCCGACGCCGTTCGCGGCCTTGCGCAGCGCCTGGCTCAACGCGCCGCAGGTCGGATCCGCGAACGCCACGTGCGCGACGATCCCCTTCTCAAAAAACGTGCTGGCCCGCCGCTTCGTGTGGTCGATGAACTGATCCGGCAGGACGACATGCCCCGGCTTGAGCGTCTCCTTCATGCTTCCCACGGCGCTCACGGAAATGACTCGCGTCACGCCGAGCGTCTTGAGCGCATAGATGTTTGCGCGGTAATTGATGTCGGTGGGCGCAATCCGGTGCCCGCGTCCGTGCCGAGAGAGGAACGCCACCCGCACCCCATCGAGCGTGCCCACGATCAACGCGTCCGACGGCTCCCCAAATGGAGTTCGGACCCGCACTTCACGGATACCCGACAGTCCCTCCATAGTATAGAGGCCGCTGCCGCCGATGATGCCAATGTCCGCCTGCAGCTTCGTCGCCTTCCCCGCCATAAACCGTTTCTCCCCTGAGCTGACAAGTACCAAGCTTCAAGCTGACAAGTGACGCGACTCTTCTCTTGCTAGCTTGCTGCTTGTCAGCTTGTCAGCCTCCAGTTGTGTTAGAAACCGCCCCACCTCACCGACGATCCGGTCGGCAACCTGCGCCGGCATCTCCGTATCTTCAATCGACAGCCACATCATCCCCGGCTCCTTGCGAAACCAGGTCAGTTGACGCTTGGCGAAGTGGCGGGTATCGCGCTTGAGGCGGCGAATCGCTTCCTCATAGTCGTAGTCACCGGCAAGATAGCCGGCCATCTGCTTGTACCCCAGCCCTTTCATTGAACCCAGATCTCGCCCGTAGCCTTTGCTCATCAAGCTGCGGGTTTCCTCCACCAGGCCCTTGGCCAATTCCAGTTCGACCCGGTCGTCGACACGCCGATAGAGCGAGGGCCGCTCGCGGGTGAGACCGATGAGCAGCGGCGCGAACGGCGTGTCGGCAAAGGCATGCCGCTTATGTTCTTCCAACAACGGACGGCCCAGAAGATGAAAGACTTCCAGGGCTCGAACGATCTTCGCGCGATCGTTGGGGTGCAGCCGGCGGGCGGATTCTGGATCCACCTGAACCAGCTTCCGGTAGAGCCAGTCCGCCCCGTTCGCATCCGCGTCCCGCGCCAGTCTCCGGCGAAACTCCCAATCGGCCGAAGGCCCTTCCCACAAGCCGCGCAGCACCGTCCGCACATAGAGCCCCGTCCCGCCGACCAGAAGCGGGACTTTCCCCTCGTGATGCAGCCGGGTAATTTCAGCCATGGCGTGCCGGCGAAACTCCCCCGTATTGAACGGCTGATCGGGATCGACCAGATCGATCAGCCGGTGGGGTACGCCCTGACGTTCTCCCGCAGACGGTTTATCCGTGCCGATGTCCATCCCGCGATACACCTGACGGGAATCCGCGGTCAACACCTCCGTCCCCAGTGCTTTCGCGACAAGAATTGCAATGTGGCTTTTCCCAACCGCCGTCGGGCCGACAATGGCGACGAGCGGCTTCCGCTCGCTCGTGACGCGTGACGCGTGACGCGTGACGGGACCGGTATCCATTTCTGTCTTTCTTTTACTCGTCACTTGTCACCCGTCACCGATTAACGCCCGAAGATTCTGGCCAGTTCCTCTTCCGGCAGGCGCAACGCCACGCGCCGTCCGTGCGGGCAGGTGGTCGGCAGGCCTTCGTCCACCCACTCTTCGATCAGCCGCTTGATTTCAGGCAGCTCCATCGCGCGGCCGGCACGCACCGCCCCGTGGCAGGCCAGGGACGCCATCACGGACCGAAGCCGCGTCTCCAGAGGCGAGGCCTGGTTCCACTGCGACAGATCGTCCACAAGATCCAGTACCAGCGCGGCATAATCGAGCGGCTTCAGCAACGCCGGCACGGCACGGATGACGAACGTATGCGCGCCGAACGGTTCGATCGTCAGCCCGGCCTGTTCCAGCTCGGGCAGATGCCGCTGTAAGAGCACGGCGTGCTGCGCAGGCACGTCGATCGTTTCAGGAATCAGCAACGGCTGAGCCGGCAGCGCCTGACTGAGGCGGGCCCGGCACAGTCGTTCGAACAGCACCCGCTCGTGCGCCGTGTGTTGATCGATGACGTGCAGCTCCGAGCCCACCTGCGCCACGAGATAGGTCCGGCTGAGTTGTCCCAACGGGGTGACGTCCCGTTCCAATCCAGCCAGATATGCCTGGGACGATTCCTGCACCATGCTGCCGGCTGGCTGCGTCTCGCCGGCCATTCCGGTCAGCATCTGTTGATCCAACCCCGGCAGTGTCCGAGACGACATCTGTTCACGATCGACGAATGACCAGTGACGAGTGACGGCCTCCGGCTTCGCCTCCGCGCCGATGGCCGCCCGGACGGCCTGCCGCACGGCTTGAAACACGAGGTCCTGGTCGGCAAACCGCACTTCCCGTTTCGTCGGATGCACGTTGACATCCACCCGTTCGGAATCCACATCGAGAAACAGCACGAACTGCGGATGGTGCCCCTTCGCCAGATAGGCCCCGTACGCGTCATAGACCGCGTGCGACACCGCGGCGTTCTTGACGGCACGCCGATTGACGAAGAGTTCTTGTGGATTCCGGCCGGCGCGGCTATGCATCGGCTGGATCGTCAACCCCTCCACCCGTATCCCGGTGCGCTCCCCGGACACAGCCGCCGCCTGCTCCACGAATCGCATCCCATAGATCTGCAGGATCCGGTCGCGTCGTGAAGCCGCGGCCGGATAGTCCGCGATATCCTGTCCGTTGTGCGTCAGACGAAATCGCGTGCCCGGCCAGGCCAGCGCGGCCTGCTGGACGACCTGACAGATGTGGGAGAACTCCGTCGTCGTCGTTTTGAGAAATTTCTTGCGGGCAGGCGTGTTGAAGAACAGTTCTTCGACGTCGATCTGCGTACCGGGCGCGGCGGCGGTCTCTTCACATTTCGTCAACGCGCCTCCGGTGAGCAGCAACCGGGTGCCAACCGGTTCCGTCCGGCACGCGGTGACCACCCGCACTTTCGAGACCGACGCGATGCACGGCAAGGCTTCGCCGCGGAATCCCAGGGTCCGGATGGTGAACAGATCGTGCTCGGATCGCAGTTTGCTGGTGGCGTGGCGCTGGAAGGCGAGCGTCGCGTCGGCCGGCGTCATACCTTCGCCGTCGTCGCTGACACGGATCGATCGCCGTCCGCCGTCCGTGACGTCGACGGTCACTCGCGTGCTGCCGGCATCCAGGCTGTTGTCGATCAGTTCCTTGACGACGGCCGCCGGCCGTTCGACCACCTCGCCGGCTGCGATCCGGCTGATGACCTCACCCGGCAACACCCGGATTTTTCCGACGCCGCTGGCGACGCTCATCGCAGTTCCGCAAGCTTGCCCTTCGCCAGCTTGGCTTCGTTGGAGTCTTTGAAATCCTGGAGCACGCGCTTCAGATATTCGCGCGCTTTGTTCGCGTTGCCCGTCTCCGCCGCCGCCAACCCCAGCTTGTAGAGCGCCGCTGCGACCTTCTCGCTGTGCGGATGATCGGCCACGACCTTTTCAAACGCCTGCATGGCCCGAGCGTGGTCTTTCATGTCGTAATGCGATTCGCCCAGCCAATACTGCGCGTTCGGAGCCAGCGAGGTGGATGGAAAATCCTGGAGAAACCGCTGGAACCCGGCTACGGCCAATTCATACCGTCCGTTGAGGTAGTCATTGTACGCCAGGTTATAGGCGGACGTGGGAGAGATGTCCGGCGTGCCGGGTAGCGGAAGTACGGGCTCGGCACGAGGCACCATGGCCGCCGGTTTGGACTGGCGGGCCGGCTCGCCGGCCATGCCATCCGGCTTCGCGGGCATCGGCCGGAGCGCGCTTTCCAGATTCGCCAGCCGGCCTTCGACCAGCTTCAGGCGATCCAGCAACTCGTCTGTTTGTGGTTTGAGCGCCGCCGCATCCTTCCCGGCATCCCCGCCCAGTTTGGATTCGAGGGTTTGCAGGCGCCGCTGCAGCGCCTCTTGCTGCTTGTACGCCTGCTCCTGGGACTTGGTCACCGTACGGAGGTCTTCCCGCACTTCGACAAAATCGGCGTGCTTCGCGCAGCCGGACGCGGTCATGAGCAGCCCGCACGCAAGGCGCAGGACAAACGAACCGGCCGGGTGTCTCACAGGATGCTCGCGCATGGCAGGGTTCTCTTCGTTAATGGCTACTGGAGTTGAGCCAACTTTTCTTTTGCCTTCGTCGCTTCGGGGCTTCTCGGATACGCCTCCACGACCTGCTTCAGCGCAGACGAGGCACGCCCGCGATCGTTCAGAGCCACGTAGGCAAATCCTTTTTTGAGCAGCGCCGCCGGCACCTTGGCGCTGTCGGGATACGAACGGTGCACGCGGTCGAACGCCTCAATCGCCTGTCCGTAGTCTTTGGTCCCATAATAGCACTCTCCCAGCCAATATTGGGCATTGCCGGCAAGCTTCGAGTCCGGATGGCGCTGGAGAAAGTCTGAGAACCGCTTCCGTGCCACTTCATAATCGCCGTTCTTGAACGCTTGCAGAGATTGTTCGTAACTTTTCCCCTCGCTGTCGGACGGCGTCCCCTCAGCGGCAACAACGGCTGAAGTTGGCGCCGAGCCTGCCGTCGCGTGCCCCGAACTCTTGGTTGAGCCGGATTCCGCCGATCCGCCGGGACGCGAATCCCGCTTGCCGTTCTTGGGCGACTTGCCCTCTTTGACCGTTCCGGCCTGGGCCGCCATGCCGTGCAGCGCCTTGGCCATCTCGTCCAGACGACGATCCTGCTCCGCTTCCCGCGTCTCGATCGCCTCGCCGACCGTCCGCAGCGCTTTCGCGACCGAATTGACGCTCTTGTTCACCTCCGCCAAATGTTCCGATGTCGTCCTGGCATCGGCGTCCGCCTTGGCGGACAGATCCGTCAACGCGCGGCTGAGTTGTGCGAGCGTTTTGTCATGGCCCTCCAGTTTCGCGTCCACGGTCTTGGCCAGCGCGCCGATCGTCTCCGCCAGCTTCGCCAATTCCTCCTGCATGCGGTCACGGTCCGTCTTCAAGAGGTTGGCCTGGTCGTGCTGAATCTTTTCGATCACGTTCAGCCGGGCCGACGATTTACTCTCCACGTCGTCCAGGCGGCGTTGCATGACGTCGAACCGGTTGGAGCCCTTGTCCATGCTCCCCCGGAGAGCCGGCAACTCTTCTTCCCGGAGCGTCGTCAATTCCTGGTTGAAGCGGGCTCTGGTTTCTCCGATCAACTGATCGAGATCCGCTCTCGCCTTGGCGATCTTCGCCGTCAATTCCTTCTCCTGCCTGACCAGATCCGATTGCTGCGCACAGCCGACCAGCGATAACATCAGCAGCACGACGCTGACCACGATTGCGGGGTTCGAGGTTCGAGGTTCGAGGTAAGCCATCCTGTTGCTTTGCCCCGCATCCTCGCAACCCCGCACCTCGCTACCCTTTCTCGCGCCTCGTGCCTCGCGCCTCGTGCCTACCATCCACACCTCGAACCCCGTGCCTGCGGCATTACTTGACGCGCAGCACCAAATGGCTGCGCCGATTCTGCTGGTAGCAGTCCTCGTTGTGCTCACGGCAGAACGGCCGGTCTTTTCCATAGGACGCCACGGCCAGCCGCTTGGCATCAACGCCCAGATCCGTCAGATAGCTGCGCACCGCCTTCGCCCGCCTCTCGCCCAGCACCAGATTGTAGGCTTGCGTACCCCGCTCGTCGCAGTGTCCCTCGATCGTCAGCGCTTTGCCGTCGTTGGCCTTCAGCCACTGCGCGTCCGCCCCGAGAGCTTGCTTACCGCTGTCGATAATCGTCCAACTGTCAAACACGAAAAACACATCTTGCAGCCCCGTGCCGGCCGTCGCGGCCGCTTCCTGCCGCATTTCCTCCGTGCGTTGGCGGGCGGCTTCCGGCTCGGCCTTCGCCACCACAATATCGTCGGACACCCGCTCCTCGCCCGGCAAGGTCACCGGCGCCTTGACCAATCCCTGCTCCGTGGTTTTCGAGCCCGACGTCCCTTCGACCGATTTACTGCACCCCTGCACGGACACCACCAGGCACCCGGCCATCATCACCACGCCTATTGTCTGGCAGGCTCTGCTCATCGCATCACGCTCCTGTGTTGGTGTAGACATTACTTCTTCTCCGTTGGTTGAGAGTCGACCGTCTGGATTTCCGCCGAAGACCAGGCCGGCATGCTGTTGTGCGACCCGCTCGAGGTCAACGGCTCCATTTCCTTGCCATCGCTGTTGATCATATAGAGTTGTGTTTTGCCTCCGGACGTCGAACTAAACACGATATGCCGCCCATCCGGGGACCAGGAAGGCGAATCGTCGATGCTCTGCCCCGATGTCACTTGCGCGCGTTTTTGCCCGTCCGGACTGATCAGGCAGATCTTGTACTGCCGCTGCTCGCTCCGGCACACGTAGGCAATCCAGTTGCCGCGAGGCGACCAGGCCGGCGCCGCATTGTAGTCGCCGTCGAAGGTCAGCCGCCGCACGTTCGAGCCATCGGCGCTCATTAAGTATACCTGCGGCCCTCCTCCCCGGTCGGAGGTGAAGGCGATTTCTTTCCCTGTCGGTGCCCAGGACGGCGAGAGATCGCCTGCCGAATGGACAGTCAGGCGCTGCAGCGCCTTGGTCTGCATCTCCATCGTATAGATTTCCGAGTTGCCGTCCTGGCTTGTCGCAAACGCCAGCTTCGTGCCGTCCGGAGACATCGCCGGCGTGATATTCAGCCCCGCCAGCGACACCAGGGGCGAGCGTTTTCCGGTGGAAAGATTCACGATCTCGATATTCTGCCGCGTGCGGCTCTGGTAAGACGTGAAGACCAGAAATTTTCGGTCCGGCGACCATTGCGGCGTCAGATTCAAGAACCCGTCGGTGGTGAGCTGCCGTGGGGCATGCCCGTCGTAGTCCATGATGAACAGCTCGCGGGCACCTTTCTGTTCCGAGACATAGGCAATCCGCGTCCGCGCGATGCCCGGTTCGCCCGTATAGCGCGCGACCAGTTCATCCGCCAGCCGGTGCGTGATCTGCCGCAGCAGCGCAGCGGACCCGACGTAGCGCTTGCTGGCGCCGATCTCGTCGCTGCCGCCGTCATAGACGAACCGGTCCAGGAGATAGTCCGGATCGCGCGTGCCGATCGTGCCCCAGACCAATACCTTGACGCCCGACCCGACCGCCTGTTTCAGTTTCTGTTTCTCCGGCCCGCCTGGACCGGTCAGTGCGATGCCCAGCTTGGAAGCATCGGCGACCGCAAACACCTGCGAGCGGCGCAGATCGGCCGCAAGCACAGCGACGGCTTCCTTGCCCGGGCGTGATGGGAGCGAGCCGTCCTGAAAGCCCAGAATCCCGATGGGTACTTTCTGGAAGTCAGGTCTGGCGGCCTCCAAGTACACGTCCGCCGCACCCGATTCCAGGATGCTTCCCAGCATGCCGGCGCTTGCGAGACCGAGCACTGCGCCCGCAATAATTTTCGACAGTCGAGTCGTGCGTTGCGTCATCCCGCCTCCTCACCCACCGTAAAACTGAAATGCGTCTCCAGCATTTCCTCGGTCACATACGGAGGAAACGACGGGAGCGGTCCCACCGACAACACCGCCCGCTTCCCGGCATCATCGTAATACCCGTTTCCGGACTCCCGTTCAACCACCACATCGCTGATGCGGCCCGACCGGTGCAGCCGGAACTTGATGACGACCTGGTACAACCGGTTCGCCGCATCCACCGGCGGGGCCACCCACTGTTCGCTGATTTTATTCTGCACGATGGCCAAGTACCGGCTCAATCCCGACTCATCGCCCGACACCTGAATCGCCGTCACCGGTTTCGCAACCGGTTTCGGCTTCGAGGCCACCGCCGCTTTCGGCTGCGGGCGCTGCACCTGCTCCAGTTGCTTGGCGAGTTCGGAAAGCGACGGCTGCTTCTTCTGTGCCTTGGTCTCCGCAACCGGCGGAACAGGAACCGGGCGGTACTCTCCCAGCCGCGGAGCTTCCGGAGGCCGCTCGATGCCTCGCAGAGCCTCCCGCAGCCGGTTATCCGCGGCCTTTATCGTGACATTTTCCTTGATCGACGGCATCACCGGAACTTTCGCGGCAATCGGAGCGCTCGCTCTCGCTGGAGGCGCGGCCGGCTTGGGAGACGGCGGGGGCGCCTCTTCCACCGGCGGC